>CAIMDZ010000123.1 GCA_903839875.1 uncultured Bacteroidota bacterium
AAAAAACAAGAAAAGCAAATAAATACCGGATTAACTGAATGCGTAATGACTGATTTTCACACTATAAAATTATAGCAAAGTCAGGTTGCGACTTTTGGGATTAATTGATTTTCTTTTTTCGAATACCTGTTTTCATACATTGATGAAATCCAGTAACCGCTTAAAATAAAAAAACAGCATACCGCAAATTTGCCCAACATGATTGCATTGCTGAAATGAGAAATAACTACTATAGTAGCCAAAATAAACCTTACTAATCCGGGTCGCAGCATAAATGGTATTTATCAAATAAAAGAAAAGGTGACTTTTGTCTAATCAACTGATTTCAATAAGCCAAAATAGTATTTTTGTTTGTATTTTTTGCATAAACTCTTATTGCACAACAATAACCTGTGATTTCTGGTTCCGATGTAACAAATATTCGCGAAATTTTTTTTGGAATTCGAACAATGAACAAAACATCTTTGCTTGTTCATGTAGGGCGGGCATGAAACTTTTACTTGCCTGATTATTAGGTCCAACAAGTATAACAAATACGCAGTGGCCCGGCAAATTGGGAGCGTCTTTTATTGTGAGGATATTTATCCATTCCAACAATATTGTTTTGGGATAATTATTTTCTAAAAAATTGAGCTAAACAATTTTGATGGCATGATTCTATACAATTACTATAAACGATCCGTTATGACATATAATATTCAGGTTCAGGTTTTTCAAAAATTCATTCAGGGACCAAAACAACTCACAAACACAAATGGCGGTTATGCAATAGCCATAGATGAAAAGGCAGCCAGCCATACTGAGTTACTGCAAGATTATGAAGATGAAAACGATGAAATTGCAAATGCCTATGACAGGGATATGCCATATTATGAAGTTATTGAAAGGTATGACTATAATTGTTAAACGGTGAACGCCTTTTACCTGGTAATTTCCAGTCCACCAGTAATAACAAAAACTTAATCAGGTCCGGTCCTTAACCTTCAATCTATCTCCAAACATTATTTCAGTGTTTCTATAATAGCCGGGTCTGGTTGAAGTCCTTTATTCTGCGCCAACCAGGCATAATGCTGTGCTTTCTCTTTATTATTCATCATTATGTGCGTAATGCAAAGCATGTAATAGCAGTCGCAAATATTTGGATCATTCCGTTCCGTGTAATATTTTTCAGCAATATTACCGTTTTCAAGCGCATCTGCAAATTTCTTCTGACCAAGGTAAACTCTCATAAGTCCGTAATAATTTTCAGGGTCTTTATTGTCAATTTGCATTGCATCTTTATAATATGCAGCCGCCTTTTCAGGATTCCCTCTTTTCTCCTCTACTACGGCCATATTGCCTCTGGCTACTGTTCCCTGCGGGTATTTTTTAATGGAAATTAAATAATAATGCTCAGCGCTATCCAGCATATTGAGTTGCCTGAAAGAAAGCCCAAGGTTGTCGTATGCATCTATATAGCCTGGATCTTCAGCTATTGCCAGTTTGAAATTTTCTATAGCCTTTTTGAAATCGCGGCTTTCTATTGCATCATGCCCGGTATTATAATATGTTTTTGCTTTTTCAGATTTTGTAGGGGCTTACATTTCATTTGAAATTATTTTGCTATTCTGGCAAATACCAGTTTGGGCATTTATACTTCGCGCGGCATAAATCAGTGCAAGAAAATGGTTCACGCACGCAGAGGCGCAAAGACACGAATAATAATTGTTTGCTAATAAACACATTATGTAGTTTTCAAGCTCGCAAAATCCATGTTTCGTTAATGCACTATTCTATCCCGTTTGCAGTATAGCAGAACCAATAAAAACAAATTAATTCTTAAATTCATAAAGTTGGTTTTAGAAATGAAGGGAACAAAACAGGATTATATTATTCTAAAAATAAGATAATTATTATCAAAAAAGAAAGAAGCCCCGAAGCTGGGGTTAATAATCATTACCAATTCGCATGAAATCGTTTCAGGCTTCTTACCACAATGTTAGTATTTTAGTGCTTTAAAAGCTAGCTATGGATCAACTAAATCACCAAAACACTGCGCTGCTGGTAATGGATATGCAGGCTGGAATTCTCCGCATGTATCCTGATACTACAGCGTTTATTGGTAAAGTGGCAAATGCAATAACGAATGCCCGTGAAAAGAAAATCCCTGTTATTTATGTAGTAATAGGTTTTAGGGCCGGAGCGCCGGAACTAAATATGAACAACAAAAGCCTTGCTACAGCCAGGGAGCGATTTGCTAATGTGGATATGAATGAGTGGATGAGCGTTCATCCTGATGTTGCGCCACAGCCCGGCGAGATCACTGTTACCAAACGTCGTGTCAGCGCATTTACAGGCAGTGACCTTGAAGTTGTTTTAAGATCGCAGGGTATTCAGCACATGGTACTTACAGGCATTGCTACGAGTGGGGTAGTGTTGTCCACGCTGCGTGAGGCAGCCGACAAAGATTACCGCATTACTGTATTAGCTGATTGCTGTGCCGATGCAGACGAGGAAGTACATCGTGTGCTGACCATTAAAGTTTTCCCCCGGCAGGCTGAAGTATTATCCCATCAGCAATGGACAGGCAATCGGTAAACTGATGTACAGGAAAAATTTCCTTTTTATGGTGTAGAAATTGCTAAAAATATATGTACATTTAATGCATCGTTAACCAAAATCCTTATTTTATGTGCCGCAAAAATGTAATTCTTTCTTCCGCTTTAATACTCGGATGCTATCTGTCATCAAACGCCCAGAGCTTTGTTCCACCCAATATGGACTTCGAACTTGGAACAACCGCAAACTGGACTTTTTACAGGGGAGCGGTTTCCTCCGGTCATATTTTCACATTTACATCGGGCGCAGCTGTTCCGGGCCTGCACACGCTTACGTCGGGCGCAGGAACCGAGCACTTTGGCGGATTCCCGGTTGTAGATATGGGGAGTTACTCCCTCAAGCTGGCGTTTGATACCATTAACAACAATGCAGATGCGGCAAGCTATAATATACATATTCCCGCAGGAACTACCAGTTATGAGCTGATATATGATTACGCAGCAGTTCTTGAGAATCCAGCCCACATATTATCTGATATGCCTGTAATGGAAGTTACTGCTGTTGACTCTGCTACCGGGCTGGCATTGCCGTCCAGTCCATTTATCTTTTCGACCTACTCGGGAGGATTCATCTCCGACTCCTTCGATATCGAACATAAGCCATGGACATCAGAAACTATTGATCTCACTGGTTATGAAGGTCATACTGTTATTGTTAAGTTCATTGCTTCGTCCTGCGCTACCGGGGGTCATTTTGGGTATGGATATATAGATGTAAGCGGTTGTTTTGAAAGGTCTTACGATGCACCTTCTACTTCCACTACACCACTCCATGCACCGGCGGGTTATTCAGCATACAGGTGGACGGATTCTGCAACATATTCTATGTCTTTAGGTACCACTGCAACAGTAGCTGTACCAGTGCCTACCGTGACTACCACTTATGCAGTAATAGTAACCCCATTTTCCGGGCATGGCACTATTGATACTTTTTATACCACCGTTAGAGTAAGCTCAGCCCTGGCGGTATATTCTAAATTTAATGCAGGTAGTAGCGCAATAAATATCTACCCCAGTCCAACATCAGGAACGCTGAAAATCCAATGGGCAAATCAACCAACCGTAGCAGCGGAATTAGAAATAACCGATATTGCAGGCCGTGTAATACGCAAATCCACATTAATCATAGACAAAACCACGGGTGAAAAACAAATAGATCTCAGCGATCTGAATGACGGTACTTATGTAGTAAATATCAAATCAGCAAACATAAATTACACCGGTAAAGTAGTAATTCAGAAATAAACACACACACTTTTTCATAAAAGACTCCTGGTTTTCCGGGAGTTTTTTTTAATTTCGAATCAATGGGCCCCTGCATTAAATTGGGTTTTGACGGCCCGGATTGATACAATGAAACTGCAATACTGTTCCGACCTGCATCTTGAATTCCCGCTCAATGAACAATTGATGAAGAAATACCCTTTAGAGCTAAAGGGTGATATGCTGATACTTGCCGGCGACATAGTGCCATTCGCTGTTATGGAAAGGCACAAATATTTTTTTGATTTTGTTGCTGATAATTATGCACAAACATTTTGGTTGCCCGGCAATCATGAATATTATCATTCGGATATAGCCGGAAAGAACGGCATCCTGAATGAAAAGATACGAAGCAACGTATCGCTTGTCAATAATGTATCCATACACCATGACGGCATTGATCTTATTTTCTCCACACTTTGGAGCAAAATCAACCTCGCACACGAATGGCAGATAGAACGGGCCTTGAGCGATTTCCATGTCATAAAATACCATGGCTACCGGTTCTCAGTCCCTGTTTACAATCAATTGCATAGCGATAGTATTACCTTTTTAAAGCAGGTCATTGCTGATAGTAATGTAAATAATAAAATAGTGGTAACTCACCATGTCCCCACTTTCATGCATTACCCCAAACAGTATGTGGGAGATATACTGAATGAAGCATTTGCTACCGAGCTTTTTGATCTTATCGAAGCCTCTGATATCCACACCTGGATATATGGCCACCACCACAACAATACGCCTGATTTCACAATCGGCGCCACCACAATGCGAACCAACCAGTTGGGTTATGTGAAGCACGGCGAGAACAGGGATTTTAACAGGAGGAAGTTTATTAAAATTGGTTTTTAATTGCATACAACAACCTGGGCAGGTTGTTCAAAGTCATCATTAAAAAAATGTTTTAAAAAATAGAATTCCAAATGGCGTGATGAGTACCCATTTGCCACCTATTATTCTTCTAAACTGGTGGTAGCGCTTTTTAAAAGATCAATGAACAACCTCGCCACAAGCGGACGAGGTATCTTTAAACCTCATCTTTTTTCTTCGCCGCAAGCGGCTGGGAATTACACCCTAATAGATTAAAACGACCGTACAGCACTAACCGGTAAATGGTTATAAAAACTACCTGGAAGAACGTTCTATAAGAAAGATGCGGTCTTATTCCTTACATTTTATATGCCGCCGATGGTTATTGGCACGGTTCTGCTATTACTCCGGCAAACAACCATGTCATGACATATAACATACAGAACCAGGTATTCCAGAAGTTCATCGAAGGGCCCAAACAATTAAATAAAGCAAATAGCGGTTTTCAGAAAAGTAATGATGAGCAAGTGGCCTATCATGCCGATCTGACTCAGGGTTATGGATTGGAGGATGATGTTATCGAAAGTGTTAATGATATTGATATCCCGTACTATGAGACAAATGAGCGTTATGACTAAGCACCTGGATTAGGTGGTATCAAAAGATGCAATAAATTACCCAGCCCTGCTTAGGATACGGTGATTTTTCTACTCAGTGGGTAAGTTAGTGTCAGGTTGCAGTTTTGGGAAGGCAGCAGGGTTTTTATTTCAGATTTAATTAAATGGCAACAATATGAAAAAAGCTAAAAAGATATGGTTTTTTGAAAATGAAAAATCTGATACTACTGTATTAATGAGAAAAGAATTAACCTCGGAAATAAGCAGAATTGCCGGGTTAAAAGCGCCATTAAAAGAAAAAATGTTTGAAATCAGATATTTAATTGAGCAGTATTTTAAATTTAACGGTAACGAAGAATCCCTTAATGCCAATCTTCCTTAGAGGCATGAATTTTTCAATTAGTACATTCATGCCCGTACCAGATTTAATGAATATTCAAGCGTATTGCTATCATCCGGAATATGCTCGCCCCTGCTTTGCAGTTCTTCTAAATATATGTCAATAGCATCTTTTGCCATCGTAATGGCTTCATCTGCGTTTTCACCGCAGGTAATGCAACCGGGCAGCGCCGGTACTGTTACGGTATAACCTCCTTCAGGTTCTTTGTGCAGCATTATTTTATAAGTGTATTGCATAGTGTAAATTTAATAAATTACTTATAAAAAAAGGAGACAATCGGGAAAAAGGGCAACTCAATTAACAACCTATGTTTTAAAACAGAATTGGAAATTTCAAGTCTGATAAGATAAAAGGATCAACAGTAAAGCCAAAAATCTCCTTTGAAAATAAAAAAGTAAATTTAAATTTATTAGACGGAACAATTATTCATAAATAAACCGGGAACAATTAGGCAGTGTTGTTCTTAATTGTTCCCATTTTTGCTAATGTCGGGATGATTAAGCAATTTTTTCTGCATCATTCATGATGATTCTTAGCATAATCATATAAAAATTCAGGACAAAAATCATATCCATTAGGCCAGGTTATATATCCTTCCTCAACTTTCACCAAACCAAAATACTGTTGATCCTTCAATGCACTCGAAACCCCGGATTTAATAAACGGTTTCAAATCTACATTAAATGTATCACCACCTTCAAATCTGATTTGAAGAATATTATTATTCAATGCTTTCGCTTCTATAATGTTTTTCATTTTTTAAGTTAATGGTTGTATTGGCAAAGGTGTAGTATCATTACGCAGTAAATCCCAATCTTTCTTTAATTCATCTTTATGGTCTAAGGCCCATTCAACAACAATTTTATAAACTCTGTTTGGCAAATTGCCAGCGAGAATCTCGAATGTGTCTATAGAAATTTCAGCTTTGTATTCATTATAATATGCATGAAAATGAGGCGGATTATGCTCATTATAAAACATTCTTATGATTATCCCCAGGAATCTACTTATTTCAGGCATCGTACAAAAATAACTAAAAAAGACCTTTCTTAATGTAAAAATGAGAACAAACATGCAGCATTGTGCTTAATTGTTCCCATTTCTGTCATGTCGGGAGTACTGGACAACTTTCGAACTTTTTTATCAAGGACTTGCTGGCAATTCAGCAAGTATTAGCACTGACTAACATTATGGCGTAAAAGTTGACATAAAACGACCCAATAATACCTATTCAGGTATGGGGTTGGCCGGACAACTTTCGAACTATTCTTTGGTAAAATGAAATTTGTTGTATATTTCGGCATGTTTTCAAAAGCATATCAATGGCAAAGCAAAGAAAACTTAATGTAATGTTTCGTGTTTGGCTTTTTGCCGGAGAAGAAAAATTGCTCGGTAAAGGAAGAGTGGAATTGCTTGAAAGAATAAAAAAGACAGGGTCAATTACAAACGCAGCCAAAGAAATGAAAATGTCTTATCGGCAAGCATGGCAAATGGTCGAAGAAATGAATGAACGTGCGGAAACTCCCTTAGTTGAAAAAAGACTTGGCGGGAAAAGCGGTGGCGGTACTATTGTTACAGAGGCAGGAGAAAATGCAATTATTGAGTTTCACAAACTTGTGGATAGCGTTAGTGAATTTATAAATGAGCAATCAAAAAACATAAATCTCTGATTTTTTTTAACCATCGGTGTTCCTTTAAAAACATACCGAAAAATTGCGAACAAACCAATTTGCAAAAAAATCTATTTATGAAGAAACTCCTTCTCTGCGCTATGGGCTGCTCTATGTTTCAAAATGCTTTTTCCCAATCGCTTCGGGATAGCGTCATTAAAATTCCGCCTGTTGAAGTACATGGGAAAAAAGGCATAGGCAGCATTGTAAGATTACCTGAAATCGGCGGAACAAGTATTTATTCAGGTAAAAAGAATGAAGTGATTCTGGTTGACAATATGAATGCAGATGTTGCGCAAAACAGAGCCAGGGATGTGTTTGCAAGAGTGCCGGGTATCACTTCGTGGGAACTGGATGGATCTGGCACGCAAACCAGTGTAGGTGCAAGAGGATTAAGTCCACACAGATCGTGGGAGTTCAATGTGAATCAAAATGGCTGCAATGTTAATAACGATTTGTACGGTTATCCTGAAGCAATGTATAATCCCCCACTGGAAGCCGTACAGGAAATTGAAATTATCAGGGGATCGGCGGCCCTTCAATATGGACCTCAGTTTGGCGGAATGCTCAATTATGTCATTAAAGCACCTGACACTTCTAAAACATTAGGACTTGAAACCCAGCAAACATATGGCTCATTCAATACGTTTAACTCCTTTAATGCAATGGGTGGAAAAAAGGGGAAATTCACTTATTATGCTTATTTTAATTACCGTAGCAGCGATGGATGGCGCCCCAATTCCAACTATAATTTCCTGAATGCTTACGGAAGTTTACACTATAAACCAACGGATAGGATTGATATTGGCGTTGAATATTCAAGAGAAAACTATTTGCAGAAATTTGCGGGTGGACTTACCGATTCAATGTTTGCCGCCGATCCCCACCTGTCAACAAGAAGCCGAAATTATTTTAATCCCATAGTTAATCTGCCCGCTTTACTTTTTGATTATTCTATAAATAATAAGACACAATTGAATGTAAAAGCATATAGTTTGCTTGGGCAAAGAAACATGGTAATTGCAAATCCAAACTTACCAACAAACGCAGACACCATTAACAAGACGCTTGGTTCCTATTCAGCGAGAGTGGTCAACAGGGATTATTATAATAGCTATACTGTTGATGCAAGAATGATAAGAAAATACACGCTGTTCAATCAGGAAAGTGCATTATCGGGTGGTTTGAAATATTCAATCACTTCTACAGACAGAAAACAAAACGGAGTGGGAACCACAGGAACTGATTTTGATCTTACACAAACCGGCACATACGGTATTGATCTACTCTTTAAAACGGTAAACTATGGGGCATTTATTGAAAATCTTTTCCGGATCACAAACAGGCTATCCGTTACTCCCGGCGTCAGGTATGATAATCTCGTTTCTACTTTAAACGGAACGGAATACCAGGTATACAAGAATTTAAATCCCGTATCGCTTTCTACTTCTCGCAGCATCTTGTTGGGAGGAATAGGGGCGCAATACAAGATTACAGAGACTATAAATAGTTATGCCAATTATTCGCAGGCGTATCGCCCTATCCTTTATTCGAACCTTGTGATTGGATCAACTACGGCTGTGATTGACCCGAATTTGAAAGATGCAAGTGGTTATAATACAGATATAGGTTTCAGAGGAAAAATTAAAAATATTCTGGACTTTGATGTAAGCGGATTTGAATTGTATTATGGGAACAGGATAGGAAATATAACCCTCACCGACAGCAAAGGAAATCCTTATACCTTCACGACTAATGCAGGGAATGCGCTCACTAAAGGAGTGGAGGCTTTTGTAGAAATTCACTTGCTTAATTTAAAAAAAGAGCATGCTAACTATGACTTATCTGTATTTTCTTCCTACGCCTATAATGATGCAAAGTATTTGAATGGAAAAGTCGGGACGGTTGATTTGACAGGGAAAATTCTGGAGGACGTTCCACAATTCATTAGCCGTTCCGGCATAAATTACTCAGTGAAAAATGTATCCATCACCTTCTATTATTCTTCCGTTGGTGGGGCGTGGTCAGATGCAAACAATACAGCAGCTTCTAAAACAAATCCGAGCGTAGGCTATGTGTCGCCCTATAATGTTCTGGACTTTGCGATGGGCTATAAATTTCTTGGCAAGTATAATATCAGAATCGGTGTAAATAATTTGACAGACAATAAATACTTTACCCGAAGAACCGAAACGCTTGTTTATCTTGGCAATGGTGTATTACCGGGCGATGGAAGATCCTTCTATATAACATTAGGTGCGAAATTCTGACAGCAAGGATAGAAAAATTGTTCATTTTCGGCCGGAATAATAACCACATCAGTAAGCAAGAATAACCCAAACGAAGGAAATGCCTGCTTTGAATGGTTGCATTTATACTCCAAATTATGCCGAACAATGTAAAAATGGGAACAATTATGCTCAGTTGTGCTTAATTGTTCCCATTTATGTAAATGTCGGGACGACTGGATTCGAACCAGCGACCCCCACGTCCCGAACGTGGTACGCTACCGGGCTGCGCTACATCCCGTCTATTCAACCGGAAAACAAAAATAGAAAGAAAATCACAAATTTTTGAATTCAGGCCAATTCTATACTTTCAGGTATACTTTTTGTACAATTTAATTTCGTTAAATACATGAGCATATGAAAAAGTTCATTGAGTTAATGAAGAAAATGGGGCACGATTTCATTGCGTATATTCACAGCCATTTCGACATGGGAATGAAGGACAAAGGTGGAGTATGGTATTGAGGTAGTTCAGGAACTGGGTAGTTCCATGTCACATCAATAAGTAAGGGGTAAAACCTGAGGGGGAAATTATTGCACCGGCAATTCACCTTATTATTACAGAAAAGATATTACATCCACATTTACGTGGTACTACATCATCGTTGATCCCCGAGAGTGGAACGCTTTAGTAATTAAGGCGAAGCGGGGCGTTTACGACCTGTGGTTATAACACTCTGTTTCCTGTTTTATTTGAAAATGTCACATTATTTATATTCTTTTGTTGCTGCTTTTCATCTCCTTAAATCTTTATGATGCGTATCCCCGTTCTTGTTCTTGTATTTCTGATAGCTGTGTTTTCTTCTTGCCACACCCACAAAAAAGCCGGGGAGCATATGGGCTCCGGATCATCTGTTTCAGGAAAGGCCAGCAAAAAGCAGCCGACGACATCAGATACAGGGAATAACACCGGAATTTCGGAAGCTAACTTTGCTAAGACATTCAACGAATCTTCCGTTAAGAAGGTTGTGGTGACTGATACCCGTGACACAAAAGGCCGCGGGGAATACCCTAAAGGACTGATGGCAGATGGTAGGATACCGCTATATCATTTCGTGTCGCACGATTGGACCACCTCGCCCTCCGGCCACTTAACGAGAAGCAGGAGCGACCACTATTATGTGCGGCCGTCGCCCGGCGACCCATTAAAGACAATTACCTACCGGCACCTGAGGCCATTGATGACGCCCGGAACCTTTGAGTATAAAATGCTGCAGCGGCACGAAAAATGGAAAATTGCTTCCTGGACACTTGGCATCAGTACACTGGGTCTGTTTGGAGCTGGCGTACATTATGGCACGATTGAAGACAGCAAGATGGCGGCCAAAGCGAGCACATACCTTGTGGCAAGTGTTCTTACCTTTGCCGGATATATGGTTGCGCATCTCTCTAACAAGCACCGGCTGATGAAGGCTGTGCTGATAGCAGACGATTACAATATTTTAGATGGGTCGGCTGGCACGCCGAAGTGGGCGAGGCATCTGCACAAATGACGGGTATTTCAAATGTGCTCATCACCTGCCACGAAGTTTATACGTAGGCGAAGTGAGGTTAAGTTACGCGTTTAGCTAATTCAGGTGAGCTAGTGAATCCTACCCCTGGTTATCTCGCCATTCATACACCCATCCCGACTGAATCATTTCCAGGTGGCCTTCATTGCACTCTTCGCGTTTGCCTGCAAAATTGGGTAGCTCAAGAACCCATTCAATAAGTTCGGTAAACCGTATCCTGTATATCTGACTTTCCCCGAAGTCATCCCCGAAGCGTTCATACAGCTTCATGGCAATATCTTCGTGGTCATTCCAGTGTATCGGTGGTTCGTAATGCATGTTAATGTGAAAATTTGAAAATGTGCAAATTTGAAAATTATTCTCCGAGGAATTGTGTCTGATCAGGCAAAGTTACTTCAATATACCCTTCACCCTCCTCAAGAATACACTGGCACCCCAATCTTGAATTAATTCTTGGGCTTACAGCGCGGTCTATAAAATCTTCTTCCTTCTCAGATAACTCCGGCAAAAATTCCTCACCTTTTTCTACATACAAATGACAGGTGCTACAGGCACAAACCATGCCGCAATTATGATGAAGGTTTATATTATTATCCAGCGCCAACTCCAGTATACTCTGGTCGGGTGCCACATTTTCTATGGTAACAGGTGCTAATCCCTTTTGTTCAAAATTGAATTTTATTGTATACATGAATGTATATGGCAGAATTTTGGGCAAAGGTAAGGTATCAACTCAGAACATTGAATAGTGAATAGCTATAGAGATATTTATTTTCCGGTATTGGCTTGGATAGAGGCTGTAATTACTTCATAAATCTTTTGCCAATGCGGGTGTTTTGCCAGCAGCGCCACCTGGTCATGAATGGTTGTGCTATCGTGGCGGATGGCAGGGCCGGTTTGCAATGTTTGAGGAGAAGACTGTTTTATCCGGTCGAAAGTTTGCTCAATAATGGGTAGTAGTGTTGAGAAAGGCAGGTTGTTTTCCTTGCATATCTGCTCACATACTGATAGCAGGTGGTTTATGAAATTATTACCAATTACTGCCGAAAGATGCAGCCATTTGCGCTGTTCGTATTTAGCCTCAAATAGTACATCGGTAATAGCATGACCAATGGACAAAACATATCTCTTAGCTTTGTCTGAAGAGGCCTCCCAGGCACAAGGTATATTGCGGTGGTCAGGAGGGTTGTTTTTAAGAATAGAATATACCGGCCAGAACACTGCACGGTCTTTTGCTGCTGATTTAATGCTGTCTAATCCCAATGCTCCGGCGGTGTGCACCAGGACAGTCTTGCTAAATCTAAGCTCAGAAGCTACATCCGCAATTGCAGTATCTGAAACAGCTAAAAAACAAATATCGGCATCGCCATCTTCAATATCAGTTATCAAACCCGATTTATCAGCTAATAGCGCCTCTGCCAGTTTTTTTACCGATTCCAAATTCCTGCCATACACACCTGTGCAACGATGATGCCCGGTAACTATTCTGTTTCCAAAGAACCATGCAATGTTACCCGTGCCAATTATGCTGAATGTCATGCCTTTCGGTGTGCAATATAATATTTTTCCATGGTCTCATGCACTCGTTCTTTCAATGTTGCTACGTCAGTCAATGTCAAACCTGTTGTAGGTACAGGCTTAAGGAAGTGGATGCGGATAGGGTAGGGACGGCACCAAAACTTCTTATAATGAGGCAAAATCTTTGCAGTACCGAAAATAAGGCAGGGCATAATGGGTTTCTGGGCCTTTATTGCTGTAACAAATGCTCCGTCAAAAAATGGTTGCAAAGGCATGTTGGTTTTATTTCGTGTCCCCTCCGGATACAGACAAAGGTTAATGCCCATTTCAAGGGTTTCCTGCATTTTCACCACGCTTTCCCTGCGGCTGTTTTCATTCTTCCGGTCCACAATTATTGACCCTGTTCTGTATATCATTCCAAATAGGGGGATCCGCGACATTTCGACTTTAGCCAGTGTTTTATTAGCGCCTGGTATCCAGGGTGAAGAAACAGGAATATCTGCCAGCGAATTGTGATTAATGACCACTACATAATTTTCTCCTTTCTTAAAGTTCTCCTTCCCTTTCCTGAATACCGGGCAGAAAACCAATGGCATATATACATTCATCCATAGCCTGAAAGTTATATGCAGTGCATTGGCCCTTTTCGGCTCTGGCAGCCTCGAAATGATCCATATCGGAATGTACACCACCAGCATGGTAATTGCGAAAATTACCAGCGAGTAGAAAAGGAAAAGAAAACCTGATATATTTTTAACTACTTTCATTCATTGAGCCATTGAGTAATTTATAAAGTCCAGTCAATTGGTTGTTCTCCCATTTCCTTCAGCCAGTAATTTGCCTTACTGAAATGTCTGCATCCCATAAATCCATTCCACGCTGAAAGCGGGGAAGGGTGAGCGGCTTTTAATATTTTATGCTTAGTACTATCAATCAGGCTTTCCTTATTTTGGGCAAATTTACCCCATAATAAAAAAACCACATGATCCTTGTCTTTCGAAACATGCCTAATCGTCTCATCCGTAAAAATGTGCCATCCTATTTCACTGTGCGACATTGGCTTACCAGCTTCCACCGTTAGCGATGCATTGAGTAAAAGAACGCCTTGTTTTGCCCATTTTTCCAGGTTGCCCGTGTTGGGAACAGGTATATCCAGGTCATCGCGAAGTTCTTTGAATATATTTATAAGAGAGGGTGGGGGCGCTATTTTATCAGGTACCGAAAAACATAAACCATGCGCCTGCCCCGGATTATGGTAAGGGTCCTGGCCTATGATCACTACTTTCACCTTATCAAATGAAGTACATTCAAATGCATTAAAAATCAGTTTGCCAGGTGGATAAATCACTTTTCCGGCTTTCTTTTCATCCTTCAGGAAGGTGACAATTTTTTCAAAGTAGGGTTTGCCAAACTCCTCTTTCAGTTCCCTTTTCCAGCTTGGTTCTATGTTTACTTCCATTTCTCTTTTTGGAATTTGGGATTCGTAATTTGGGTCCCGATAGCTATCGGGATGGATTATGTTTTTTTGACAGTACTTCTATAAAATGTAAAACTATGGGAATTACTCCATGACCGCTAGTTTGCATTCAAAACAATCCTAATTCCCAACTCCTAATTCCTAATCACCTCACTTCCGCATCCAGCACCTTGTTCCCCTGCAAATAACCTTCCAGGTGGTCACCGGGAACAACAGGGCCAACACCCGCCGGAGTGCCGGTAAATATCAAATCTCCGATATTCAGGGTGAAGAATCCGGAAACGTAGGTTACAATTTTATCTACTGTAAAGATCATATTCCGGGTATGTCCGTCCTGCACGGTTTCTTTATTCTTCTTTAACTGAAAGGCCAGGTTATTGACGTTGGTTTCAACGGTTATGGGCACAAAACTGCCCACAGCTGCAGAACCGTCAAACGCTTTGGCTATCTCCCAGGGCAAACCTTTTTTCTGTTGTTCCCGCTGCACATCACGGGCAGTGAAATCAATTCCAACCGTAACTTCGCCATAATATTTATTGGCGAATTTCTCCTGTATATGCTTTCCGTTCTTAATGATCCTTACCACCACCTCGCACTCATACTGCAGGTCGTTGGTAAATTCAGGATAATAAAGCGCTTTCCCGGGAAGCAATATGGCCCCTTTGGGCTTCATAAATATCACCGGTTCGGTGGGAACATCATTCTGTAATTCTTTGGCGTGTTCAGCATAATTTCGCCCGACACAAATAATTTTCATAAATTCACCAATTATGGGTCGCGTAAAGATAAAATTTCCTGCGGAAAATCCCTTGTATACCGCAACAATTCCTGTCAGAATAGGTGATATTAACTATGGCAATCATGTTGGCAATGATGCTATATTGTCCATTATTCACGAGGCGCGATTGCAAATGCTAGGTATAAACGGATATAACGAAATGAATGCCGCAGGCACCAGCCTTATCATGGCCGATGTAATGATCGCCTATCGTGGCGAGTCGTTTTACGGTGACGTCCTTTCCGTAAAACTGTACATTCAGGAAATTACTGACTATTCTTTCGATATCCTTTATCATATTTCTACATCAAGGAATCATGAAAAAGTAGACGTTGCACATGCCAAAACCGGGATGGTATCTTTTGATTACGAAACAAAAAAAATTGTAGCAATGACCAATGATTTTGCGGAGTTTATCAGAAGCTGATAATCGTTTGTAAGATTGTTTCACTGTTCTATGGCGCTGATAATTTTCTGATTATCCGGTGCCACATTCGGCGCGAAAACAGCAATCAGCTCCCCATGTTCATTGATCAGGTATTTCTGGAAATTCCACCTCACCTTGCTGTCCTCATAACCATTATATTTCTTTTCTGTAAGCCATTGATAAATGGGTGCCATTTTCCTTCCTTTCACCGAAATTTTGGCAGCCATAGGAAATGAAACTCCATAATTCTCTTTACAGAAATCAGCTATTTTATCATTGCTGCCGGGCTCCTGGAAAAGGAAATTATTAGCAGGGAAACCTACAATCACCAGTCTATCCGTATGCGTTTTATATAATTTTTCAAGCGCTTCATATTGTGGGGTAAAACCGCATTTTGATGCCGTGTTAACAATAAGGATCTTCTTTCCTTTGAATTGCGAAAAATCAATAGTACCACCGTTCAACGACTCCACCTTAAAATCGTAAATACTGCCGGGAATATCTTGTGGCTGAGGTGCGAAGAGAAAATTGAAGAATAATAACATGCTAAGGATCATCCCGGAATTTATGCAAATTTACAGGATAACTGTCAGACTTTTGAAGG
>CAIMDZ010000124.1 GCA_903839875.1 uncultured Bacteroidota bacterium
ATATGAACTTCGGTAACGTAGCCGTTTCTGCTACAATAGCAGGTACTGCAATTCTTGCTCCGGCCAGCACACGTACTACAGGTGGTGCAGGTGGTGTTACATTGCCAGCAACAACCGGTACCGTTACCGCTGCTACCTTCACCGTATCAGGTCAGGCAAGCTACACTTACGCAATCACTTTGCCATCTTCTTGCAGCATCGCTGACGGTTCTTCACACACCATGACTGTGAATGCCTTCACCAGCTCACCATCTGCAACAGGTACTTTAAGCACCGGTGGTACACAGACGCTGACAGTAGGCGCTACCCTTAACGTAGCAGCAGCTCAGGCTTCAGGTACTTACACCAATGCAACTGGTGTGCCGGTAACTGTAAATTATAACTAATCTTTAGTCGAAAGTCTAAAGTTCGCGCATATTTAAAACGCTCCTGTTTCCGGGGCGTTTTTTTTGTTAGACGGATGTGATATTGTACTTTTATCTGTGATTAAGACACATCCTTTTAAGGGAATACGGCACGGCCTTATCCACCTGTTTTATCCCCGTCTCTGCGAGGGTTGCAGCAAACCTTTACTTGCGGCTGAGCGGGTTTTGTGCATCAGTTGTGCCATTGAGCTCCCGGAGACCGGTTATAGTGAAATTGAAGATAATGATGCTGCACTCAGATTTGCCGGACGAATACCCTTTAGCTATGCAACATCTCTTGCCTACTTCACAAGTGAAGGGCTGTTACAACATTTACTCCATGGTCTTAAATATAAAGGCAGGAAGGAAATCGGAGTTTACCTTGGCCGAAGGCTTGGAGAAAGCCTGCTGAAAACTGAATGGGCATCTTCCGTAGACCTCATTATCCCGGTTCCCCTGCACAAATCAAAAAAAGCAAAAAGAGGATATAACCAGAGTTTGCTGATCGCAGAAGGTATAGGTACAATTCTTAATATACCCGCTTCAGATGAGCTATTAACCAGGGTACGCGATACAGAAAGCCAGACCCATAAAACAAGATTAGAGCGGGTTACAAATATGGAGGATGCCTTCAGGGTAAAGGAAGGGGCGCTCTCATGTAAGCATATTTTACTATGTGATGATGTACTGACAACAGGCGCTACCCTGGAGGCTTGCGCGCTTGCACTGCTTAAGGAAGAAAATATAAAAATATCCATTGCAACCATTGGAATTGCGGTCTCATAAGACATATATTTGCACTGTTTTTAAGGCGGGTATTGGTTTTATAATTATTTCGCCATACCTTAACCGTTTAATGGCACTTGTGGCATTGATAATATCGTTTTATTAACTACAGAATTTATGAAGAAACACTTATTGGCAGCAGTAATTTTATTGTCAGCAATAACAACTTTTGGTGCAGGCTATCAGATAAACATGCAAGGAATAAGACAGCTTGCTATGGGTGGTACCGGCACTGGATGGGTATGGGATGCCGCAACCATTTATTACAATCCGGGAGGTCTTGCAAGACTTAAGAGTATTCAGGGTTATGCAAGCATGGGTCTTATTATGCCGTCTACTGCTTTTGGAAACCAGATGTCTTCGGCAACTACTCAACGCCAGACATTTACCCCGTTCAATTTTTACGTTGGCGGCCCGATAATGCAGGATAGCAAGTTTGCACTGGGCTTAGGTGTTTATACTATGGCAGGCATCGGTTTAAAGTGGGATGACCAATGGATTGGCCGCTATATCATTCAGTCTATAAGCCTGAAAGCTGTAGGTATACAGCCCACATTCAGTTATCGTTGCTCAGATTTTATTTCGGTGGGCGCCGGATTTGTATATGCTGTTGGTACGCTTGATATGAGGCAATCACTGCCGGTTCATGGCCAGTACGGCCCCGGTGGCTCTACTGATGATGATGGTTCCGCTCATTTGCATGGCAATGCAAATGGTGTAGGATTTAACCTCGGCATACATTTAAAACCTACCGATAATTTACAGATAGGATTAACTTACCGTTCGCAGGTAAATATGAGTATAAGCGGTGGCTCTGCAGCTTTTTCTGTGCCTGCTTCATTAAGTACTCAATTCCCGAATACTACATTTGATTCCCAGTTGCCTTTGCCACAGGTTGCTTCTGTAGGCATCGGATTCAGGCCGTCAGATCGTCTTACATTACAGTTAGACCTTAACTACACAGGGTGGAATTCTTTTGATTCCTTACGGATCAATTTTACTGACCACACTTCCGGATTGCAGAATAATCACGCTCCAAGACATTACCGTAACACCCTGACGCCAAGGATTGGCGCCAACTACAAGGTAAGTAAGGTAATATCGTTTATGGCCGGTGGCTGCTACGATCCTACACCGGTAACTAATGGCTATGTATCTCCTGATCTTCCGGATGCTGACCGTGTAGTTCTTACGTGCGGTATAACTATCAGGCCTTTACCAAGATTTACCATCATTGCAGCTTTCGAAGGAACAACCTCTGTAAAACGCAATGCTACCTATACATATGGCGGTTTTGACGGCACTTATAAAACAGAAGCTGCTACTCCGGCCCTTGCCCTTTATTATAATTTCTAAAAACTGCATAAAATATAAATAATGAGAAAAATATGTACCATTGGCGCTATCGCAATATTATTTGCCGCGTGCAGGCCCAGTGTAAATATTACCACACCACCAACTGCCGGCAGGGCGAAGTTTACCAATTACCTCGCCATCGGCGATAACTATACCGGTGGTTTCATGAATGGTACCCTTACGGTTTCAGGGCAATTATATTCATTCCCCAACCTGTTGTTCGGGCAGATGAATATGGTGCCTCCTCCTTACGGTGCCAATGGCCCGTTTGTTCAGCCCCTGCTTAACAGCGATAACGGTTATCCTGGTCCAAAACTTATTTTGGGATACACGTCCAACAGTTGTACTCCTACGACCATGTACCTTGCTCCCATGTCGTTAAAAAACTTCGTACCAGACCCTATAGATGCGAAACCTTTTGTAAGCGCCAGCAACAACGGACAGATAAACAATATCGGTGTTATGCCGATTCGTGTTTGTGATTACCCTGTACTTTCCTGGGGATTAGCTGCTGTTGCTAATGGATACCCTTATGCTAACAGGTTTTATAAAAATCCGGCCGGTACTCCGCTCGAAGAACTGAATTACAGGGTGAATAATCTGTACCCTACATTCATTACCGTAGAAATGGGTATGAATGATGTACTCCTTTACGCATTAAATGGCGGCCAGGGAGATGGTACAGGCAACGCACTTCCGGTTGCGTTGAATATTTATAACCCCAACGACATTACCCCTACAGCCGTTTTCGATACTAACTACGACAAGATCATTAATGCGGCTACTATCACTGGAGCCAGCGGCGCCTTATTAAATGTACCGGACATTACCGCACTTCCCTATTTCCATGCTGTTCCGATTAATGGTTTGATTCTTGACCGTCAGGGACAGGCAGATACGCTTGCCGCTTTTTGGAAAGATCAGGCATGGACAAAGGTATTCCAGCCCGGTTCCAACTACTTCATAATCAAGGACCATCATAACAACACCAGGCAGGCTATAAAGGGAGAACTGATATTGATGACCTGTCCTATGGATTCTATCAGTTGTGCGGGCTGGGGAAGCACAACACCTATTCCTGACAATTATGTTCTTACTACGGATGAGATACAGTTTATCCAGAGCGCAGTAACTGCTTATAATTCGTTCATCTATTTCGAATCTGTCAGGCATAAATTAGCCTATGTAGATATCAACACTTATTTTCAGAACCTTTCTACGGGCATAACCTTCAATGGTATTACCTATAATACGCAGTTCGTTTCAGATGGCGCCTTTTCACTCGATGGGATACACCCCACTCAACGTGGCTATGCGTTATATGCAAACGAAGTAATTAAGACAATAAATGCATATTATGGTTCAACAGTTCTGCCAATTGATGTGAACAAGTATAAAGGTATAGAATTCCCATAACAGAATAGACTATTCAAATACTTACGGAGCGCTGGAAACAGCGCTCCTTTTTTTTCCGAAAAACGCGGTTTATACCGATACTCAATATAAATTGGTCTGACCTCATTTACCTATAAACCCCGGCCCTCCTAAAGGGCTACCGTTAGGACACATCTTTTATTTACAGTTCGATGGGCGATGCCCACTTCTATGGGATTTCTGACTTTCAGGATATATATCCGCACGAGTTCATAGGGCGTTGCCTCCCGATAGCTATCGGGACTATGGGATTTATCCCTTTCAGGGAATTCCCATGTTAGGTATCCGCACAAATTCAAAAGGCATTGCCTTATGCAAGGGGAATTATAACTTTCAAGGGCTTCAAACCATTGCCAGTGAAGCGTTTCCTGCGGGAAATGGGTAGCCACGTGACGGGGCATAACCCATATTTGTACCTCTTATACTACTGACATTTAGCCCCTCAGGTGCATTGCTCATTGAAAA
>CAIMDZ010000125.1 GCA_903839875.1 uncultured Bacteroidota bacterium
AGGAGGGTTTGCACCCACAACAAATATTTCAGCACATTGGATGAATTGCTTTGTGTCATAAAGAAACAAATGGAAATTTGGAAAAAGCCTAACGATGAACTAAGAAAATTATGCTGCATTATTTAAGACGCTGTGTATAGTTTTTAATACAACAGGCGATAACAACAGGTCACATCCAATTTAATTACTTAACAATCCCCGTCATGAAAATTATTACTTTTAACCTACAAAATATTCTACCAAAATGTAGCTCATGAAAAAGCAGTATTTATTTTTTTCGATTATTGCTATCGCAATATTTTATGCACACACCACCTTTGGTTGGGGAAAGGAAGGGCACCGGATGGTAGGTGAAGTGGCCATGCACTATGCTGCAAAACCAATTTCCGATTCGGTAAAAAAATACCTTGATGGTATGAGCATTGATAATGCTGCTACATGGATGGATGATATGAGAAGTAACGCTTCACTTGCCTGCATGAAGCCATGGCATTATGTAAATGTGGACAAAGGAAAGACGTATGTTCCCACAGACAATCCAAATATCATTAACCAGATTGAACGGGTATACAATGAATTGCGCAACAGGAAGGGCATGACGCATGACCAGATAAACATGGACATTAAAGTGTTGATTCACCTTATGGGCGACCTGCACCAGCCACTTCATGTTGGTTATGGCATCGACCAGGGTGGAAACAAGGTGCCTATAAGCTTTGGTGGTGGATACGTTAATAACCTGCACGCGGTATGGGATGAAGGGATCATTGATACTACGCACATCAACCTGCAGAAGGTGCTGGCGCAGCATGAATCGTTTACTGCTACACAACTGACCAAACTGGAACAATACGATGTTATTGCCTGGCTGAATGAAGGCCGCGCGTTCCTTGCCGGGATTTATAATTTTCACGGGTCAGTGCTGCCGGAGGCTTACATTGATAAAAACAGCGTGGTTATTGAAAAGCAGATACTCATTGGCGGACTCAGGTTGTCTGCAATGCTGAATGAGATTTTTAAGAAGTAGGGTTGTGAGGAAAAATTTCATGCAAAGGCGCAATGGTTATTCCCGATGGGTTTTAGAAGCATAGTATAATGTATATATTTTGTCTGCTGAAAAGTGGAAAACCCTGTCCATCTTGATTTTGAGATAAAAAAAGGCCGCACAGTGGCGGCCTGGAAATTATATTATTGTTGTCTAGCTTAGTGACGTCTCAAAATGTTTCCTGTCCATTTCAGGGTACATCTGGAAGCCCTTCATAAAGTCATTTACTTCGCCGCGCACATTGGTGATCAGTGTTTCATCATCAGGCGACATAAGTACACGGTCCAGCCAGTTGACAATTTGTCCCATTTCTGCTTCCTTAAGACCTCGGGTGGTCATTGCAGATACACCTACACGGATACCTGACGTAATGAAAGGTGATTTATCGTCAAAAGGTACCATATTCTTGTTGATGGTTATGTCCGCCTTTACCAACGTATTCTCGGCTTTCTTACCGCTTATGTTTTTGTTGCGCAGGTCTATCAGCATCAGGTGGTTGTCGGTGCCGCCGGAAACGATGTTGTAACCCTTATCGGTGAAAGCCTTTGCCATTGCCTGTGCATTTGAGATAATCTGCTTTGCGTAGGCGAGGAAGTTATCATGCAGGATTTCATAAAATGCCACTGCCTTCGCTGCTATCACATGCTCCAGCGGGCCGCCTTGTGTGCCGGGGAACACCGCCATATCCAGCAGGTTGCTCATCATCCGCACCTCGCCTTTTGGTCCTTTCAGGCCCCATGGGTTCTCGAAGTCGGTTTTCATCATCACCAGTCCGCCACGGGGGCCGCGCAATGTTTTATGGGTAGTAGTTGTTACAAAATGACAATGCTCGAACGGGCTTTTCAGCAAACCTTTTACAATAAGTCCGGCAGGGTGGGCAATATCTGCCATCACCAAAGCACCAACTTTATCTGCAATAGCGCGTATGCGCACATAATCCCAGTCGCGGCTATAGGCTGATGCGCCGCAGATAATGAGCTTTGGTTTGTGGGCTATCGCCTTTGCCTCCATATCATCGTAATCTACCAGCCCCGTTTCCTTCACCACACCATAATGGTGTGCCTGGTATAGTTTGCCCGAATAGCTCACTGGTGAGCCATGCGTCAGGTGTCCGCCCATGCTGAGGTCAAGACCCAGTATCACATCGCCCGGCTGCAAAACTGCCAGCATTACAGCTGTATTGGCCTGGCTGCCGCTATGGGGCTGCACATTGGCATAACCCACATTGAACATTTCTTTAGCGCGGTCAATAGCCAGTTGTTCACTCACATCCACCACTTCGCAACCGCCATAATAACGCCTGCCCGGATAGCCTTCTGCATATTTATTGGTCATAACACTGCCCATAGCCTGCATCACCTGGAGGCTGGTAAAGTTTTCAGATGCTATCAGTTCCAGTCCACGACGCTGGCGTTCAAGTTCTTCCTGAATGAGGTTAAATATTGCGGTATCTCTTTGCATGTTTGGAAATTTGTGAGGCAAATATAATGTTTACTTAGGTCCCGATTGCTATCGGGATGGAATTAGGATTTTGGATTGTTTTTTGTTGAAGCGGACCACTAAAATAAGACTTTAATGTCCTTTTCTATGCTTAATTACCCCACCTCCGCCTGCTACTTCCTTTATGGTGTTGGTAAATACGAAAGCATTGGGATCTATGGAATGGACCAGGTTTTTCAATCTCCTGACTTCAAGGCGGGTGATCACAGTAAAAACAATATCGGTAGCCACATGGTGTTTGAAATTATCTTTCATATATCCCCTTTCGCCTTTATAAACGGTAATGCCCCTGCCCATTTTCAATACCAGTTCCTCCTTAATGATTTCACTTTTTCCTGAAATAATAGTGACCCCTGTATATTCCTCCAGACCTTCAATAACATAATCAATGGTTCGTGAGGCCACATAATAAGTTAACATGGAGTACAGTGAGGTTTCCAATCCAAGTTTCAATGCAGCTATCAGAAATATGATCACATTGAGGCCCAGTATGATCTCGCTGATGGTGAAACTGCTTCTTTTCAGTGTATAAAGAGCCAGCACTTCAATTCCATCTATAGAACAACCTCCCCTCATAGCCAGCCCCACTCCCATACCCAGGAAAAAGCCGCCGAATATTGCAATTATTACCCTGTCGTACTTTGCTGCTTCGGCAAACATATGCGGGTAAGGGAGGAATGCAATACAAAAGCCTAAACCTATAACGCAGGCCAGCGTCCTCAAAGCAAATCTCCGGTTTACCTGGTATGCCCCTGCAATGATAAAAGGTATATTGATCAGCACAATCAACAAGGCAACCGGAACATGATAAAGTTCATGCAGCAAAAGTGATATGCCTGTTACTCCGCCATCAATGAAACCATTGGGAACTAAAAAACTTTTAAGCCCGAATCCTGCAACAAGAGTACCTGTTGCCGAATAGATTATATCCTGTACATAGCCGGGTAAATGTCTCAGTATTTTCATTAGGGGAAGAAATTTATGACATGCGGTGGGATTCAACCCAATCAATTCGTTATTTTTACCGGAACCGATGCAGTATGTTTATATTAACTGATCTTTGACTTGACTTTCAAAAGGTTCCGGGCTTTTTTATCCTTCCTGAGTTTTTTAGCTGATGCTGTGAAATAATGGTGTTTTTCAAGGAAGCGTACCTGGAGTTTATTCCACTCGTTTTCATTGTCTATAATCCCATACATAACCAGTTCATCAAATAATTTATCTCCAATAGTAAAAAAATCATCCCTGCCCAGGTAATCAAGGTCGGCATCGCAGATAATTTTTTCGAGCAGATTATGAGGAGTTTGGGGAATTTGTGTAGCCATTATCATGCCACAGATGCGTTCTAACTGGGGGAGGGTATATCCAAACTCAGGAAGGTGTTTCATTGCAAGTTCGCAAGACAGGCGCTCATGTTCTTTTTGTGAGAAAAGAAATCCGGAATCATGAAACAAAACAGCAGTCAAAAGCAGTGACAGGTCTTCACCTGCAACCTTCTCCAGAACTGCAAGGTTTTCAGCAGCACCGTACACATCTTTTATATGGCCTAAACTATGATAAGTAAGGTTTTTAGTTAATTCTTTTTTTAGCTTGCCGAGTATGAATTTTTTTGCCTTTTCAAATTCCATGTCCTGTCAGGTATTTTATAAAACTTTAAAAATATCAATAAATTTTTATTACCTAAGGTTTTTGAGCGATAAATTTTTTATATGCACATCATTATATTTTATTACTGTGTCTACAGTTAAAAATCAATGACATCCATCTCAAAAAATATAAAATTGGAAAATTTTGTCAGTCAACCGGGCTTGTATAAAAAGTAAAAATAAAAAAATCAGTTATTTTTTCTCATATAGAATACAAATCCATTTTTTTCTCCAATTTGCAGCAACTGGGGTAGGCTGTTATATTTTGTTTTATCTTGTATTTTACAAATGAAATACGCTGGTTTGTCTATTTCCCCGGAAAGTAACCAACGCTCATTTGCTATTGGTTCCAGTTTCCGCCCTTCTTTGTCAGTTCTGAAACTATTATAATTTGAATCAGTTCCCGGCAGTTTTTTCGTATAAAACAAATTAGCATAGCTCTTATAGCCTAAAGGCTGAACATAAACATCCTTTCCCTCAAAACTTTTGAAGTATTCAATTGCGGCATTTTGAGAATAGGCCTCGATCTTAGGCGTGAAATGAAGCACCGAAACCTGGATGATGATCACCTGGATGACACAAAGCGTTATCATTCCTTTCCGGAAGTTGTTGTTCATCATCAATATAGCTACCCATATCCCTGCCAGGTATAGTATACCCCAGGCACATTCGGCATAACGCCAATGAACGTTTGCGGCCAGGTTGCCAACGGCAAAGGGATCCTCAATAAAAGGCACAAGCTTGTTTTTATTAATACCTGCTACCGGTATAACAGCAATAAGCAGCGCTAATAATGAGCCAATGGATAATAATGCGATTTTAACCGGTGTTTTAAGTCTGAATTGTTCATGGCCTAACCGGTAAATCTGCAAAGCAGCCAGGTAAGTTAACGGGAAATAACAAAGTGAAGAGTAGTGAACTATCTTGGTTTTAACAATGGAGAACAGGATAAGCACTACTCCGAAAAGTATCCACATCCAGCGGGTGAAATCATGTGTGAGCAGGTTGTGTGTGATCCTTTTACGGGTATATTGGAACAAAAAGACTGAAGCCGGAAAACAGCCGAACAGGAGTACGACGAAGTGATAATAGAACGGTCCGCCATGGTCGGCGTCCCCGGTGCTGAAAAGGCGTCCCTGGTAGGAAATGAATTCGGTTATGAACCATGTTCCATAAGGAATGCCGTGAGCCGCTATGGCCGCACACAGCCATAAAAACATTGGTATCAGTGCGCACACTACGATAATAAACAAATGCTTAAGTTTATACCCGGCCAGGCCCTTGTTGATAATAATATAAGTTCCAAATGAAAGTATGGCCACCAGTATGGCTACAGGGCCCTTTGTGAGCACAGCCATGCCCAGGAACAAACCCGCCAATAGTGAATGCAGTATTTTCTGTGATGCAAACCGGAGGAGGTGTACCTGGTAGAATGCGATGAAAATGAAGAAGTTAAAGACCGGGTCTATTATTCCTGATTTAAAATAGAAAGCGGGCAGCCACGTTGCCGTATACAGCAATACCCACCATGCGGCCACTTTTTCGTTGGCTATTCTTTTCCCTATATGATACAGGGTTACCAGTGTGATGACACCTGTAAGCGCATTTGGGAACCGCGCCGCATATTCGCCTATCCCGAAGAGCTTCATGGATAATACCTGCATCCAGATAAAAAAAGGTGGTTTTTCCCAAAATGGCATAAAGTCTATCTGTGCGCGCAGGTAGTCTTTTGACACGATCATTTCGCGCGCGCATTCAGCAAAGTTTACTTCATCCCAGTCAAACAGGTGTACCTGCCCCAGGAATGGGAGGAATAGTAAGCAGCCAACAATGGCGACAATAGTATATCGTAAATAGCCAGGCATCTTCACTAAATAAAAGTATTCTTTTCTCCTGAAAAGCGATCTTTATATTGCTCCATTACAGAAAAAATAATAGTAGTTAATACCGTACCCAGGATACTGCCTGCATAAACATCTTCAAAAAAGTGAGCGGCAAGATAAATCCTGGAATAACATACACATAATGCAAGCAGAAAGAACAGAATGCCGATTCCTCTGAATTTTTGGGGAAGTAATAGTGAAAGAAAACAAAAAAAACTGAATGCGCCCTGGCTGTGCCCCGAAGGGAAACTGCTATGCAGCAGCATTGGCCATTTGGGTAAATAATGTATCCCCGGCACATCCCTGAACAGGAGCATAGGGCGCGGAAAGTTAAGCCAGCCTTTAATAAAATGCTGTATAAGGAATGGGATTATGTTGCACATCAGGGCCGTGAGAAAGTACCATCTGTTCCGGAAGGCAGGAATAACCATGAGCAATAACAGGGAAGGAATAATAACCTCGGCCTGGCCAAGCCAGGTAAAGTAGTACAGAAAAATGTCGGAAATATCTGTACAATGCCCGTTGAAACAGAAAAAAAGCGTCATTTTAGTAGCCAGCAAAATGGCAATCCCCCCCGCCAGTACCCACATAAAAAACGGGATAATAAAATACGGATTGTATGAAATAAGTTGTTTATTAATCAATGCTTTTTTCCTTTACTGGTAAGAGAATTTTTATTCGGCGCCACACCCTTGAGTACCATTCCTTAGTAAATATCTGAGAGTCGTTCCGTGCAGACTTAACCAGCCAGAAGGCAAGTGGCAGCAGACAAGCAGTGGACATCCACATACCCATCCATGGGATAACGGCATTTGTTTTTGATAACTTCTCACCCGTAATATTCAGTATGTGGAACGCCATAAAAAATATTACAGCAATAACCAATGGCATTCCCAGGCCGCCTTTACGTATGATAGCGCCAAGTGGCGCGCCTATGAGGAATAGTAAAATGCATGCAAAAGAAAGTGTGAATTTCCGGTGAAATTCAATGTCGAACTTTACATAATTATCGTCATCATTTTTTTTATTCAACGCACTTATATAGGTGGATGATTTGAAGTTGCGTACATTATTGGATGCCGTTTGCAGTGCAGCCGTCTTCAATGAATCAGGAATGAATTCCAGGAAGGAGGAATCGTAAATTTTTGCTGTCTGCCTGCTGGTGTCAAGATATTTAAATAAACCGGCATTTTCTTTACTTCTGCTATCATACGAAATGTAGGGGCTCAGGTAACCGGTTATGGTATTGAAAGCTCTTCCCTTGCTGCGTTTGAGGCTGTCTATTTGTTCTGATAGCTGCTTCACATTCATCATAATGTGGGCGGTCTTAAACATATTCTCATCTGTTCTTCCAAATTTGAAGGAAGAAAGGTCAAATACTTTATCCCATTTTGCAAAATGCATTCTTATTTGTGTATAGTCGGGCAAGCCCCTGTTATAGCCTTCTTCATAGCGCCATCCATCCCTGAGTTTAAATATCAGCGATTGCTTTGAGGTGATCATTTTTCCTTCTTTCGCAATGACTACTTTGTTATTCCCAAGGTGGTCAGTATGGTCATATATGATTACATCGTGTATGGTATTCCCGTCCTCGTCCTTACTTCCAACCCTTATTGAATAACCTGGTATCTCATTATAAAACTGGTCAGGCCGTATATTCAAAGTAGGTTTTGAATTTCTTACATCGTAGAGCAGCGAATAGGTTTTGAGGTTGGCAACCGGAATAATATTATTGCTGAACAGGAAGGCAAGTCCGCCGATCATTATTATGAAAAAAAGCAAGGGCCTCATGAATCGTAACAATGAAATGCCGGAGGATTTGATGGCAACCAGTTCGAAATTTTCACCCATGTCGCCAAAAGTCATGATTGATGCAAGCAAAATACTTAGTGGCAAAGCAAGCGGGACAAGGGTAGTAGACATGTATGCCAGTAACTGGGCAATAGGCCATATGCCAATCCCCTTGCCAATCAGTTCATCCATATAAAGCCAGAAAAACTGCATCACAAGCACGAAAAGTGACACAAAAAAGGTAACAATGAATGGCCCGATAAAACTTCGGAGGATCAATATGTCAAGCTTCTTTATCAAAAATCCAGGTATAAAACACAAACCTACATAAAAACACCAGCTAAGCTGTTATGGTAACCCACAGATTAACCTTTTCTTATAAAGAAAAAGTATAGCAATATATCCTGACGGCAGTAGCCGCTAGGGAAATAAAATCAGGCTAAATCCTGGTTTCAGGAATAATGACGAAATAAAGTCTGCCAAGTTGGATTGTTTATCTGCCTGGCTGCCGGCAGGTTTTTCTTTTTTTGTGAGGAGCAAAATCTGTGGCCCGATGTTTTGGAATAATGACTTTTTGCAACACAGCAGAAATAGAAAAGAACATTCAAATTAGCGGACTTTATTAATTCATCGCTCCTTAGCTGCCAATGCGGTGTTTAAGGTCATGTACCTGTGAATTCCAGAGACGTTCCTGATCTTTCAGATCTGCTTTATCCGCAAAATCAGTGATCCTTAAAATAGTCTCGTTCGTAACAGGGCTTTGTTCGATGCTAAATTCAAAAAATTCATCTTTGTTTTGGTGGTCCCAACGGTATCTGATGAATTCATTATCGAGGTGTTCGAGTATTTCTGCTGTGTCCGTACTGCCGTTCCAGGAAAAATGAAATTTATTTTCCCGTTGGTCAACCTTATCTGCAAACCACTCCTGTAAGCCCACGGGGGTAGATAAAAACTCGTACAAAATAGATGGGGAGCACCTCATAGGGATTTCCACCGAGTACATTACTTTCTTTTTGTTCATTATGTGACTACTCACTTGATGTTAGTTTAGGTGCAATAATAAAAAAATGATGCTAGAATCAAAATTTTATTATTGATAATGTCAGATATTTATTATAGCCATTCAGGCAATATAGCAAGATTCTGTTAATGTATTCATAATTTTTTTTGGGTTGAATCGTTAAGAGCCTTAGTTTTGCCATAGCAATGTCACCAAATACCGATTTCAGTAATTGTGAGTTTTTATCTCTAACCACTCAATTCTTTGCCTATGTCTATGCGTCAGCTTAAGATCACGAAGTCAATTACTAATCGTGAAAGCCAGTCCCTCGAAAAATACCTTCAGGAGATCGGGAAAGTAGACCTGATTACTCCTGAGGAGGAAGTTCAGTTGGCAATCCGTATAAAACAGGGCGACCAGCGCGCGCTTGAAAAGCTCACGAAGGCTAACCTCCGCTTCGTGGTATCTGTTGCAAAGCAGTACCAGAACCAGGGGCTTTCCCTGAGCGATCTTATTAACGAAGGAAACCTGGGCCTTATTAAAGCCGCACAACGCTTTGATGAGACACGCGGATTCAAATTCATATCCTACGCTGTATGGTGGATACGTCAATCCATACTGCAGGCGCTTGCTGAGCAATCACGCATTGTAAGGCTGCCTTTGAATAAAGTAGGCCTGTCCAACAAGATCAGTAAAGCTTACTCACAACTGGAGCAGGAATATGAGCGTGAGCCTTCAACCGAAGAACTGGCTGAATTGCTGGATATTGGTACTGAGGAAGTGGAAACCACGCTGGGTGTAGCAGCCCGTCACGTATCGGTAGATGCGCCTTTTGTGGACAGCGAGGATAATACCCTGCTGGATATTCTCGAAAATCCGAATTCCGACTCTGCTGATGCCGACCTGTATCATGGCGAATCACTGCGTTGCGAAATAGAGCGTTCTCTAAGCACGCTTACAGACCGCCAGCGCGATGTGATTAAGTTATACTTTGGGATAGGGGTTGCAAATCCTATGAGCCTTGAGGACATAGGCGAAAAATTTTCGCTTACCCGTGAACGTGTACGCCAGATCAAGGATAAAGCAATCACGAAGCTGCGCACCGCCAGCAGGTGCCAGTTGCTGAAGACTTATTTGGGGAATTAGCCCCCGGCCCCTAAAGGGGAGTACGTTGGATCAGAAAATTCGACTGTTGATCTTTGGCCAACATTTCGAAGTTTGAAGAAACAAATATTCTGGTCAGCCGGAAACTCAAAGGAATAATAAATTAATTTTAGAAGCGTCCCGCACATTTGTGTGGGACGTTTTCATTCCCCATACATCCGCCATTTTTTCTGGATTTCCTTACATTCATTTTCGGGTAACCGCCTGGTTCCATCATACAAACCGGCAAGGGTCCTTTGCCTGAAAGCTTCATACATGGTTATGGCGCATGCTACCGAAATATTCAGTGACTGTACCATACCCACCTGCGGGATGATGAAATTTCCATCGCAGTAGCTGAGGCATTCATCAGTCACTCCCGCATGCTCATTGCCGAAAACCAACGCCACGTTTTCAGTAAGGTCCAGGTCGTATAACGAATGTGACTCGACGCCGAGATGCGTGGCGTAGATCTTATTATATTTTTGTTTTACCGTATTCATGCAAGCCTTTGTATTATCATATTCATGAATGGTTAGCCATCCCAAAGCACTCGCAGAACTGTTCCTCCCGAATTTCTTGTGGCGCGGAATCATAGTGGTCAAAACATAAATATCCTGTATGCCTACAGCATCGCATGTGCGCATTACGGCGGAAATATTGTGCGGATCATGTACATTTTCCATGATCACGGCCAGTCCGCTTTGCCGGTGGTCCAAAACCCTTTTTATTTTCGCAGCTCTTTCAGGCGTCATAATTTATTTATTGCTTCAAAAGTAATAAGTAATGTATAATACCTACTTGTTTCATGCTAAAATCCATAGGAATTGTTGTACTTTTCGGAAGAATTAGAATAGTGGTATAAGTTTTATGTAGTAAACTTATTATGGCAGGAAAACATATTTTCTGCTATATTTTTTTTTACTTAAGAATTATTGACAATAAGAAAATGAATCCCGGCATAGTACTTGGAGCAAATCGTCCTGACCTGTTGCATGAAGAAACACTTGCAGACCTGTTTCGTATGTCTGCAAAAAAATACCCTGATAATACCGCACTGATTTTCGGTGATACAACATTAACCTATGCTCAACTTGATCGCTGGAGTGATGTTATGGCCGATTACCTGCACCAAAACGGTATTTTGCCAGGTGACTCCATAGGCTTATGGTGGCCAAGGGGACTCGAATTACATGTGGCCGTATTGGGTATTATTAAGGCGGGCGCTTCCTATGTTCCGCTGGATTATGAAATGCCCCCCGAGCGTGTAGAAACTGTGATAAACGAGGTTGGTGCAAAGGGGTATATTGGCAAGGAAAAGCTAAATGTAGGGTGCCCGAATTTTCCGGTAATTGCACAGTCCGGAGCTGATGAACTTGTGTACGTAACACCTGGTCCCAGGCCTGATAATTGGGCTTATGTATTATACACTTCCGGCAGTACCGGTAAGCCCAAAGGTATTCCTATTTCGCACAGGCAGATATGTCATTTAATCCGTGCAGAACAAACAGTGCTGGAGGTAAACAGTGAAGACAGAGTGTACCAGGGGTTTTCGGTATCATTCGACATGTGGTGTGAGGAAACATGGATCAGTTATTTTGCCGGAGCTACCCTGTGGGTTGCAGATGCAGAAACTGCCAAATCAATTGATGAACTGGATGAGGTACTCAGGAAGCAGCGGATCACTATTTTGCATGCGGTACCAAGCCTGCTGGCGGTGATGGAAGCTGACGTTCCCTTACTTCGTATTGTAAATGCAGGCGGGGAAGCTTGTACAACGCAGGTATTATCCCGGTGGTCTATTCCTTCGCGCCGGTTTTATAATAGTTACGGTCCTACGGAGACAACAGTAACAGCAACACTTATAGCGCTTAAGCCCGGAGATCCTATAACCATAGGTATTCCTTTGCCTAATTATAACCTTGCAGTTGTAGATGAAAAATTGAACCTCTTGCCTGTTGGCGAGCGTGGTGAACTGGTGGTTACCGGTCCGGGTGTAGGTAAAGAATATATTAACCTGCCGGAGCTAACGAGCCAGAAGTTTGTTCCTAAACCGGAATCGTTAGCACAATTGCCCGGTGATATTGTTTACCGGACAGGTGATGCCGCTATCATCAACCCTGACGGCAGTATTGATTTCCAGGGGCGTTTTGATGACCAGGTTAAACTGCGCGGGTACCGGATAGAACTTGGAGAAATAGAGATACAACTGGGTAACCTGGCAGAAATAACAGCAGCAGCAGTTGCGGTAAAGAAAGATGTCAACGGACAGGATCACCTTGCAGGATATGTAGTATGCGATGACCCTGTAAAAATGAACCAGCAAACTATCCGGGAGGAACTGGCCAAGGTTTTGCCGCCGTATATGGTGCCTAGTGTCATCATGCAATTGGCAGAAATGCCAAGGCTTCCGAGTGGAAAAATAAACAGGAAGGCGTTGCCTGTGCCTGCCATGCTGCTGGAAAATGCGGTTTCAATCACAAATGAAGTAATTGACCTTGACGCTCCTTTGGGTGATCGGGTAGTTGCAGGCTTAAGGAAATTCTTCCCTAACCGGACCATCGAATTAACCCTTGATTTTTTTACCGACCTGGGTGGTCATTCTTTGCTTGCTGCCGCCTTTGTTTCAAAATTGCGCAAGGAAGCAAATATACCCCAGGCGTCGCTAAAGGATATTTACCTTAACCGGCCTTTGAATAAGCTGGTAGAATACTGGGAAGCTAAGCCCGCACCTGAAACAGGCGCCAAGCGGGTATTCAACGCCATTCCACGCTCCCGGCATTTGTGGTGCTGGCTGGCGCAATCTGTTTCATTGTTATTTATTTACGGGCTTTTTGCCGTGCAGATATTCTTTCCCTATCTTGGTTATTATTATGTTGCCGAGGAAACAAAGAACATAGCCTACGGCATCACTACCGCTCTTTGTATGTTTTGTTTTATACCTCCTTTGTTCTCCTTGTTCACCATTGGTATGAAATGGCTGGTGATAGGTAAAATGAAGGAAGGAGATTATCCGTTGTGGGGTACTTATTATTTCAAATGGTGGTTTGTAAAGACTATGCAGCGGCTGTTGCCATCCCAGTTCCTGAATGGCACGCCTCTATATGGCATTTACCTGCGGCGGATTGGGGTTAAAGTGGCAAGTGACGCGCAACTGGCAGCCATTACCATTGGTGCAGAAGACCTTGTTACCATAGGCAGTGATGTAAGCATAAGTTCGCAGGTTATTCTTGATAATGCTTTCGTAGAAGATGGTATGCTTAAATTAAGGAGCATACATCTTGGTGATCACGCTTATATCGGCAGCAGCGCCATAATAGCGGGCGGAGCCAGGATTGAAGAATGGGGTGAATTACAGGACCTTAGTTTTCTGCAGCCGGGGAAAACCATAAAAAGCGGCGAAATATGGCAGGGTAGCCCTGCTGTACTCAAAGAAAAGAAAGCAATAGAAGACCTGCCTCAGCCATTATTTGTATCGCCGGGCAAGCGGCGCAGGTACACCTTTATCTTTGCATTGTCATTGCTCATCTTCCCATTTGTTATCCTGCTGCCATTGTTACCCACTATCATCATCATCAACAACCTTGATAACTCTACCCCTGATTATGATTTTAGCTACCTGGTAGTAACACCATCACTCGCATTAAGTTATATCATTGTATTCACCATCGTTACTGTTTTGTTGACAAGGCTGCTGCAGTGGGGCATCAAACCCGGCAAGTATCCTATTTATAGCTGGTTTTATGTTCGTAAATGGTTTGCTGACCAGTTGATGTCTTTGTCGCTTATTGTGCTGCATCCTATTTATGCAACCGTGTATATCTCATTGCTATTCCGTGCGCTGGGAGCCAAAGTAGGCAAGAATACAGAGATTTCTACGGCCAGCAGTGTTACTCATCCGTTGCTGGTAATAGGTAAGGGCGCTTTTGTGGCCGATGCAGTTACCCTTGGAGAGTCGGATGTAAGAGGTCAGCAACTGATCTTGGATAAAACCGTAATCGGGAATAATAGTTTTGTAGGCAATAGCGCACTGATACCACAGGGGTACAATCTTCCGGGCCGTATGCTTATAGGTGTATTGTCAACACCACCGAGTAAGGAACAACTGGAAGATGCAAAAGCAAAAGACTGGTTCGGGTCTCCTGCGATTCCATTGCCACGAAGGCAGGCCAGCCGGACTTTCGCCACAGAGCTTACATCACGCCCATCACCTCAGAGGGTGCTTGCACGCAGTATTGTTGAGTTCATACGCATTCTCATACCCGAAACGATTATTCTTATCTGTAGTATTCTTTTCATTGCCTATGCACATGATTTGCTGGTTGCATTTAAATGGTGGGAAATAATTTTGCTCCTGCCGTTCTATTATTTATTTTTTATGGGGCTGCCGGCTGTACTCGTAACACTTGTCCTAAAATGGGTAACTATAGGCATTTATAAATCCGAACAAAAACCGATGTGGACATCGAAGGTATGGCGAACTGAGGCAATCACTTCTACCTTTGAAGCATTATCTGTTCCTTTCCTGTTAGACTTCCTCAGGGGAACACCCTGGTTGCCTGTTATTCTTCGTTTTTTCGGGGTTAAGACCGGCAAGCGAGTGTATCTGAATACCACGGATATAACTGAGTACGACATGGTAAGCATAGGCGATGATACCGCGCTTAATGAAGATTGCGGACCACAAACGCATCTGTTTGAAGACCGTGTGATGAAAGTAGGTCCCGTAAAGATCGGCAAGCGCTGCAGTATAGGTGCACGCACCATTATACTTTATGACAGCGAGATCGGCGACAACGTAAATGTTGATTCCTTGTCGCTAATAATGAAAGGTGAAAACCTGCAATCAAATACCAACTGGGGCGGCAGCCCGGTGCGGCCGGCGTGAAAGTTACTCCTCCTCCTCCTCAACAGGCGGATGAATGGTCACCTTTACCCTTTGTATCCTCATTTTTTCAACTGCCAGAACAGTAAATTCATAATGGTCGTATCTGACTGTTTCATTTACAGCTGCAAATTTTCCCGAGATCTCTAATATCAGTCCGCCCAGCGAGTCACTTTCTCCGCGTACTGCGTCAAAAGTATCAGATTGCATGCCAAGTATCCTGCACACATCATTGATAAGGGTTTTGCCTTCGAAGATATAATTATGGTCGTCTATTTTTTTATAGTTAAGGTCATCCTCGTCAAACTCATCTTTAATATCCCCGATTATCTCCTCCATTATATCTTCAAGGGTAATGATACCCGATGTGCCACCGAATTCATCCACCACAATAGCGAAGTGCATCCGCTTCTGCTGAAATTCTTTAAGCAGGTCATCAATCAGTTTACTTTCATGCACAAAGTAGGCCACCCGGATCAATACATGCCAATCGAATACATCCTTGTCAATATGTGGGAGGAAATCTTTGGTATGTATAACGCCCACCACTTTATCCAGGTTTTCTTTATAAACAGGCAGCCGTGAATAACCAGCCTCAAGGCAGTAAGTCCTTACTTCAGCAAAAGTCATTTCATGGTCCAGCGCGCTGACGTCCATACGTGTACGCATCACCTGCTTGGCAGCAATATTCCCGAATTTCAGAATTCCTTTAAAGATGTTTACCTCTTCGCGGGTGGCCGTATGCCCAACTGTTATTTCTATAGCATGTTCAAATTCTTCATTACTGATATTCTTGCTGATCTTGCTTCCCAGCTTGCTTTCTATGAAACTGGTAGAACTTACCAGTGTACTGCTGATAGGTTTGAATATCCCATAGAGAACGCGAATGTAACGGGCTGAAAACAGCGCCATTCTAAGGTTGTTCTGGGTTGCATAAACCTTAGGTAATACTTCTCCGAAAAGTACCAGGAGAAAAGTTACACATACTACCTGTATCAGAAATGCAATAATGCCATGGGCTTTTTCCCAATCAGGGGACATCAATGAATGTATAAATACGTTTGTAGAAATTACGATAGCTATATTAATGAAATTATTAGCTACCAAAATAGTGGCAAGCAGCAATTTAGGATGTTCCAGCAATTGTGCGGCAACCCTTGCTGTTTGCTTCTCTTTTGTTTTTAAATAATTGATGTCCTTGGCTGAAAGGGAAAAGTAAGCAGTTTCAGCGCCGGCGATAATTGCAGACATCAGTAAGAGTATCAGGATAGCTATAATGAGTATTGTGGCGTTAGACGGGGAAGATAATCCCGTAGATTCCAGAAAAAGTAATCCTGCATTCGTGTCGCCTTCAGTGCTTTCCAAGTTCTCTTTTGTTTGGTGATGGGATCAAAATTAAAAAATGCTATAGAAACGAATAGCCTCTATCCCGAATTAATACATAAAAAATATACCGTTAAAACGGGAGATCATCTTTTGTAATGTTCCCGGGTATACCTCCGTTATCAAAATTTATATCAGGTATGCTGTGATTATCATGTGCAGCAGGCGTTTCAGACCCCTGCACATCGGTATGTTCTTTACGTTTATCAAGCATTACCAGGTTATCTCCAACAATTTCAGTGCTGAATCTTTTGTTTTTGTCTTTGTCTTCCCAGTTACGGGTTCTTATCCTGCCTTCTATATAAACGAGGCTGCCTTTGTGCAGGTATTTTTGTGCCAGGTCGGCAAGGCCTCTCCACAATACTACAGTATGCCACTCTGTTTGCGATACCAGTGAACCGTTCTTGTCTTTATACGTTTCAGTAGTGGCCAGCGGGAATTTTGCTACGGCAATATTTCCTTCCAGGTATTGCAAATCAGGCTCACGTCCCAGATTGCCAATCAGTATCACCTTATTAACGCCTCTCATAATAGTTCAAATTTTCAAATAATAAAAATTATAACCTAATGGATTCTAAAAGTATAAATTATTTTCTAAAAAAGAAACAAGTGTTTTGGGGAATGCGGTTTTACCCAACTCACTGGTCTTAACCCACAGGCCATCATGAAGATGAATTTTCGGCTTTTTCGACAGGGTTACAATGAAAAATCTTGTTTCTATTTGCTGGTGAGTCAGGCGTTGACAGTAGCTGCCGCTATAGGTAATGGAAGAGTATTTAATATCATTGTCCTTAAAAAAACTACACTGTATTAATTTTTCTAAATCAATTGGTTCTGTGTCTTCAATTAGTAAAGGTTCATATAGATTTTCCCAAATGTCGTTGCCGTTTCTTTTGTGTATCCATAAAGTATTATTCCAAAGTAACAGGAGGTAATGAAAGTACCGTTTTCGTATTTTTAGTTTTTTACTGCGCACCGGCAGCAGATCAGTCAGCCCCCGGTCAAAGGCAAAACATTTTTTCTGTAAAGGGCATTGGTCGCATAAAGGTTTTCCCGGTGTGCAAACAGTAGCCCCCAGATCCATTATCGCCTGGTTATAGGCTGCGCTGTCCTTAGTCTCCAATAGCTCATGTGCAAGCGTAGAAAAGATATTCTTTCCTTCAGTGGTATCAAAGGGAGTATCTATTCCAAAATACCGGCTGAGCACCCTGTACACATTGCCATCTACAACTGCATGTGGCAGGCCGAAGGCAAAAGACGCTATTGCAGATGCAGTATATGGTCCGATTCCTTTTAGTTGCAGCAGTGTGTCATAGGTAGTCGGAAATTTGCCCTTGAGTTCATTTGTAATATACCTGGCTGTTGCCAGCATATTTTTACATCTGTTGTAATATCCTAATCCCTGCCACAGCCGGAACGCATCTTCATCTTTAGCCGCTGCAAGGTCTTTTACAGTAGGAAATGCATCCACAAAACGAAGATAGTAGGGCAATCCCTGCAAAGCCCTCGTTTGCTGCAGTATCACTTCCGAAAGCCATATTTTGTAGGGCTCCGGTTCATTTTTCCATGGCAGGTTGCGGTTGTTTTCGGTGGCATGCCAGGCAGTGAGTTGTTTGGTAAAAAAATGCTTGTTAGGAACGTTGTTCATTTATTGTCCAAAGATATAGTGAAAGCTTGTATAAAATTAATCAGTCTCACAACCTCTGATTATTCATGGCAAGGGATTTTTTCTTTAAAATAATATCATGAAAATAATTCTTTAATTTTGTAACTATGAATTTACAAGCGGAAAAAATCGAACTGATCAAACAAATCGCTGACATCAACAGTGAAAAGGTAATCAGGATAATTAAAGATGCTTTGGCACCATTTAAAAAAAATGAAAAGATCGAATACTCAACAGAGCAGCTATTGACAAAAGAGACGATGCAGATATCAGAACAAGTATTAAAAGAAGTATGGAAAAATGAACGTGACGACGAATGGGCTCAATATTTAAAAGATTAAATATCTTATGAAATTATTTCAGGGAGATATTGTGGTTGTCCAATTTCCGTTTTCTGATCAACTTGGGTCAAAAGTCCTCCCGGCAATAGTTGTATCAAATTCAAGAATAAATAAGACTTCTGATGTGGTGTTGGCGGCAATTACTTCTAAATATAGGGATGATGGATTTTCTTTCTTTCTGCAAAATGAATTTCTTACAAGGCCTTTACACCGCAATGACTGTGAGGTAAGATGCAATAATCTTTTTACAGCAGAAAAATCAGTGATCTTGAAAAAAATATCCGCACTTAAGCCTGAAAAACACCTTGAATTGTTCGAAAAAATAAATTCCGGATTGTGTATTCTCAATTCTTAGTGGATTTCATTACAAAATCCAGGCAATCCTCTTACTTTTGCACACAATTTCGCTATAACAAATGGAAAGTAATCAATTGAAGGAAATGGCCACACAGGTGCGCCGCGATATAGTAAGAATGGTGCATAAAGTGCAGAGCGGCCATCCGGGCGGATCATTGGGATGTGCTGATTTCCTTACCGCGCTTTATTTCAATATAATGGAGCGCAAGCCTGGTTTCAATATGGATGGAACAGGTGAGGATATTTTCTTCTTATCCAATGGCCATATCTCCCCTGTTTTTTATAGTGTTTTAGCGCGTTCCGGCTATTTCCCGGTGAGTGAATTAAGTACCTTCAGGCACCTTAACTCCCGTCTGCAGGGTCACCCTGCCACACACGAGCATCTTCCGGGTGTGCGTATTGCCAGCGGTTCACTGGGGCAGGGAATGAGTGTGGCATGCGGCGCTGCGCTTGCCAAAAAAATGAATAACGACAACCACATTGTGTATTCGCTGCACGGTGATGGTGAGCTGCAGGAAGGACAAAACTGGGAAGCCATTATGTTTGCCGCCCACCACAAAATTGATAATCTTATTTCTACTGTTGATTATAATGGCCAGCAGATTGACGGGCCAACAGTGGCAGTTATGAACCTGGGCTCTTTAAAAGAAAAGTTCGAAGCATTTGGCTGGCAGGTGATGGAGATGAACGGAAATGATATGGAAGAGGTGCTGAAGGTGATGGCAAAAGCAAAAGCCGCCACCGGCCAGGGCAAGCCTATATGTGTGTTGATGCGCACTGTTATGGGCAAAGGTGTAAGCTTTATGGAAGGCACCCACGAATGGCACGGTATAGCCCCGAGTGATAAACAACTGGAAGCCGCACTAAACGAATTACCAGCAACGACTTATGGAGATTATTAACCCCTGAACGCCGCCCGCTGAGCAGACCCGGCGGAGACTGAGCCGCAGATGGCAGTTGACACAGTTTGCAGTTGACAGTTTGCAAAGTTGGCAGTTATAAATCCTTGTTAGTATCTCATGTGGGGTAACATTTTTTATGTGGATAACTCATTTTCTATATCGGCTGAAATGCTTGCCTGTAGCTTATATTCTGATTACTGCCTGGTCCCGCAGAAAAAGCGGAGACATTGTCCCATATTTCATTGTCGCATTTTTCCTATTTTTTGTGGATAACACATATTATAAATGAGGTTGAAACGCTTTGTGGTCAACTATATTACAAATAGTCAAATGTCGTATTATTGTCGCATGTTGTCATGTCATTGTCGCCCGACCTTCTACCACAATTTCAGCTCCAATACCCTGCCCTGCCCTGCCTACCGGCAGGCAGGCTGCCGGTAGGCAAGTGCCGCCGGGTCGCCTGAAGAACGGCAGACCCGGCGGAGAGTAAGTCAGTTGGCAGTTAACAGTTGGCAAAGTTGACAGTTATTAATCCTTGTTGGTTTCCCTTGGGAATCTGGATCGTATTTTCTGTCCTGCGCGAGAGGGTAGCTCCCGCAATTCTGACGGAACAGGCTGCAAGGGCAACCGCTACAATTATCCTGCGGGGCCCGACGAAAACATCAAATTATATGATTTGTAATTCATAACTGTGATGGTTGTGCGAAAACTGCGGGAATGAAAAATGATGTACAGGTTTATAAGTTTTCATTGATTTTCAATTAGTTGTACTACAGGCAATTTCCGGATTTTTTCCGGTTTTTTCCGGAATCGGAAGTGCGACCGGAAGTTCGTTTATATATACAATAAAAAATAATGTAAAAATCGAGACCTTGTGACGGGACTTCGCTGGAGAATAAATTTTCAACAGCATCCTTTTGCATCAGGCTTTTTTGGCTGTGGGGTTTGCAAATGTAATACACAAATATTAATTTACCAAATATAATATACATGATAGTGCAGTTTTGGGTCTACGATAAAAAGTTTTTTTGATGATAGGTTGTTTATGAGCAATTATATATATATTATGAAATTGTAGAAACCTGCCTATTGGCATGCAGGCTGCGTGGACCAGTGGGGGATTACAAATCCCCGGCCATAGGGTTTCGGATTGCAAATCCGAAACAGCAGGGTTGAATTCTTCGCTAAACGTGCGCCTTCTTCTTTCAACAGCACTTTGTTTGAATGATTGCCTGGTTGCCATTTTTATCAATTTTAAGTTGTTTTTCCACCCCTAAAAGCGGTCAACTTATTTCAGGCACTGACACCAGTGGATTAAGTCAATGACATTGCCCATTAGGGGTTCAGGGTTGTCAGGTACACCTTCTTCCCATCTACCAGGCAATAGGGTGGCTCAAATCCCGGCATGGAGGTGGCACGGATATGTCGCTCTATTTTTTCTTTGCTCCAGGTTAAGTCTATTAATCTGAGTGCATCCATCTCTTTCCGGAAATGAAGGCTTGTGCCGAATTTCTTTTCAAGTTTGTCCTGCGGCACCGGTGTGTAGTTGCCATTTACCACATCTGAGAGTGTAGCCCTGAACAGGTGGATGGAGGCGTTAAAGGTAAGCTGGTAAAGGTCGTTTACCCAACAATTTTCAGGTATTGCAAACCTCTTTTGGAAAAGAATATCGCCATGGTCAATATATGCATCAATCTTGTGAATTGTTACCCCGAAGTCTGTTTTCCGGTCAATAATGGCAAAGGAGAACTGGTTGGCGCCGCGGTATTCAGGCAAGGGTGCCATATGCAGGTTTAGCGCAAGCTGCCTTGCCTTGTCTATATGTTCCTGCTTTATTATTTCGTGGTATTGAACAGAGTACAGAATATCGCATGCAGGAAGGTTATCAAGACCATTAATTACAGGGATATTATGGTTGGCGGCGAGCACGGTAAGGTCATGGGCATCACCAAATTCTTTCCTGGAGCGGGTAAGCAGTCCCGTTATTTCTATATTTAAAGCTTCCTTTTGTTCAATAAGGTATGCAAAGCATTCATATCCTATTGGCTTGGAACCAAGAAAAACCAGCTTCTTTAACGACATAAGGGTTATTATGGTTCAAATATAGTACAAACATGTTCTTGTTGTTCCGTTAGGCTTATTTTTAATAACCGTACAATTATTTAATTTCACCCCCAAATGGCGCAGCGTAAAATTCTCTTTATTACCAACCGTATTCCATATCCATTGAAAGACGGTGGTAACCTGGCAATGAATGCCATGATAGAGGGGTACCACCGCTCAGGGTGGCAGGTTTACCTGCTGTCTATGAATACTACACGCCATTATATACCTCATGACCAACTGCAGAAGCAGTTTACGCATTTGCACGCTTTTAACTGGGTAGATGTAAATAATAATATTAAGTGGACTGACCTGGTAAAGAATTACATTTTCAGCAGGGAACCGGAACATGCAAAACGGTTTTACAAAGCAAATTTTAAAGAAAAACTGAAAGAGGTACTGGTGTCTTTCAAGCCCGATGTGGTGCAGGTGGAAAGTGTATATCTTTCTACCTATCTGCCCGAAATAAAGAAGAGATCGCATGCGCTAACCATCCTTCGTATCCATAATGTAGAGTACCAGATCTGGCAGGGACTTGCCAGGAAAACAAAAAACAGTATCAAACAGGCGTACCTGAGCAACCTTGCAGTAAGAATAAGGAATTTTGAGCGGGATGCCTGGAAGGAGTATGACCTGTTGTTGCCGATTACGGAAAAAGATGCAACAGTCATAGCCAGGCTGGAGGAGATTAAGAATATGGTGGTGGTTCCGTTCAGTATAGACCTTGATAAAATAAAGAGGGGAGGGAAGGAAGAAAAGTGGGTAGGGTACCACATAGGCGCTATGGATTGGATTGCCAACAGGGAAGGAATAAAATGGTTTATAGAGCACGCATGGTCAAAGATACTGAGGGTGGCGCCCGGTTTTGAATTCTACTTTGCAGGAAGGAGTATGCCTGATGAGTTTATGCACCTGAACATCACCGGTGTGCATTGCCTGAGTGAAGTGTCCAGCGCCGAAGAGTTTATAGCTGATAAGAAAATACTGATAGTGCCTTTATGGAGCGGAGGCGGAATAAGAGTAAAGATACTGGAAGCCATGGCGGCAGGCAAGATTATCATCACTACCCCGGCAGGTATTAAAGGCATTGAGGCAAAAGCAGGGGAGCATTTTTTGCTGGCCCGCAAGCCTGAGGATTTTGCCAAAGCGGTGAAATGGTGTTTCGATAATCGTGCCGCAGCCGAAGCTATGGCACAGCGTGCGCATGATTTTGTATCAGAACATTATGAACAGAATAAGGTAATAAAACACGTCATTGATGAAGTAGAGTTGCTGTTAGGTGACAGAGAATAATGAGATCGTTTTTCAGGTTATTTTTTCTTCATTACAATCGTCGCTGTCTCACCGGTTTTCAATCTTGAAAGAAGGGAGTAACTTCTGTTTCCATCAGAAAGCAGTATCTGTGAAGTATTGGGCGGGGCTTTTCCTTCGGTTTCTGCAATGATTTCCAGCGTGTTGTTTTTTGGGTGCAATGGTAATACCATCCTTTTCCTGGCCTTGATAAGTTCATAATTGGTCAGTACCGGTTCGCCGTTCAGTAGCACTGTTACAACATCACCATCCGCAAATTCGCCATCCCAGATTTCAAGAATGCAACTATCTGTCCGCCATTGAAATTCTTTCGGCATTTCAGCAGTTACCTTTATTATTTCGTGCGATTCATTTTCCGGTTCAGGAACGGCCTCTTGTTTTTTGGGTTCAGGTTTTTTAGGCTTTGGTTGTTTTGTTGCATACAATAAATCCTGCGTTTCAGGAACATCGAAAGTTACTGTGCCGTCATCACATTTTTTATTGTCTTCATTTCTGCCAGTAAAAGTGCCGGTAAAAATATAATGGCCCCTGCTCACTTTCCAGGTGAGCTTTACATCAAAATAGCAGGGGCTCAGTAATGGAGTTTCGGCAAGTTTTGATTCTATGAAATCAACAGTTTGCTTCTTTCTGTTAAAGGTGCCATTGATAGCGGCTTTCATATCAACGCCATAGTTGGAGGTAATTGAATACCCCCGGATGGTATTGCCGGTGAGCGTAAATACTACCTTGTATTTGCAATCGGGGCCATCTTTAAGGTGCACATATCCGTACATGATATGGTTTGCAGGCTGGGTCTGTGCCATGCCGGGAATAAAACTTGTAAGTAACAATATGCATAACCTGAGTATCATTTACAAAGTTGAAACTATCAAAGCAGCAATAACCAAGGCTATCAGGAAAATACCTGCCTCTGCAATCTGGATGGCGGATAAAAAAAATGCTGCCAATAAAATAATTTGTTTGGGTATCATTTTGAAAAATTGAAGGTTCATAAAAGTAAAGATAAGATTTTTTGAACAAGGTAATTTTGTCATTACTTTATTTTTCCGGTAAAAATTTATGACTTGTAAATGACTTCCTGATCCTGAATCTTAAAGGTTCGTCAATATAAAGGGTATTGATAGCAGCTATTGTGATTACCAATACTAAGGTAATCAGTGCGCTGACCATGTAGGGTATATGCCATTTATAGGTGAGCAATGGAATAACAAAATGCGTAGCAATGAACTGGTGAAATAAATATAATGCATAGGATATCCTGCCCAGGAAAATGGTGAACCTTCCTGCTATAAACCTTAAATAACCGAACGTAAACAGGATGAATAGTGTAAAATAAACCACCAGCACATAAACAAATTGCTCCTGTGTAATATTGAAAAGGTTCAGTATCAGGTGAGGGTATTCAAATACCTGGGTAAAAAAGCAGATTAAAATGATACAGTATCTTACCATATTGCCCCCGTCAATAAATATCCTGTAAAAGACAATGCCTGTCAGGAAAAGCGGTAGGTGATGAATGAGCGGGAAATATTTTTCACCGGCTATAATGTTTGCCATTACCGCGTTGCCCGGCAGGTATAGTTGCAGGATCAGTAATACCAGTTCAACCACTACAAGGGCGCACAAAATATATTCGGTGTAGCGCAGGAGCTTCAATTTGTAAATAGAAAAGATGAGTACATAAAAAAGCAGTTCAATGATCAGCGACCAGTAAGGGGCATCCATATCCGGCACCTTAAAGTAGTATTGTATCATTGTTAAATTGGTCAGGAAATTATAAACATGCTGCATGGTAATGGCCTCATGGCTTTGCAGGCTGTCACCTATACGCAGCAGGAAGGTGAGCGCCACACATACCCAATAGATAGGATACAACCTCGCAAACCGGTGAATAATAAATTCCTTACCCGTTTTTATATTGTTCAGGCTCATGAAAATAACAAAGCCGCTGAGCATGAAAAACAGCTGCACCCCCGTCATGCCGTATTTGAAGGTTTTGGTAACCTCCCTGATATCGCAGAACATAGTGAGATGAAAAGCCACCACCAGCAGCGCCGCGAAGCCACGCAGTGCATCGAGTTCCGAAAGTCGGGAATAGTTTTTGGCCGGGGAAGTGCTCATTATGGGCGTTAAAGATAATAACGAACACCTTAATAAAAAGTATTGTTACTATCTATATCGAATGCTCCGCGTTACATCGGGGCATTTATTTAAATTTAAGAAAGAAAAATCAGAAAGGGTAACCGATAGATAGATTGACGATCACATTATTGGCGCGCCAGGTGGGGTCGTTGAAATTCATGTCGAAAGACCAACCATAATTTTTAGGAACATACGGTTTTTTAACAGGAATTGCCACATCGAGGCGGAGGGTAAGAAATGATGCGATATCGAACCGGGCGCCTGCGCCAATATCGGCCGCTATATCCTGGCCAAGCGTATTAAACGAGAACTCACCACCCTTATAGGCTGTGTCTTTGCGCGCAAGCCAGATGTTACCGGCATCGGCAAATATTGCACCGTTCATTTTTACCGCGCCGGCAAAAAGCGGGGCAATCGGGAAGCGGTATTCACCGTTCCACTCCAGTTTAATATCACCGGTTCTGTCTATCTGGTTAGTGTTACTCACATTTGTATTGTAATAGCTGCCGGGTCCCAGTGTGCGTATGCGCCAGCCACGCAGGCTATAAGGTCCCCCTGAAAAATATTGCTTTATATAGGGCAGCGCGGATGACTGTCCATATGGTAAGCCAACACCGCCAGTAAAGCGAAACGCAAATACAGAATGCCGCAAAGTAAAGTAGTGCCGGGCATCGAAATCGAATTTGGAATACTGTGCGAATTTTATTTTGTACAGGTCGTTAAGCGCAACACCCAGTTGGTTGATACCACCCAGTAAGGCTCCCGCTTCCTCCAGCCCTATCTTAACGTAAGAATAATTGATACTCCGCTTTTTAAACATATCATCGAAAGTAAAAGATATGCTTTCACCTTCAATGAAATTCTCGTTGTAACTGTTTTTCAGGTAAGCATTATTCATCAAAACAGTATCAAAATGCAGACTTTTATAGGGTACGCTAATAATGTTAACGAAAGCAGGGGAAAGCGACCAAGTTTTGGTTTGTGTCTGGTGCCAGCTATAAGAAAAGTTACCACTGTTGTTCACGAGTGTGAAATAATCTACCCGGTCAATTACATTCCGGCCTACTCCCATTATGGTATGCGGCAGGTTTGAGTTGTCGAAGAGGGACGAAGCGATGGGAGCAAGAAATTTTGGAAAATCAATACTGGCATTAATGCCGTAATATTCGGTAAGTACACCGAAATGGCTGAAGAAATCTTTGCCGACATTGGGTTTGTACGCCAGTTCCACACCGCCATTGACACCTATTGTGAGCTGGTTGGCGCCCTTCATAAAGTTTTTGTCACGGAGGTTAATTCCTACGGAATGGCCCAATGCATAAGTGGAGCCGCTGGACAATTCGTAAAGGGTTGAAAAGTCGTAACGCTTTGTAGGATTAAGTAAAATATTATAGTCAATAATTCCTTTCATTCTGCGGTTCTCTGTAGCAGTTAACCGGGCATATTGGAATATCCCTAATTCAATAAGTTTGGCCTGTGTTTTATCATAATCCTGTTGAGCGTAAAAACTGCCCGGGTTTAAGTAAATATGTTCATAAATTACCTTTGGATGAACGTACCTGCGGTGGAATTTAAAATTGATACTGTCGTAGATAATTGCAGATAAGGCCCCATCCTTAAGATCGGAAGGGGATTTATAATCAGGATAAACAGTTACTGAGTTGATTTTATATTTTGTAAATGCGGCGGTATCATCCGCAAGCCTGATATACAGATCAATATCGAGGGTTGCTTTTTTTCTTTTTTTGGGAGCAGAAACAAAATTTACGGCATTTTCAAAAGGGCTTTCCACGTTCCTGAATCTTGATTTATCAACTGTGTCAATGAGGAATGAAATATTTTCCTGGTTGAATTTGTAATAACCTTTATTCCGGATAAGATCGGTAAGTCTGCTTCGTTCGTCAGCGGTAAGCGGGTATGTGAAGTCCCGGCCTTTTCTAAGTATAGTTTCTCCTTGAGCAGATCTGACAATAAGGGCAATTTCGCTGTCATCAATGTAAAAGTTCACATTATTAATGGCGTAGTCAGGCCCGGTTTTAATATTGTACGTGATATAGGCTTTATGATGTTTGAGTATAAAAGTATCTTTTACGACCGCATAATAATATCCCTGGTTGAATAGGGTAGTTTTCATTAACTGGGCAGTCCTGTGCATTAATGAGGTATCTAACACTACCGGGCGTTCGGCGGATTTGGGCAGTGAAGTATCCGGTTTGTTATGGAATTTGGTATATTTCTTGTTATACCACCATAGTTTTACCGGGGTAGGGAAGGGTAGAATTTCAATGCCATTGGTGTTTGGTTTCTGAATAATCTGTTTTGTAATTGCGTCTTTGAGTTCCACCCGCCCCGAAATTTTTGCGTCTGAGTTCAGAGTGACCCTGTTTTTGCGGAGGAGGTATTGGTTTTTTTCAAGATTTTTTGTGCTGTTACAATCCGACAACAGGAATAAAACCGCGATAAGCAGGATAGTGGCTGATGATTTATTGTCCGTTGATCTTATGTTCATGTTCCAGGTAGCAACAATTACAGGTTAATATAGTAAACTAAAAAGTGAAAACCTAAAGTATACTAATAAGGTGACATTAGTTTAGTTTTGCATTGTATGCTAACGAAAGCGCAAAATAAATACATTCGGTCGTTAACACAGCAAAAATTCCGCAATGAATATAAAGTATTTATAGCTGAAGGAGAAAAGATAGCTAATGAATGGCTGTCGGCTGACACAAAAATTAACATGATCGTTGCTACCGGTGACTGGGGGCAGGAGCACGGTGCATTGTTATCGAAGCATCCTGAGGCAACGGTTTGCATGGTACAACAAAGTGAACTTGAATCAATATCAGGTTTGCATACACCAAACCGTGTATTGCTGGTTATTCCGATACCGGAACAAAAGGAAGTACCTTTTCTGAATGAATGGTACCTGGTACTCGATGAGATACAGGACCCCGGCAATATGGGAACTATAATACGTATAGCCGACTGGTTTGGTATAAAGCATATCCTTTGCCAGAAGGGATGTGTGGAAATATATAATCCGAAAGTAGTGCAGAGCGCAATGGGCGGGCATTTGAGAGTAAATATTTATGAAACGGAAGCCATTGAGTTTCTGAAAAATACCCGGCTGCCGAAATTTGCCGCAACCCTCGACGGGAAAAATGTATATGAAGCAGGCCGACATGAAGCAGGTGTATTAATAATCGGTAATGAGTCGAAGGGCATATCGGAAAAAGTAGTATCCTTTGCCGACCAGAGAATAACCATTCCGCGCAGGGGTGGCGCTGAGTCGTTAAATGCTGGGGTATCGGCGGGGATACTATGTGCATTGTTACTGCCTTGTTAAATTAAATTTGGAGGTTGATGATTTTAAACTACTGGCTGTTAAATGCATCTGATAATCAACATACCTATAGTATATTTGTTTTATGAAAAGATCAGTCATTATCGTTTTACTCGCCTTTGCAGGCTTTGTGAACTCTCAGGCCCAGTCTATGTTAAAAGTTCGTTTAGCAGATAACCGACCGATAAATGTTTCGGTAGATGGCCGTTACTTTAACAAGACAGGCACTTCAGTAACTGTGGGCGAGTTGCCCAGGGGCAGGCACCGCCTGAAAATATTTATTGTCGAACGCGGCCGCCGTGGCCGTGGTCATGAGGATGTGATCTTTGACGGAAAGGTTAAAACTTACGATGGAATGATAACATTGTTCTCCTACGATGGTACTAGCCGTGAGATACAAGTGGAAGATCAGGATATCGCTACTTATACCAACAACCATCCGCCGGACAGGCAAGGTGAGAGGCTTGAAGGGAGTACTCGTTATGGCATTCATAATCCTCCACAAAACTACGAAGCCGATGGACCTGGCAGAAGAAGTTATGATGATAATGCACAGCCGGCCTCACCTGCGCCAACCGGCACACTGGAAGAAAGCAATATTGAAAAGCTGAAAGCAAAAATAGCCGGAAAGAAAACAGACACTGAAAAAATGAACCTTCTGAAGGAAGGTCTGAAGGACGAAACCTTTACTACTTTCCAGGTAGGCACTATGATGGAGTGGCTGAGCTTTGAAAGCAGGAAGGTTGAATTTGCGGAATGGGCTTATACCAAAACGGTGGATAAGGAATTGTTCAGTGACCTGGAAAATAACCTGACCTATAAGAATTACCGCGAGGATCTGGAGAATTTTCTGAAGGTGCAGAAGTAGTGGGTGGCAGTTCTTGCGCCTCAAACTCGCGCCAGTGTTGGATTTTTACTGTTTAATAATTTTAGAAACCGTTCTCCCGCCATCTTCATCACACACTACCACAAAATAAACTCCGGCGGGAAGAGTGGAAATATTTAGTTCGGTTTTTAGGGTGTTGCATAAAAAACATTCCCCTAGAGCTTCGCTCGTTCACTTACGTTCATCCATTCCGCCAACGCACTAGCCTTCACTATAAGATGGATTACGCCATCAAAAAGAATTGGGCTATCGAACTTCATTGGACGTGTTTTTTGATAGAGGCTGATTTTCCGGTGGCTTTTCCAGGCGAAAAAACCGGTTGAATATTTTACCGGTAATGATGCCCACAATGGTTCCTGTAAGGGCGCCGAATGCAACATCGAGCGGGAAATGGACGCCAACATAAATCTGTGCATAAGAAATTATTAAAGCCCAAAGAATGGCAACCGGCCAAATCCATTTTACCTGCCTGCTTAAAGTTAATGCAGTAAAAATACCGAGCGCAAAATGATTGGTGGCATGAACAGAGGGGAAGCCATACTCACCGCCGCAATCAACCATAAGATGCACCATATCTTTAAGCCAGGGGTTATGACAGGGCCTGAGCCTGTGGAAGTAAGGTTTTAATAAACTGGCGCTGACCTGGTCGGAAAGGGCAAAGGTAAGAATGAACGCCAGGCACCAGAACAGACCATTGCGCCTGTATTTTGCCGGAATAAAAATAGCAAGGAATAAATACAGCGGCGCCCAGAATACAGGATTACGCAGAAAAGGTATCATGAAATCAAGTAAGGAATTATGTCCCCGGACATTGATATAATACCAGGCGATGTGGTCCCATTGAACAATTAAATCCCTTGCTTCGTTAAGCATATTTCTTTTTAAAGACCATGATCAGCCGCGGCGAATCAACAGGATGATAAGGGACTAACTTGTAATCGCCAAAGGTGCTGATCAATGACATGTCCGTCAGTTTGAACATTTTAATGAAATCAGACAAAGTGAATGCCGCTAACGTTTCAGTATAATTTCTAAGTTTATTTTCTGCGTCGGTGAAGCTGATCTCTTTGATAATATGTTTTCTTTCCAGCTTCCTCTTAATATTAAATGTGCAGCCATCACGTTCGATCGTTTCCTCCGGAACCAGGTTAGCCAGAACATAATCAAAATTGAGGTAATCAATTACCAGAATACCGTTTACTTTAAGAGATGCAGCGAAAGATTTGGCTGCAAGCAAATGGTCGCGGTCGTGTGCGAAATAACCAAAGCTGGTAAAAAAATTAAAGGCGTAGTCGAAGTAGTTGATATAAAATGGAAAGCGCATATCCTGCGTAAAAAAATGCAGGTTATCAGATTCGAAGGTCAGTGCAGTGTCTATACTTTCAATGGATATGTCTATGCCGGTTACGTCAAAGCCATGTTCGGCCAGTTGTTTTGCAAACCGGCCCTCGCCACATGCAATGTCGAGCATGGAGCAACCCAGCCTGGGTTGTAAGTAATTGAGCAGGTTTTCTACAAATTCCTGCGCTTCGAATTCGTCCCTGTTCTGATACAGTATTTTATAATAATGAGAGCCGAACCAATTTTTGAACCAATCCATGTTTTTATAGTCGTAAGTCGTGAGTCGTAAGTCATCCGCCTTCGCTGAAAAAGCTAAAGCGGATAAAAAAGTCGAAAGTTTCCGAAGTGCAAAGATAGCGGATAGAAATTACTAATTGCCCTGTAAATATGTATAAACTTGTTTTTTTAATCTTAATTGTCCCAAATACTTACCAGGTAAAGAGGCTGGAAAAAATAATTGTGCGAATAAATCCAGCTATAGAGGAATTGAGCAAGAATAAAACTTAGTTCTTAATTATGTTCTTAGCACATTTTTGGGCAAAGTCATTCTGATAATCCCAACCTTCTTTATTTTTTTCATTTTCACCAATACCTATATTATCCCAAAATGCTGATGAAATCGCATGGTTGCCATAGACGTAATAAAAATGGAATTTGAATAAATGGATAGCATTTTTGCTGATAACCACTGAGTTTTTAGCAAAAATCGCAATTTCTTCGAGGAGGGCGAGATATTTTAATTTTTTTTCCGGCGATATTGTTTTCAATTCATTCAGATTAGATGCTAGCTGTTTGTCTTCTGTGTTATTGATACGAACATAACATGCATCGCAATAATTAAAAATAGCAATAAAATCATCATTATTTGCGAATCGCTGGAATACTGAAATAAGGTTCTGGATGCGATTCATCTTTTGTTGCTTAGTGTAAACAATAATGGCTAAAATAGCGGATATTGCTGTACAACCTACAGAAATTAAGGCAATCCATTTTGTATTATCATTCATTAATGCAGTATATTTTTCCTAACAAAATTAAATAAAAATCTCCACTTGTTTTTTTGATTTTTTTATACTTTGGGAATATAAAAGGATAGTATAAAAAACTAAAAAAAGTTGTTCCGAAAATGCGGTATATTTGCCGCCCAATTTATTATATGAATTTCAGACGCATATTAGTTTATTACCGGTTACCTATTGCAGTTGGCTTGATCGCGCTTGGTTTTTTACTTGGATTTAAGGTTACCTGGTGGGTAGCATGGATACCGTTCCTTGTTGCGGTATTGATGGTGGTGGCTTATTTTATGGTTGGGCCTATGACTTTGATACAGGGCTATATGGAAGCCGGAGACATGGAAGGCGCAAAAAAGTTATTGGGGAAGGTTAAGTTCCCGAAGTTGCTGTACAAGCCTATTCGTTCTTCTTTTTATATGTTGCAGGCCAATTTTTCTACAATGGGTGAAGACCTGGATTCTGCAGAGGCTCAGTTGAAACAAGGACTTGCAACCGGTACCGAAAAAGAGTATGAAGGTACCGCATATCTGCAACTGGGTGCCATAGCTCAAAAAAAGGGCAATTCAAAGGAGGCGCTTGAAAATTTCAGGAAAGCAGTTCAACTGGGTATACCCGACAAGGACAACCTTGCTACAGCACATTTACAATTATGCCAGATATATATTCAACGCAGAGATTTCAGGAATGCCAAGATATATTTTAATAAGGCGAAAGCTTGTAAGCCTACCAATGTCCAGGTTGTTGACCAGATAAAGGAATTATCTAAATATATTGCCAGGATACCCGGCTAGATGCACCGTGCTGGAAGCAAAAACTAAAGGCAGCTCTAAATGAGGATAAATTGCCGGGAACTTCACGCTGTATAAATCTGTGCAAAAGAGTTTCACCACCGCCGATGGCGGGGCAGGCTGCAAAGGCGCCATTTTATTGTCATTTGATATTATCCTTATTACGTTTTTAAGCTCGCAAAACCCGTAACATTAAATGTACGAATTTATCCCAATCAAAATGTGATAATCAATATATTAATTGTATTTCGAAAGAAGTGGTTATATAGCTGTTTAATTTCCTATACTAAATTGCGAAAATTGCCAGCGGTTATTATTTTTCGTTCGAAATAAGCGACTTGTTAAAATAATTTACTCATTTTTTTTCTCTCTTATCTTTTTTTAGTATGTTTACCACTAATTAGGGAAACTCATTTTATTAATTAAGCAACAGCGTATGAAAAATGTTCTTTTACTACTTCACAATTCCACATCTTTTATTAATCTTCAACGGGAAAAAGCTATGAAAATAACTTTATTCACACTGATTTTGTGTTTTATGAGCCTTGTCGGGTTTTCCAACGTTACCGTTGTGGGAGCCAGTGGTGGAACAAACATTTGCAGTACTGTGGCAACCTCGCCTACAACGCTTGGTACCATCACTATTTCTGAAGGGGCAACGACAGATTTCAATGCGGGTGCCAGCTCAATAACATTAGCGCCACCACCGGGATGGACTTTTGTTGTCTCTCTCCCTTCGGTGATCGCAGCGCCTGGCAATGATGTAACTATTGGCGTTATTAGCATAACTCCGACTTCGTTTACGATCAATTTCAACGCATCCGGAACTACCCATACCGATGTAATTTCAATATCAAGCCTTCAAATCCAGGCTACAACATCCGGATCTTTACCAGGATATATATATGCCTCATCAGATTTCGGTGTTGCCGGTATTACAACAGGCGCTGCCGGAACGAATTTCGGCAGTCTTTCTATTTCGGCAGCAGCAGTACCTACAGTAACTATTGCTGCATCTCCATCTGCAACAGCATGCGCTGGCAGCCCGATCACATTTACACCAACACCAACAAATGGTGGTGCATCACCAACCTATCAATGGTTTGTGAACGGCAGTTTCGTAGGTGGTGGTAGCTTTTACTCAACAAGCACACTTAGCAACGGGAATACGGTGTATGGTCAGATGACCCCATCGGGTGGGGCTTGTGTAGTGCCTGGCGCTGTTTCTTCAAATACAGTGACAGTGACCATTAACGCGGCACCTACTACAGTAACTGTGAGCGGTGGTGGTACTTTCTGTGGTAATGCAGTACTCACTGCTGCTAATGGCGGCAGCGGTACCATCTATTTCCAGGGAACCACATCGGGAGGTACATCTACTGTGTTGGGAGGTACACCACAAACCGTGACTTCATCAGGTACCTATTATTTCAACGCACAATCAGGCGCTGGCTGCTGGGGTACACAGGGAAGCACTGCTGTTGTGATCAATCCCGCTGCTACTGCTAATGCAGGCATAGCACAGTCGGTTTGTGCTGGCGGAACCATTACACTTGCAGGCAGTATTGGCGGCGGCGCTACAACTTCCACATGGAGCGCACCAAGCGGAACTTTCTCCAACGTCAATTCACTTACGTCAACGTATACACCATCAATAGCAAGCGGTACAGTTACACTTACACTGACAACCAACGATCCTGATGGCGCAGGTCCCTGCACTGCTGCAACAAGCACTGTCAATATTACTGTGAATGCAGTACCTAACGCAGTATCGGTAAGTGGCGGTGGTTCATTCTGCGGAAGTGATGTAGTATCTGCTACCCTTGTAGGGCCTGGAAACATTTTCTTCCAGGGTACAACTTCAGGAGGTACATCTACAGTGCTTGGTGGTACACCTCAAACGGTATTAGCATCAGGTACCTACTATTTTAGGGCACAGGGTCTGGCAGGTGGTTGCTGGGGGCCCGACGGCAATGCCGTTGTAACCATTACTCCTGCTCCTACTGCTAATGCAGGATTGCCACAAACAGTTTGTGCGGGCGGAACAGTAACGCTTTCAGGCAGCATAGGTGGTACTGCAACTACTTCTACCTGGAGTGCTCCAAGTGGTGTTTTCTCTAATCCAAGTTCTCTTACTTCAACATATACACCAAGCATTGCCAGCGGCAATGTTACACTTACCTTAACAACAAATGCTTCACTGCCATGTCCGGCAGCAACAAGTACAGTAATCATCACGGTTAATGCTATTCCAAATGCGGTTTCAGTTGTCGGTGCAGGTACATTCTGTAACACCACTAATATTACCGCATCACTTGTTGGTCCCGGAACTATTTTCTTCCAGGGAACTACATCCGGAGGGACATCTACGGTATTAGGAGGTACACCACAAACAATTACCTCATCAGGTACTTATTATTTCAATGCGCAATCGGCCTCTGGATGCTGGGGTACTCAGGGCAGCGCTGCTGTAACCATTAACCCATTACCATCAGCATATAATGTAACCGGCGGCGGAGGTTATTGCACCGGTGGAGCAGGTGTTGACGTAGGTCTTAGCTTTTCTGATGCGGGTGTCAATTATCAATTATGGAGAGGTGTAACATCATTAGCTACTATTGCCGGCACGAATGCGCCAATTGACTTTGGGGTGCAAACTGTTGCAGGTACTTATACAATTGTAGCTACCAATCCGGTAACCGGTTGTACCAGGAATCAGACTGGAAATGCAGTTGTAGCCATCAACCCTCTACCAACCGCATTTGCGGTAACAGGTGGCGGCAGTTTTTGCGCTGGTAGTACCGGTGTTGCAGTTGGGCTTTCAGGTTCGGCTGTTGGTGTTAGTTACCAGTTATTGAATATTGGCATTCCTACCGGTGCTCCGGTACCAGGTACAGGAGGTGTAATCACTTTTGGCCTGCAGACATCAGCGGGTACTTATACAGTTCTGGCAACTATAACTGCAACAGGTTGTACTAATACTATGACAGGTTCTGTGTCTGTAACTATTAATTCTTTACCTATAGCTTATTCAGTTACCGGCGGCGGTATTTATTGCGCAGGCGGTACGGGTGTGGTAGTTGGTCTGGGTAACTCACAGACTTTAACAAATTATCAATTATTCAGGGGGGCAACGTTGATTAGTACGCTTGCAGGTACAGGCGGCGTATTGAATTTTGGCTTACAAACAGTTGCAGGTACTTACACTGTTGTGGCTACCAGTACAGTAAATGGTTGCGTTAATAATATGACCGGCAGCGCTGTTGTAAGTATTAGTCCTCTTCCTGGTTTATTCACCGTAACCGGTGGTGGCAGTTATTGTGCCGGTGGAACTGGTGTTGATGTTGGCTTAAGTGGTTCTGCAGTCGGCATCGAATACCAATTGTTTGTTGGAGCTACACCTGTTGGCCTTGCTATGGCAGGAACAGGTTCAGCGCTTGATTTCGGTATGCAGGCAACTGTGGGTACTTATACGGTTGTAGCAACCAATGCTACAAGTCTTTGTACAAATAATATGACCGGTTCTGCTATTATATCTACTACCGCATTGCCGACAGCATTTACTATAACAGGCGGCGGCAGTTATTGTGCCGGCGGTACCGGGATGGTTGTAGGATTAAGTAATTCGCAGCCTGGCGTTGATTATCAATTATATAATCTTTTTGCCCCGGTTGGAGCACCGTTACCCGGTACAGGCGCTGCATTGAACTTTGGCTTACATACTGTAGCCGGTTTCTATACGGTGATCGCTACAAACACAACTACTCTTTGTACCAATAATATGACAGGGGGAGTGGCAATTACTATACTTCCTTTGCCAACTGTTTATAATGTTACAGGCGGAGGCGGTTATTGCGCTGGAGGAACTGGTGTCCATGTTGGATTAAGCTTTTCTGATGGTGGTGTAAATTACCAATTATATAATGGAGCCGTTCCTGTTGGCGGCCCTGTTGCCGGTACAGGAAGCGCCCTTGATTTTGGATTGGAAACAGCTGCCGGAATTTATACCGTAGTTGCTACAGATGCTTCAACCACATGTACCAATAATATGACCGGTTTTGTAGTTGTATTTATTAATCCGGCACCTACTGCTTTTGCTATGACCGGCGGCGGAGTTTATTGTGAATTCGGAGCAGGAGTTCATGTTGGCCTTGCAGGTTCAACACCAGGTATCAACTACCAATTATTTAATGGTGCATCTGCTTTAGGTGCACCGGTTGCAGGAACCGGTGCAGCAATTGATTTTGGCCTTGAAACAGCGTCGGGTACCTATACCGTGGTTGCGACAGATGCAACTGTCGGATGTGTATCGAATATGACAGGTAGTGTTACAGTAACAATGAACCCGGCCCCACTTGCTTATGCAGTGATCGGAGGTGGTGCGTATTGTGCCGGTGGTACAGGAGTTCACGTTGGTCTAAGCAATTCTACTGTTGGTATCAATTACCAATTATACCAGGGTGTAACAGCTATGGGAGCTCCAATGCCGGGAACCGGAGCCGCAATTGATTTTGGCCTTAAAACAGTTGCAGGGACTTATACCGTTATTGCGACTAATGCTATAACATTATGTACAAATACAATGACCGGAAGTGTTGCGGTTACCATCAATCCATTACCAACAGCATATATTGTAACCGGCGGAGGCGCTTATTGTGCAGGAGGTACGGGTATGGATGTTGCACTCAGTAATTCAGATTTAGGAGTAAATTACCAATTGCGCATTGGTGGCGTTGCTACAGGCAGCCCACTTGCAGGCACAGGTTCATTGCTTGATTTCGGATTACAAACCGGGGCAGGAATTTATACTGTAGTTGCCACTGATGCAGTCACAGGTTGTACCAATAACATGAGCAGCAGCGCTACCGTATCCATCAATCCATTACCAACACTTTATTCAATCACAGGTGGCGGTACTTATTGTACAGGTGGTGCAGGATATGATTTAGGATTAAGCGGGTCGAACGTGGGTATTAGTTACCAGTTATTCAATGGCGCTTCGCCTGCAGGCGCTGCCATACTGGGAACAGGTACACCACTTGACTTTGGTTTCCAGACAACTGCAGGAACATATACAGTTGTTGCAACCAATACAGTAACAGGTTGTACCAATACCATGACCGGAACTGCGGTAATAGCAATAAGCGCTTACCCGGTTGTTGCTGCCATTGCCGGACCAGGAACGGTGTGCCAGGGAGCAAATATTACTTTAACAGATATCACAACAGGCGGATTTTGGGCCAGCAGTGCGATCACTATCGGAACCGTAGGGTCTTCTACAGGTGTTGTAACCGGTGTGGCAAGCGGAGCGGTGACCATCAGCTATACAGTAACAAACCTGGCAGGCTGTGCTACTACCGTAACTGTGAACGAATTGGTATTACCCGCGCCAACAGTTACCCCGATATTAGGATCAGGTGGCGGCAGTGTTTGCCAGGGACTGACCATATCTTTATCTGATAGTACCACAGGCGGTGTGTGGAGCAGCAGTAATCCGGCTGTAGGATCTGTAAGCACTTCCGGTGTCGTTACTGGTGTTTCGACAGGTGGAATAATGATCTCTTATACAATAACAGGCGGAAGTGGCTGCACGGCAACAGTTATGACCCCGATTAGTGTTGGAAATCCAATGCCAACTGCATCGCTGTCACCTTCAGGTACCGTTAGCCTTTGCAAGGGTAACCCTGTTACCCTGAGTGTAGTAACTTCAGGCGGAACCGGATTAACTTACCAATGGTATGAGAGCGGCATCCCGATTGCAGGCGCTATTACTTCAACTTACGTTGCCACTACCCCTGGTTTATATTCTGCCAGCATAGATAACGGTACATGTACTGAAGTATTTGCAGCTACAAATGTTGTTATCGAATCTGCTCCTGTGATCTTCCTGGATACTGCTGCCGGATTGTTGTTTACCACTACTCCATTTGTTACTTACCAATGGTATCTGAATGGTTTTGCAATTCCTGGTGCAACCAGTAATAATACTCCTGCAGGGCCATTAGGAAGCATGTATACTGTTATCGTTTCTGATGGCAATGGTTGTACAGATACTTCAGCCGTATTTGTTTATGGCGTTGTCAATAAGGTGCCAACATACATGGCTGCCGGTGACGTAAGGATCTATCCTAACCCCGCAACATCTGTATTGCATATAGATGCTCCGGCCAGAGTGCTGGTATCTGTTTTAGGTACTGATGGAAAAGTACTGATTGAGCGTAAAGAAGCGATTAGCATCAATGTAAGTCAGCTTACTGATGGCATGTACATCATAATGGTTTATGATGAAAACAATACACTGGTGAAGACAGAGAAATTTGTGAAAATGCAGTAAGTATAATAAGATGAATAGAATTATTCCGTCCCGACTCGTCGGGACGTTTTTTTTTGTTTAAAAGTGTTTTAGTGAAGATGTCAAAATAAATCCTACGAAGTTGGATAGTTATTTTTCTTTTATGCGAGGCGCAAAATCTGCGAATAGCAAGCTATTTTAGGACTTTTGCAACGACGCATAAATGGAACGGCGGAGCCCTCACCGAGACCAATAAAAAATCATTGCCAACGAGGTAAAAGAACATTCAAATTGTAGGATTTATTTTGACATCTTCACAAGGCACTAAGGGCGAAAAAAGTATCAATGAGTTAACACATTTTGAAAATCTCATTTCTGGGTAGATATGTCAACTTTTCGAAAGTTGACATATCTCGGCGAGGCAGCAAAAATGGGTATTTATACCTATTTTGAGGTTCCGTTTATTTGTTACCTTTAGTGTATAAAGTAACTTTTATGAAATGGGTTTTATTCTTATTGATCTTTCTGCCGTGGGTGGGGATTGGGCAGGTGATTACGACGTTCGTCGGAAATGGAACTTTAAGTTACCTTGATATAGGTGATGGTGGCTCTGCTACAAATACTCAGATTGGATACCCAATAGGACTTAATTTTGATAATTCCGGAAATTTGTTGGTTTGTGAATACGATTATGTTCGGCGGGTAAATAACTTTGGCATTATTACAACAATTGCTGGCAGTGACACTGCTTCAGGCGGTGGAGGAATTATCAGGAACGGAGTGCCTGCTACAACAGTATTATTAGGTCCATATGCTGTATGTGTTGATAAACATGGTAATTTTTTTATAGCAGATCAAGGGAGTAGTGAGATAAGAATTGTTGATAGTGCTACCAGTATAATAAATGATTATGCTGGTGACGGAATTCAAGGTTATTCAGGGGATGGAGGCCCGGCAACTAATGGCAAGTTTAATACAATTACTTGTGTTTGCTTAGATACTACGAGAGGATTTATGTATATATCTGATGAATTTAATTACAGAGTTAGAAAGGTAGATATATCAAGTCGAGTTATTACTACTTTTGCCGGTACAGGAACAAACGGCTTTAACGGAGATGGTCAACAGGCAACAAGTGCTAATTTTAGCAGAGTTATGGGGCTTGCTTTAGATCATTCAGGTAACTTGTATATTGGAGATTGGGATAATGGAAGAATAAGAAAAGTTGATGTATCAACAGGCATTGTTTCTACGTTTGCCGGTAACGGTACAACTGGTTATTCTGGGGATGGAGGTCCAGCTACAAGTGCTATGATTAATAAATCCACAGCAATATGTTTTGATAGTTGCGGAAACATGTATTTTTCTGATGAAAACAACCATCGTGTGAGAAGGATTGATGCTATTACAAATATCATGACCACTATTGCAGGAAATGGCATTCCAGGGTTTTCAGGTGATGGAGGACTTGCCCATGCTGCTGAATTAAATCATCCTACTGGAATTTGTATAGATAAAGCTGGTAGTCTATATGTGAGTGATTATAAAAATCAAAGAGTACGAAGAATAACATTTGATACGTTGTGTGATGGTAGTCCATCTCACGTTAGTGTAAGTTCTGTAAGTGCCAGTTCATTGGTCTCCATTTTCCCCAACCCCGCCACCACAGAAATAACCATCACCGCTCCCGATAGGTTAAACACCCTGATTATTACAAACCTTGTTGGGCAAACTATTTTCAACCAAAAAACAAATACACAACAAGTGGAGGTTGATGTATCAGGTTTCCCTGCCGGGGTCTACTTTGTAAAAATAAACGGAAGTGAGGTGAGGAGGTTTGTGAAGGAGTAAAGTGGTTAGATTTGTAAACTTTTAGAAAGTTGACAAATCTCGACGAGGCAATAAAAATGGGTATTTATAGCTATTTTCAAAATTGGGTATTTATACCTATTTTTTATCCCGAAAACATCCATAACTTTATATTTCATAAGAATTCAATTTTCGGTCAGAGGCATGCAAGCAGGAAAAGTTATGTAAATTCTGAAGCTACACCTGGGACAGTATTTATTTCTTCAACTGGTGCGATACCTCTTGGTGCATCTGGCGTTCTTATGATTAGGTAATACTGTTAGCGATGAAGAATTTAATTGCGTTATTTCTTTTATTTATTAACCAGCCCGTAAATAGCCAAACAATTACGACTTTTGCTGGGGGTGGCAGCTTAACAGTTGATGGTATTCCAGCAACTGCTTCTCGTATCATAAACCCTGGTCAGACTATTTTTGACAAATCTGAGAATTTTTATTTGCCACAGGGACAAGGCTATCGAGTAAGTAAAATTGATACTTTTGGAATAATTACAACGATTGCTGGTACTGGCGTACTTGGTAGCAGCGGAGATGGCGGTCAAGCAACAAATGCATTATTCAATATTCCAAATACTGTTGCAATAGATACGGACGGGAATATTTATATAAGCGATGCTCAAAATTGTAAAATAAGGAAAATAAATAGAGTTACTGGCATTCTTACTACTTTCGCCGGGACAGGTGCCCCAGGAGGTTTTAGCGGAGATGGCGGGCCGGCAACAGCTGCCAAGCTTTTTTATCCGTCTGGTATTTGTTTTGATAAACGTGGAAACCTATTTATTGGCGATGGTCATAGAATCCGAAAAGTAGACATCAACGGTATTATTACGACATATGCAGGTAATGGCATTGCAGGTGTTAGTGGCGATGGAGGTCCTGCAACTGCCGCAAAGAGTGGTTCAGGGGTGGTTTGTGTTGATGATATTGGCAATTTGTATATTGCAGATTGCGGTGTTGGAGAATCCCGGATTGCGAAAGTGGATACGTCAGGTATAATTACAACATTCGCGGGTACAAGCTCAAATTATGTTTATAATGGAGAAAATATTTTAGCAACAACCGCTAATATTAATCCAGTAGGCATGGCATTTGATGAAGCAGGAAATTTATTTTTTGCGGATTGGTATAATCAGAGAGTTAGAAAAATTGATAAGTTTGGTATTGTCACAACAATTGCTGGTAATGGTGTTCAAGGATTTAGTGGCGACGGTGGTCTTGCGATAAACGCTTCTTTGTATATGCCACAAGGTATTGCGGTTGATAAATGTGATAACATCTACATATCTGATAATGGTAATGCTCGCATCCGGAAAGTAACATTTAATCCCGAACCTTGCCCGCATTTGGGCGTCAATGATCAGATTATTCAACCCTCAATTTCAATCTACCCGAACCCAGCAAATGATGTGCTCTATCTCGATAATTTGAAGTCAAAAACCAATTATAAATTAACAAGCATCATTGGCAAATCAACCCAGAAAGGCATACTAAAGCAAGGCAACAACACCATCTCCCTAAAATCATTATCCCCCGGTATGTACCTGCTGGAGCTAACAAATGAAGATGGAGAAAGAACAGTAACTAAAATAATAAAACAATAACCTTATGAAAATAATCTTCCACGTCAAAAGGGGTATGGCAAGTGTAAAGCAGCAATTGAAGTATCAATATACATTGCTGTTAATAGCGAATGAACGAGGATAAAAATCAAATATTACAAAAATGAATAAGTATGTGGTATCTTTGCCCTATCTGCAACTTCTCTGAAAAAAAATACGAAAGTCATGAAAGCATGCTGGTTATTATTTCTCGTTTTTGCACCGTTTTTTCTTAACGCGCAGATTATATCTACAATCGCTGGAGGTGGCGTAGGTGGAGACGGAAGTCCTGCAACTTCTGCTAGTATTTTTTGCCCTGAGCAATTAACGATTGACGTTTACGGAAATATTTATTTTACTCAGGCATTAAGCCATAAAATACGGAAAGTAAATGTTCTTGGAATAATAACAACTATTGCCGGTACAGGTATTGCTGGATTTAGCGGTGATGGAGCCGCCGCAACGTCTGCTGAATTATTCCAACCATCAGGGATAACAACTGATACAGTTGGTAATATTTATTTTTGCGATCAAGGAAATAGTAGAATTCGTAAGGTGGATGTTTCAACTGGAATTATTACTACAATAGCAGGCGTAGCAAGTTCCGGGTATAATGGTGATCATATTCCTGCAACAACAGCTATGCTGAATAATCCTTACGGCGTTTTTTTTAAGGAGCCTGGAGAACTCTATGTTTCTGACAATGCAAATCATAGAGTGCGAAAAATTGACGTATATGGAAATATTACCACAATTGCCGGTAATGGCATGGTCGGCGGCGGCGGAGTTGGCGGACCTGCTACCGCCGCTCAGTGCAGTCCAACAAATGTTTGTTTTGATTCGTCGGGCAATATTTTTATTTCAGATGAGGCGACTTACAGAGTACGTAAGATAAATACTTTAGGTGTCATAACTACAGTCGCAGGAGATAGTATGTCTTATATATATACTGGTGATGGTGTGCCGGCTACAAATGCACCAATAGCTCCTGTATATATAGCCGTCGATAAATATGGTGTACTTTATATTCCAGACTCGTACAATGACAGGGTACGCATGGTAGATACCTTTGGTATAATTCACACTATTGCAGGAAATGGCTCTCCAGGATATGCCGGAGACGGGGGACCAGCTACCGCAGCACAAGTAGAAAATCCAAGTTCAATTGCATTTGACATTTGTGGCAACATGTACATAACGCAAATTGACAATCCGCGAATTCGGAAAGTGACTTTCGCGCCTATTTTAACACATCCCACTATTTCCCTTTCAGGAACAGTATCTGTTCCTGTTGGCAGTTCAGTAACCGTAAATGCAACTGTAGCTAGTGCTGGTAGCAGCTATATTATTCACTGGATGAATCATGGAATAGAGTTTACTTCTACAAGCATTCCATTGGTAACTTATATAAAACTTGCTGGCACCGATACAATAACTGCGCGGGTTGTTTCTACTGCCACTTACGGTTGTTACGATTCTACTACTTCAAGTGGACATATAGTTGAAGAAGTGACAACGGGTGTTAATTATTTTAGTAAAAGACAAAATATAATAGTTATTTACCCCAACCCAGCCACCACAGAAATAACCATCACCGCTCCCGATATGATAAACACCCTGATTATTACAAACCTTGTTGGGCAAACTATTTTCAACCAAAAAACAAATACACAACAAGTGGAGGTTGATGTATCAGGTTTCCCTGCCGGGGTTTACTTTGTAAAAATAAACGGGAGTGAGGTGAGAAGGTTTGTGAAAGAGTAGTAGCTGCGTAGAAAAAAGAGTTTTTGCCGTCAGCACACCTTCAAGGGTGTCAGACGGCTAAAAACGGAGCTGAGCATTTAGATGAAACAAGATAAAATGAAGCGTCCGGTATAAGTTGTACTACCGGAATTCTATGCGCTTAACGAAACACCCGTCTGACACCCTTAGAGGTGTGCTGACGGGGTTTCTACCTGTAAATGATCTCACATTTCGCCGTTGTTGTCCCGATAGCTATCGGGATCACCCACAACTTCGCGCCGGACAATCGCACATCCTATAATCTTCTAACCTGCCTGCCGGTATATAAACGCCAAAATCATTTATTAACTTTAGCTAAAATCAATTATTAACTTTCACTGCGTTATTTCATCCGGAAAAACATATTAAAGCTAATATCTATAATTAACTTAGTCTGTGAATTTCATTTTTGCCCCTTTTTTACCCATTTAAAGCCCTCTACAATCGCATAAAAACTCCAAACCCCCACCTTTCCCCGAAATATCAAAATCTCAGCCCTTTCACCCGGTTCACCCCCTCACCCGTCCCGATCACCACACCTCCGGCACCAGCTCCCGCTCCGGTTCACCCCCTCCTGATCACCACACCCCTGGCACCAGCTCCCGCTCCGGTTCACCCCCTCACCCCTTCCGATCACCACACCTCCGGCACCAGCTCCCGCTCCGGTTCACCCCTTACCCCCTCCCGATCACCACCCCTCCGGCACCAGCTCCCGCTCCGGTTCACCCCCTTACCCCCTCCCGATCACCACCCACCCGGCACCAGCTCCCGCTCCGGTTCACCCCAGCTCCCTCTCCTGATCACCACATACCCGGCACCTCCCAACCCTGAATTATTGACACATACCCCCGATTTCTTCCCTTTTGCGCCTTATCCCTCAGGCACTGGTATCTTTATCCCAATTCAGGCAATTGCCCCAAATTCAGGCTACCACCGATATTTACAATTTAAACAAGTCCTCTTTACTCTGTTCGCTCCAAATTGGCCCAACAATAACCCCAACAATGAAAATATCAAAGCAAACGGCAGCATAATAATAAAGCCTAAGCAGCCCTTTCCTAAACTATAACCCTTCCTCCCTCCGGAGACGCTACCCGATCCACACCTGGGGCATGTAACCATATAAGGCTCATTCACCGAATTAGAATAATGCTGTCTCATAACATACCCTTTTAATAAAAGTACAAAAAATACAATTCAAACACCCTTTAAACACCTTTTAACCCCGAAAAAAAATAACCAGCCCGAAAGCTGGTTATCTTCAACATGCTTGCTTTCCTGCTATAAGTTCTTTATGTCGTTATCGAAGGGCAAACGAGGTTGAATTGTATTGGACACTGTAACAGGGCTATAGCTTTTAGCGTCCAGGTCAATACTTCGTATTCCATCCCGTACAATATCCGCCACCTTGTCCCCATCTATTTCCCGGAATGAAGTATTTCCCCGGAATGTATCAAGCCCACATTCAATATATGCCTCCGTTACCTTTTGCAGAAAGTTATAAATAGCCTGTCCCTTTTCGGTGTTTACAAATACCTTCCCTGCATTTTCAATGCCAGTGGCCACCGTTTCAGTAAAGCCCAAATTTCCATTTTCGTCAATCACGAAAGTATCAATTATTTGGGCTGCATTCACCCGCACATCATACGGAGTATTAGCGGTATAGGCATTTGCAAGGCTTTTGCTGCTTTCCGCTATGGCTGCCAGCAGTTCATCATATCCTTTCGGTTTATCCAAAATATCCATTGCCTTTACCCGGTCAATGGCTAAATGTCCCCGGCCTTCACCCTTGCCAATGGTCAGGTGTGCAGCTTCATTGCCTGTAAAAATATCATACAGCGTATTGATTGTATCATTGAAAAGCCCGTGTAGCTGTTTGCTGTTCAATGGAGGTAATCCCATGACGTTGTAAAGGTCAACTACTTTTTGCACATCGCTTTTTGCGCGGTTCCAATTACTTTTAAAATTGGTTGCAAAATGTCCAATGATGCTTATTTGCATCGGTTTCAAAGTTGCTTTCATCTTTTTATTTTTAGCTTGTTAATTGATTTTTTGTTTCAAAATATTATTACTTCCACTTCATTATACATGACGACATAAATAATGCCGCATAAATGAAACAATTATTTTTATGAAATGCTGTATTTACAATGGTTTCAGCGTTTCTGTTTATAAAAAATGCTGCGTTTTTTATTCCGCTGTGTATAATAACCGCTCCCCAGGTGCCAGCCCTAACCGCCTCTTATATTTATCAATTTCACTTTTTTCATTATTGTTTGGCTCAATTGTTACAAACCCATTTTCTAAATCTTCTGTCGTGAGTTTTTTACTCACTTTACTTTTTTTCTTTTTCATGTTCCGGTTATTATCGCAGCATCACCCCCACACATCCGGTTACTTCAAAATAAAAACTTCCCTTTCCTTCACATCCTTATTCATCAAAGCAGGAGTACCACCCCATGAAAAGAAGGGATATTTTTTCTTTAATCGCTCCCTGGTCGGCTGTTCATCACCAATCTCCCTTATCCGCTCTGTGTTCTTTTCAATCAATTGCATTATTGTACATTCACTCAGATCAAATTCATTGCTTAATTCAAACAAAACCCGTTCATACTTATAAGTCAATATCCTGGAATGGTAATAAAAGCGATACAGTAATTTTTCATTCCTTACTTTCAGCAGATCACCGGAACGCCCTTTGCCTCCTGTCTTTTTATCAGCCTCCAAATTTGTAAACTCAACAAAAAAACGGCTACCCCTTCTTTCCATGCTTACTGTTTTATTTTAGGATTTTCAATCTCGATAAAGTCCGGTAATACATCACTGCCAACTGTAAACTGTAAACTGCCATAGTGAGGTCACCTCCCCACCGGGAGCGTCCGCATAATCCGCCACAGCGCCTCCTGCACCTTCGGCTCAAAATCATCAATAGCATCCTTAATGCTCTGAAACACCTGGTGCTCCACCTTATACATCGGCGCATTCATATTTATAGTAAACACCCGCTGCCCACCTCCCAAAATCGCATCACTCGTTCCCTCACTCCCCGCACCTGCACCGCCTGCACCACCTTTCCCGCCTTTTTCGCTTTTATCACCATTTATACTGGTTAATGGCAAATCCATTCCCATAGCAGTCCACGCTGTTTTTGGGTAATACTTCTTCATAAAGCCTCTGCCATATTCCTCAAAAGCAGCCTCATCAATAAAAAAGTTACCTCTCCCTATGCTATCTATCACCTTCTCCATCCGGGCACTGTCAATCTTCAATCCCCGTTCATTCATCCCCAGCGGCTCAGAGTTCCACATATACCCTTTCCGCTCACTGGTCATTATATGAGGGTCATTATCCCGGTTATACTTGTCCTGGTCAAATATGGCATTCCACCAGTTCTTATAAATCCCGATCTCGTTGCCAATTACATTCGCTGCGCCTTCCAGCACATTTCCTGCTGCTTTAGCCGTCTCCTGAAATAAAGGATTCCTAAGTATTGCAGCCCCTAAATCCAGCATGTCCTTTATCAACGGATAAGCAGCCTCACCGATAGGTTTCAGAATATTAATCAGACCGCTGCCAAATTCTTTAAGTGTTGGCAATAAGTCTATAAATCCATCCACTAAATGCTCAATCTTTGGCGTTAATTCCTCCAATAAATGTGGCACCTTGTCTATAAATGGCTTCATTCTATCCAGCAGCCTTTCCATTACGGGCTGCAATTCTTTTCCCCAGGCATCTTTCATAAGCTCCCAGTTGGTGCTCATAATCTTTGCCTTGCCCCACATTGTTTTTGCCACTTCATCCTGCCCCTTATAAAATCGGCCTCCTGCGCTGGTTGCAATTTCCATTGATTTCCTGAACCACTCCAATCCTGTTCCCGCCTTGCCAAGCTGATCCAGCCAGTAATCTGTATTTCTATGTTTTGGGTCAGCCGCCGCCAAAGTCTGCTCTGCGTTAAAGCCTGTACCCCGTAGCATTTTTCTTTCAATACCATTAAATGCACGTTCCTCAATTACACTCTGAAGAGCATAGGTTATGCGCTGAAATTTTTCATCATTACCAAACGCAATATCCCCAATTTGCTTTAAGTCTTCTACAATTCGTGTATTCTTTTCTCCGGCGCTCAACAAATCTGCACTATGCTGATATTGCTCCTTTCCGTAAATGCTGGTTGGTAAGTATTTTTTATTTATTTCTTCAAATAGTCCCGACCCTTTTTCCTTTCCCGCCATCACCTGAAACATGCGTTCCACCTTCCCCTCTTCCATCCCGCCCAGGATAGATTCCTTAACAAAATCCTTTGTTTTATCAAACCCTCGCTCCAAACCCCTGAAAGCCAATTCACCCATCATAGTACCCTTCATCACTTCCAGTGCGCTGGTTACTCCCTTTATTTTTTCATGCGCCCTGTCCAGCCCGTCAGTATTTACATTTATCCTATGCTCCTCACCAAGCTTATTCATATATCGGTCAATACGGTTGAATGTACGGTTCGTTGTTTCATCCAGTTTATGAAGAACATTTGTCCAATGCTCTTTTAGATACAAATCAAATTCTATATTCATACACCTATTTTAAAAACTCGTTTAAACATCAATTAAACACCACTTACAGCTTACTAATATCAATCGGTTTTACAACATGATTTTCAATTACCTTATTCAGCGTTTCAATGGTAATCACCTGCACCCCCTTCAATCCTCCCAATGCTTCCACCGCCTCCTGTAGCATCAGGCTTGCATACACAGCATTGAAACGGGTCTCTGCCTGGTATTCTATAAGCTCAATCCTGCTCATAGCGTCCATCTTCTTTTTTTCGCTTTCAATGAACTCCTTTCTAAACAGTTCAAATTTTTCATTCGCAGCACTATCCTTACTTTCAGGCACTATGCTGGTTGCATTTTTCTTATAAAGCTTATCTAAAAATGACATACCCGGTTTTTTATTGGTTAAGAAAATATTGAGTAACTACCACACTATAAAATCAAAATTTAGGGTACACCCCAAACTTTGTGAAGTACTTCACCTTATATACCTCCGGTGCCAGCGTCCTCAGATCATTCAGCAGGTTTTGCTTAGTCAATTCATCAAACGTCATTTTGCTCATGGTATCTACTTTGTATTCCAGCAGCGCATCAGAATAAATTTTATTGACGTTATGATCCATATTTTTGAAATCCTTCGGGTATTTCCCCCAGCGGTCATTATAAATCACACAAAATAATGTAGCGTCATTATCCCTTATGCTCTGGAGCTTGTCCCCCTTCGCCTTGCTAAGAGCGTCCCACCCCTCATATAGTTCCTTCGGTATTGCATAGCCCTTCACCTTTGCAGGCTCTTTAAAGTCCGTATCACTAAGCGATGAGGCAATAACCCCGTTTTTCATTTTCGCCAAAATTTCCGTTGTCAATGTCATTCCTGAATATTTTTTCATCGTTCTGTTTTTACGTTTTAAATCGTGTTTATTTTGCCCTTAAAACGAAAAAGGAGCGGAGCCAATTGCTCTACCCCCTTTTCGTTTAATCCAATCTCAAATATAGCTGCATGAAAATGCTAACTCTTATGAATAAATTTGCCAGCAAATCCTCCATCCGGAGGCAATTACCTGCATTAATCACATTAAAATTCTGATTAAATACCCACCCCTGCAATACCACTTACATTTCACTTACATCATTAAAACCTCAAACCCTTGCCAATACACAAAAAAATAACCCCCGATAAAATCGGGGGTTAAATGCTTTTCGCCTTACTGAAGGGTGAAGAGCGGGGGATGATACTGTGGACTGCAAAGATACTGCTAAAAGCATTTTACTTGTTCATCTTATTGCCCCCACTTACATTTCAATTACATCTAAAAACCAGCCGCTATGCGTTTTTTATTTGCTTCTTCGCTGTATTCTATACCGTGTTCCAATTGGTATTCATCCGGTAGCATTGCATCCAGCATCTCAACCATTGTTACAATATTATACAGGTCATTTTCAAACATACTACTATTATGGCATTGCACAGCCATTCTAATAGTGCCTAACATAGCTCTCATTATCGTTTCGTGCATAGCTCCATCATTTACAATAAGGTCAAATTTCATACCTTTTTCATTATCGGAATTTTCTTTATAATGTACCATAGATGTATGTTTTTATTTTACGGTTAAGTTTAATTTGGTTAGTAATTCATTGGTCATTTTCTTAGCCTCCTTATTATCCTTCGTCTTTTGGTTATTCCCAACCATTGCAGAGAATTGGGCAAGACTTTTTTTCAATTCCTCCAAAGTCTGTTTCTCAATATCCTTTTTAACCGTCCCCCGCTCCCGGAGGAAGATGTTAAGTTTAGCCCGGTTTATCTTCTTATCAGTATCACTTTCTCCCCAAATGATCCCCGCCCGGTAAGCAAAAGAAAATACCATTTTTCTCATACGTTCATTTGGTTCGTGAGTTGCAAGGTCTTGTATCAAATCCCTTGCCTCGTCAAATGTTAACCCCGCTGTGCTGTCCGTCCGGTTATGGGTATAGTTCAATAGTATTTCCTTTTTTTGTTCCACCAATTTCAGATCACGGTATAGGATTTGCAATTTCTGTATTTGCCCCACATTTGCCATTTTAACGGTCTTTAGTAGGTCATCCATCAATTCCCCTGCCTCATACTGGTTTAGTGCCTCTATTGCCTCCGCTCTGCCACCAGTGAAGCGCAAAAGGCAATTAACCCGGTCTTGTTCCCGTACCGCCACCTTAAAAATGTGGCTCAGTTTTTTCAAATCAATTTTCTGTGCTGATTTCATAAAGCAGATTCGGTTTTAAGTTTGTAGATAGTTTCACATTCATCCTTCATTAATTCTTGTTTACAAATCAATTCATCAGCGATTGCAATAACACTTTCCCACAGCCCAAAACGGTTATCTAAAAGGTGCTTTAATTCAGACATTATATAGTCGAAATACGCCCATGCAAGTTCATTGCTCACAAAGAAAATATTTGCAAAGTGCAAGTATCTATTGAAATCACTCCCTTCCGTTATGCCCTGCGAAAACTTGTCTGCGCTACTCATTTTCTTTCGATTCAGTAATTTATTTTCAGCAGCATAACCCGCAAGGATAATAGTTGAATATTGCCTAAATTCACGCTCATACCCATCTGAAAGCATATCACGGGAATAATTACCCGGTAACATAACTTCTTCTCCGTTCCTAATACCTCCACGTATCCTTCCTTCGGGTATAATATCAACACTTTCAAAAATCCATCCTTGCAATAAGTAAATTGCTGCATGGCCTGCCTCATGTATGGCAGAGCGTTTTAATTTTTCTTGTTTTGTAAGTCCCATATTAGTTATTTTTTTAGTTTTTTAAATGCGTTCAATACATCCTTTGCCTGTGCGCTGGTCAGTTCATCCACTGAGCTTGCCAAACCTCCGGTAATTGATTTCAGAAACGAGGCAAGGGGTATTTTAAAATCAGGGCTTTCAATTTTTTCTTTGATCTTTCTCAATTGTGCCTCTGTTATCATTCCGCTAATGCTCATAAAGATGTTAGTTAGTTATTTAATAAGATGTTACTTTTTCTTTCTAAAAACAGGCTGTAAACTCTTTTTAAACTTCGCCACCTTCTGCAATAACATTGCATACAATACACTATCATCCACCTTCACGAAAGCCATAAATGCAGTTAGTTTATCTCCCATCCCCGAAGGGTCACCCTCTGCCATTGCCTTTATGCGTTCCCTCAGTTCCGGGTATTCATTAAGCCAGGTGCATACCGTTTGCTGACTTACAGGCACCAGCTTTGCAGCCGCCTTTTGGCTGTTACCTATGCTCATGTAATACATAAACCGCTCTATCTTTTCCAGCTTCGCCCGTGTTTTTACCACATTATTGTATTGCCTTGCCATATATTACTTTGAATTGAAAACGTTATTGAAAGCCTCCAGCACTGCCGGGTATAGGTTAGGATATTGGTGTTTCGTTTTTATTAGCAGCAGGTTTGCACTATCCGGGTCTCGTTTCTTAGCAGCAGCTTTAAAGTTTGTTTCCTGCTTATCCTTTAATCCCAATTCTACCATATACTTTCCTGCTGTGTGTTGGCATATCCCACAAATGCCCGCTGCCTCCTTCTGGCTGGCACCCTCTATTATCAAAGCTTCAAACCGTTTCAGCAGTCGCAGCTTATCACCAGGGCTTAGGTTTTTATTTCTGTTACTCCCTTTCATATAGCTTTAGCTGTTAAGTATCTTATGAAGTTGTATAGCGTTCACCAGTTCCCCAAAGCTGGTATAATGCCTGAATTCACGTAGTATCCCCGGCTCTGTTATCCCGTTATCCTCCAGCACCTTGTTAATCTCTTTAGGCTGTAGCCCGTCCATATGGTGCCATATATTCACGCGCCTACTGAACTCAGCATATCCTTTCTTGCCCTGTTCTTTACCAGTAATTAGGTCATTTTTAAGTGCAACCATACCCACCAGCATTATACCACACTGTTTGGCCGTCCTGTCCCTCAGTGTATGCACACAGGCTCTTATTTGTGGGTGCATTTTATCTGCCTCGTCTATTATCAGCAAAGTGCCCTGTTCGTTCATAGCCTTTGCCGCCTTTTCTATCATTGCGCTTATGGTGCCGTAATACGATGCTCGTAGGTTGCAAAGCAATTCCTGAAAGAAAACACGGGGGCTTTTCTCCATATGGCAATTCCAGTACAGTACATTGTTCTTTTGTGCTACAGCGGTACTCATAAATGTTTTTCCCGTTCCGGTGTCACCTGTTATACCTACCATTAGATTATATTCCGTTGCCTCGTCAGCAGCCCTCAGAAATGCCATACAGTCTGTTGTCCGGTATAGTCCTATGTTACTTTCGTTTTTCACAATTGTTTTTATTTTAGCTAAGTATTTATCATTTAGAGCCTCAAAATTTCCATTCAGCAGGTTATCTATCGTTTCAGTCCCTACTTCTGCCAGCACCGCCAGTTTTTCCTTTCCTCTCCTTTCAACAAATATGCTCGCATCATTTCGTATTGCATTTACATGTACCTTTGTCATAGATTTTTTTAATTTAAACGGTTAAGAAAATTTGTTTAGACTTGCCGCTGTTCCACCAGCGGCATTTTATTTGTGGGTAATCAATTGCCTAATAAGTCCTCAATGCTCACCATTTCCATTTCACCGCTCGCAGTAGCAAAGGGGCTATTTCGTGTCTTTTCTGCCCTCGTTGCTGGCATGGGTATGGTTACGGGCAGTGCCGTCCGTATAGGTAGGTTATTGGCATTTATACCAGCGTCACCCATTGCCCTTTTCATTTCGCTGTCTTTTGTTGCCAGTGCCCGTATGTCCTTTGGTAGGCTGTAGTGGTTTATCAGGTCTATTGCCTCCGGCCTGTGTTTCAGTGCGGCCACTATCTTTTCCTGTGCTGTTTTCCGGCCTGTCACGGTCACGCCATTGGTGCGGCCAGTCAGTTGGTTTATCCGTTTGCGGTCTGCCTCTGTTTGGTCGGGTATGGCACCGTGTATCTTTTGCTTAGGCAGTATGCAGCCAAGTTCCTCACCGCTCTTTATATCGCTTATGTATATACCCTGTGCCAAATCTTCATAGATCACCAGTACTTCCCGGTTATTGTATCGGGTTATTAGTTCGGCTGGCAATTGATAGGAGTGCTTTTTCATACCCACTTTTATAGTTATTTCGCCACGAATAACCTTGTAAGCAGTTGCAGGTTTCAACAGGTTTAAACGGTCATTTTCTGTCAGTTTAAACGCCTTTAAATCTTCACTGGCTGCATAAGCTTCATTAGGGCTATTACCCTCCAGCACCTCCAGCGGTGTATTATTAAACTCCTTCACCACATAAGCAGCTATTGCTTTTATTTCGTCTATGGTTTTGAAATTGGCTGTTTTTGCATATTGTGTCAGCACCTCCGGCGCTGGTCGTGCGTCCTTACTGGTAGCGGTCACATTTTTGCCCAGATACCCGGCAAAATCTTTGCACAGAGCATCTAAATATTGATTGTACCGCTCTGCAAGCTGGTTCCTTTGTGCGTTTATGGTCACTGTCCATATTGCACCCATGCGCTCCGTTTCATTCCTTAGCCTTGCCGCTGTTGTGGTTTGGTGAAAGCTATGTTTATCGCTCACCAGCTCACCGGGGAAAACGCCCGTATTATACATAGCATCTTCCAGCCCCGCCATTATCAGCGTAGTGTTTTCACTTTCCGCCACACTATACCCCACTATTTTCCTACTAAAATTGTCACGTATTAGGTACAAGACATACCGCTGAAATTCTGCTCCCCAAAACGGGCAAGTCCAGCCGTCAATTTGCCATTGTGTATTCCTGTGCTGTGCAGGGATCAGGGAGGCATAAGGCAATTGTTTTTGTGCTGCCCCTGCTCCATACCTCAAAGCAAACAATTCAGCGTTATTTTGAAACTCCCTGTAATAATTCTTAACCGATGCAAGGCTGTAAGGTTTTTCACTCAGTCCCTCACATGCATCTATCAATTTTTTGTGCGCAGCGGGTGCATTGATCTTTTGCGGTTGTATAAATAGGCTTTGCAGCAAAGCATACTGAAACGAAGTGATACGCTTTGCCACCTTAATAATTGCCCGCTGGTCTATCACCTTGCTTTCAATCCCTTTCAGGTCACACGCCTTTTTGAAGTTGCTGAAACTATTGCAGTCGCTGAGGTGTCCGGGAAATACAAGATTGTAAGCAGCCTGAAAAATGGCAAGGCTGTTTTTTGAGCGGTTGTAATTGTCGGTTATATACTGCCATACTGCCCACCTTTGAGCAAACAACTTGCAGTTATCTTTACTCACATTGTACTTTGCAGCTATCAGGTTGTAAAAAGGAACATGATCTAATTTTGCAGTACACAAAGCATAATAGGTACTATCTATTTCAGCTTTCAGGCCACCCCGATCACCGGCATATACTTTTTGCTGGTCTTCCTCCAGTTTAAACCCATTCACCAGCTTTATGAGGGTTTCAATGGGAGGTATCCTGTATTGGATTTTTTCTGCCTCCGTAAATGAATTTACATTTACTTCCCCGTTCTTAAATTCTAAGTGAAGTTTCCGTTTTGGGAATTGCCTGAAATTTTCCCACGAAATGGCGGGGACTGCCTTACTTAAATATTTCCCCGAAATGAAAACCTTTGTTTTTGTCGTTTTGATCCTCACAGGCTCATAGCCTGTAACATAATTTTGTATTTCCACAATATCATTTTTTTTTGTTAATAATGGACTCAGTATGCCCTTACCTGGTACTACGTTACTTAGTTTATTTGTGCTATCAGCAGTTGTTTCTTTTGGCTCAATTCTGCCAATACCTCCAAAGCAGCTATTTCCACACGTTCACTTTTGATTTCACTATCATTCAGGAACCTTGAAAGAAAGCTGGTAGATACACCCGCTTTTTTAGCTATAATCCTACCATATCCGTATGGTATTTTTTTTCTTATTTCTGTTCTCGCTATCATAATTTTATTACTTTTGATTATCAATGTTTAACTAAATTTAAACAAAGATATAACTGTGAGTGAATATTTATTCAGTAATGCTGATATTTATTTTGTTATTATGGAAAATACTACTAACACCCGCCTACGGGAAGTAAGAAAATACCTCCACCTGAATCAAAAGGAAATGGCAGAAATGTTGACTGTAAAACAGTCCTATTATTCTGAGGTTGAAAATGGAAAACGCCCTGTAACTGGCAAGCTGGTTGAAATTCTTAGTACTAAAAAATCAGTTTCCGCCGATTGGATGTACACAGGCAAAGGGGAAATATTCACCGGTGAACACAGCAGCACCAGTGACGCAAATGAGGACAATGAGACATTACAAATTGCCTCCAAAATTGAAGATAAAGACGTTTATGATATATTACTAAAAAACGTTAGTAAAAGAAAGGATAAAACGTTGTACTATAATTTAAAAGCAGCAAGGGAGATAAAAAATGAAAGGCCTGATTTGTGGGCAGCAATGAAAGTAATCGGGGAATTTCATTTGTATGTGAGTACCATGAATGAGATATATGAAAAATACTTAAAAAGCAAAGCGATAAATAAGCCTACAATCAATACAGACTATGAAACACACAAGAATGAAATAATAAATAGTTGGGAATCATTTATACAATACCAGGAAACAATAAAACCTTTCCTTGCTTCGGCTAAACGCTTTCTTAAGTCATTTAAAAAATTCGATATTGATAAATCAATACTTTACTATAAAGATGAAGATTAATAGTAAATTCATGTACTACATACGCTAATAATCAATACAGGCAAGGCTTTACACCGTTTTTGCCTAAAATCAACATTTCCCTTTTTGCCATTATTATTTTTGCCCCAATCCCACCAAACCCGCTACAGTATAGGCTTTTCAGCTATATTTGCATTTCTTTAACAGGGCAAAAGCCCCCCATGTATCCATGCATTTCAGGTCATTTTATACCGTTTACTTGCATATTTAGGGTATTTTCCCCGGTCATACTGCATATAGTTAAGGTATTCACCCTGGTCGTTTATAGTTAA
>CAIMDZ010000126.1 GCA_903839875.1 uncultured Bacteroidota bacterium
CAACATAGCCAACGGCATGTACATGCTGAACCTGAGGACAGCAACGGGCAATAAGGTGTTCCATATGGTTGTGGAGCAGTAAGGATAGTTATTTGAGGATAATAAAAAGCGGGTGGCTGTTGGTCTGCCCGCTTTTTGTTTGGGGGTAAGATTGGTTAGCGAAGTCAAACCAATTTGACCTTTATATTACCCTCCTTCTGCGTGAAGCCTGGTCGAGTGAAAATATTCCGCCCTTACAGTGCTTTCTGCCTTTCTTGCTTATTCGATGGGCGATGCCCATCGCTGATGTATTGCGCCCTATTCAGGGCTATTTTTCTGAAGTAAAGGCAGACTACATCATTATGTTGAATTGGCTTCTATTTTTCGAGTTCAATTATGGCGTACCTATAGATTTTGGTTGAGACGGATGAATAGATATATGTTGTAAAAGGGTGTTGCGAACTGCGGGATTTCGTTGCTGTGCTCTTTATGCGATATAGCAATCCGAAGAAGAACCGTGCTATGGCCACTGAAGCTCAATAGCAGCAACCATGCCCGGACCAACCTTTTGAATTACCGGTAATTCCCCCATGGTTGACCTGTTGAGGGAAAAGCCGGTGATAATAATTACTTTTGCGGTAAGCGATCATACATTGAAACAAATCATTCAGTCTTTTAAAACAGGGGAAACTATATTGGAGGAGGTGCCTGTGCCGCAGGTAAAGCATGGTTGTGTTCTGATCAAGACTTCCCGTAGCCTGGTTTCGGCAGGTACTGAACGTATGCTGGTGGAATTCGGGAAGGCCAATTTGCTGCAAAAGGCAAGGCAGCAGCCGGACAGGGTGAAGCAGGTTTGGGATAAAGTAAAAACTGATGGTCTTAGGCCTACTCTGCAGGCAGTTTTCAACAAACTTGGCCAGCCATTACCATTGGGTTATTGCAATGTGGGGAAAGTATTAGCGGTGGGTGCGGATGTACATGATTTTGTGACCGGTGACAGAGTAGCCTCCAACGGGCCTCATGCAGAATATGTATGTGTACCGAAAAATTTATGCGCACACATACCCGATAACGTTAGCGATGAAGCCGCGGCATTTACCGTTATCGGTTCAATAGGTTTACAAGGCATTCGTCTTTGTGATCCGAAACTTGGCGAAACCATAGTAGTTATTGGCCTTGGCCTGATAGGTTTGATAACCGCAGAATTATTGATTGCCAGTGGCTGCAAGGTGATAGGTATAGACCCTGATAAAAATAAAATTGCAATTGCCAGGAAGAAAGGCATATTGGCAATAAGTCCTGAAGAGGGTGCTGACGTAATAAAATTTGTTGACGAACAAACAGATCATGCCGGAGCAGATGGCGTTATCATTACCGCATCGGGCAAAAGTGATGAAATTATTTCACAGGCAGCGAAGATGAGCCGCAAGCGCGGACGAATTGTATTGATAGGTGTGATAGGCCTAAATATCAGCAGGGCTGATTTTTATGAGAAGGAACTTACCTTCCAGGTATCTTGCTCGTATGGGCCGGGGCGGTATGATGATCATTATGAAAAGGGTGGCATAGATTATCCATTGCCCTTTGTGCGGTGGACGGAACAGCGAAATTTCAAGGCTATTTTAGAAACGATTGCTACTGGTAAACTTGATGTTACACCTTTGATTACCAACCGAATTCAACTGAGTGATTACGGAAAGGTGTACAATAATATCAGCGACAGGGATTTAATAGCATCTATTCTGGAATATCCTGAAGAAAGCAATGCAGCGGAAACGATCACACTAAGGAGTGGTACTTTCGAAAGTGGAAAAGGTGGTATAGGAATAATAGGCGCAGGTAATTTTACCAGTATGACCATGTTACCCATCCTGGCAAAAACAGGGGTCTCTATTATTTCAATAGCAAGTGCATCCGGTCTTACGGGAACGGTTCTCGCAAAAAAATATCAGATCGGTAAAAGCACGACTGATTATAAGAGTATATTGAACGACCCCGCAATTGACCTCGTAATTATTACAACCAGACACAATGAACATGCAGACATGGTTGCAGAAGGACTGAAGGCAGGAAAACATGTTTTTGTAGAAAAGCCACTGGCGCTCAACAGAGAGGAACTTGATGAAGTTATTAGGGCGTATGATGGGAGGAAAACACTGACGGTGGGGTTTAACCGGCGGTTCTCTCCTCATATACAAAAGGTGAAACAACTAGTAGGGACAAGCCAGATGAATGTAATAGCCACCATGAATGCCGGTGCTATACCGGCAAATGTTTGGGTGCATGATTTGAAGGTTGGTGGCGGGCGAATAATTGGTGAGGCGTGTCATTATATGGATCTGATTACATTCCTGACCGGTAGTAAAATAAAGGCAGTATGTATGAACGGGATGGGAATAAACCCCCAGGCAAATGCGGATAGCGGATCCATACTGCTGCAGTACGAAAATGGAAGTACAGGAGTGATCAATTATTTCGCAAACGGATCTAAAGCTTATCAGAAAGAGCGGATTGAAGTGTATAGTCAGGAACGTACCATAGTGGTTGATAATTTCAGTGTGACGGAAGGATTTGGGACTAAGAATTTTGCGAAACTGAAAACGAAAGTTGACAAGGGTCATGCTGCTCAATTTAAATTGCTGACAGAGCGCATACAGACAGGAGGAGGACCTTTAATACCTTTTGAAGAGATTGTAAATACTACCCTTGCGAGTTTCGCTGCTATAGAAAGCATGATGAAGCGTGAGTGGATACCCCTGAACCCCTAAAGGGGAACCACGCATTTAGCTTTGGGCGCTATATCTGTGCTTTTTTTCGGGACATTGGACAAAATTTTTTAAGAACTTTAACCCTCGAATCCTATAGCTAAAATTACGAGGTTGGCAAAAGTTCTTTAGCTGAATAGAATCATTTCAATTTAGGGATTTTTTTTTTAAAATACTGTAAGGTTAAAAGCTAAACAGACCAGGGATAGATGTTAATAGATATTATAGCGGGTGCGCGACCGAATTTTATAAAGATAGCTCCGATTATTGCAGCAATTGAGGAACAAAGCAAAGAGGGAGTAGACATGCAATACCGGTTGGTTCATACCGGGCAGCATTATGATAAAAAAATGAGTGGCGATTTTTTTGAACAACTCAACATTCCCGCGCCACATTACAACCTTGAGGCAGGTTCAGGAACTCAGGCTGAACAAACGGGGAAGATAATGATAGGCTATGAGCAATTATTACTTGCGCAACCATGTGATTTATGTATTGTTGTGGGAGACGTTACCTCAACCATGGCCTGTGCAATTGCAGCTAAAAAAGTTAACAATATAAAAGTGGCGCATGTGGAAGGCGGTATACGATCGGGAGACCTGACCATGCCGGAAGAAATAAACCGTATCGTTACTGATTCCATCACGGACTATTTTTTTACGACTTCAGAGGTTGCCAATGAAAATTTAAGAAAAGCAGGCGTGGGGAATGATAAGATATTTTTTGTTGGGAATACCATGATTGATACATTGTATCAACAAATGCCGCACTTTATAAAGCCTGCTTTCTGGGACAATTATAATTTGAAAGACAGGCAATATATAGTAATGACACTGCACAGGCCAAATAATGTGGATAATAAAGAAATATTGAAGGAGATTTTACATGAGATCGTGAAGGCATCGAATGGGTTGCCTGTAATTTTTCCTGTTCACCCCAGAACCTCGAAAATGCTGGATGTGATTGGGATTGAAGGATCAAATTTATTGAAAATTGACCCATTGAGTTATCTGGAATTTAATTATCTTGTAAAAAATTCAAAGGCTGTAATAACGGATTCAGGTGGAATTACTGAAGAGGCAACTGTATTGGGTGTGCCGTGTATGACATTGAGAGATAGCACTGAGCGGCCTGAAACGTGTACAATTGGAACGAATGAGCTAATAGGTACTGATCCTGTAAATATTGGGCCCGCGTTTGCTAAATTATTTTCCGGAGCCTGGAAAAAGGGGAGTATACCGGAGCTATGGGACGGAAAGACGGCAGGGCGAATTGTTAGTAGAATAGCTGATATTTTTGGTTTACATAAACTATAAATTATCGGTGAAAATATTTTCCAGAATGAAGGTGAGCTACATGAAGATAAATGGAAACCAGCCCTTGATGCAGCCGGTGATGGTACACTAAATAAGGTCCATTGTTCTCAGATTTAGATAATTTGATTTAACTTGCTTTATAATACCATGAATACTGAAATCATTTCAAAGATTGCAACAATCGTTGATACCTTGTTACAGGTAGGTGAAAGAGTTGTGGAGGTATCGGAAGGGTATGTAATCAGCAGGATCTGGGACAGGAAAGGGAGTACGATATTTCAAAAGGAGGAAGTATGGGCAGGTAAAAATCTGGCTGATCTTCCCAAAGAATACCTTGCAGCAAAATGTGCAGAAAAAGTTACACTTGCTATCAGCACTGAGGAAAATCAATACTTTGAATGTGAAGCAATATTGGATTTCTCTAAACAAAAGTTTGGGATACGTATTCTGCCAATACACCCTGAAAAAGACAAATTATTTATTGTTATTGAGTTATTGCAGGTAAACAGAAGTAAGAATCAACCGAAGGGTTCCAGCAAGCAGGAATCGCCGGTCTTGTCAGAAATCAGGAATGAAATAGAGGTCCGTTTTGAACAGCAAAGATTATATTACGAGCGTATACTAAACAATATTTCGGCTGATATAGCTGTGCTTGATGCTGATTACAGATTTCTGTATGTAAATCCTGCAAACGTAAGAGATGAGGAAACAAGAAAATGGCTTATTGGTAAAACTGATGAGGAATTTTTTATACACCGAAACAAATCTTTGGTAATTGCTGAAAGAAGGAAACGAATGTATGAAGCTGCCCGTAATGAAAGGCAGGTGATAGAATGGATAGAAAAAACAGGGACTTTAACCGGAACAATAAAAACAACCCTTCGCAGAATATATCCTGTATTTGACGAAAAGGGCAACCTGGATATTATTATTGGTTATTCAATGAATATATCTGAGCTAATTTCGGCACAGGAAGAGTTGAAAACCACACGGGAAATATTTGAAAGTGCATTCCACGACTCAGGGATAGGGATGGCGCTTATCAGCGCCGGAGGCAGATGGCTGGATGTAAACAAGGTAATGTGTGAACTGACAGGATATTCCAAAGAGGAATTAATGCGGACCAGCATTCGAGCTATTGCCTACCCCGGAGAATGGGAACTGGACAGGGAATTAATTAAGAAAATGTTGCTAAAGGAGATTCCAAATTTTACAGTTGAACGCAGGTATATTTCAAAACAAAGTAAGATTGTAACTGTACTACTAACCTTATCAGTGGTATGGGGAACAAACGAAATGCCGGGTTTCTTTATTGCACAGGCGATTGATGTTACCGTGAAGAAGGAGCTTGAGGATGTTGTAACCAGGAAAAACTCGGAACTTGAAGCTACCAAATAAAATTACTCAACAAGGTAAACCAGCTAGAAGAACTGAGCTATATAATTGCTCATAATTTGCGTGGACCTGCAGGTAATATAAAAGTACTTACAGAGGCATTGCTGGCTAAAAACAATAATGAAAACAGTGAAGGAAAATTAGGGGGGGCATTTACGCTTGAGGAAGGTCTTGGATTTATACATGAAGCCAGTACATCATTAATGAGCACGCTTTCTTCCCTGATGCAAATTGCAGAAATAAAATTTAATAAGGATCTGCCTAAGAGTGATTGTAATATTCAAATGATCATTGATGACGTGAGTATGCAGTTACAGACTTCCATTATAGAAAAAAAGGCAAAAATAAATTTATCACTGGAAGTATTGAACATTCAATACCCTAAGGCATATTTTGAAAGCATACTATATAATTTTCTAAGTAATGCTTTAAAATACAGCAAGCCAGGTATTCCGCCTGAGATAACAATTAAGACGATGATGGAGGGGAAGAACATTCTACTTAAAGTTAAAGACAATGGAATGGGAATTGATCTGGATAAGTATGGAGATAAGATATTTAAACTGAACCAGGTATTTCATGGAGGGGCGGATAGTAAAGGAGTTGGCCTTTACCTGACCAAAACCCAGGTAGAGTCGTTTGGTGGCAATATTTCAGTTGTTAGCAGGCTGAATGAAGGTTGTGAGTTTGTTGTAACAATTTGAAAAATCTGAATGGCAGGGGCGATCAATAAAATAATAAACCTGGCTGGTAACATGGGTTGGCGATACTTGTCGTTCCGTGCAGGATATGAACTACGAAGACGTTGTGGGTTATTAAAATTGAAGTTTCCGGCGGCCCCTCCTTTTAAACAATACATTACACTTGAAGAATGGAAAAAGCAACCGGCGATTTTTTTCTTTAAGAATAATGAATCACTTACGTTTCCGCGCGATCCTCAACCGGAGTTGAAAGAAATATTTAGCAACATAAAGGACGGGAAACTTTTATTATTCAATAGCATTCTCACTGATCTGGGCAAAGATTATGATTGGGTTACCAATCCGGATACTGGATTCCATTACGATAAAAAAAAGCATTGGACAGAGATTGAGGATTACTCGAAAGAGGCTGGCGATATAAAATACGTTTGGGAAAAATCCCGTTTCTCATTTCTCTATGATATTATCCGATACGATTATCATTTTAATCATGACTGCGCGGAATTTGTTTTCGGTGAGATAACGTCATGGATAAAAAGTAATCCAGTCAATTGCGGACCAAATTACCGGTGCAGCCAGGAGATGTCGCTTAGGGTGCTGAACTGGACTTTTGCGCTGCACTATTATCGCAAGTCAGCATTTCTTACAGAAGAGGTGTTTGGCCAGATACAATATGCGATATACTGGCACCTGGACCATGTGTATAAGAACATCAATTTCTCGCGGATAGCGGTGCGGAATAATCATGCAATAACAGAAGCGCTGACATTGTACCTGGCAGGGATATTTTATCCATCACTGCCGGGAGCTGTACTTTGGAAAAGTCAAGGAAAAAAATGGTTTGAGGAAGAGATAGCATACCAGGTGTATGAGGACGGGACGTTTCTGCAGTTCTCCATGAATTATCACCGTGTTGTAGTGCAATTGCTTACCTGGGGGATAGTGTTGGCTGAGAAGAATGGGGAAAAATTCAACGATACAGTGTATGCACGCGCCAGGTTGTCCGTTTATTTTCTGAGGACGTGTATGGTGGACGAGAACGGGTGGTTGCCCAACTATGGCGCCAATGACGGATCGTTGTTTTTTAAACTAAGTAATAATCATTTCCGGGATTACAGGCCACAGCTAGAAGCTCTTGCTTCTGTGCTAGGTTTTGATACTGGATTGAATGTTTCTTTTGAAGACAGACATTGGTATGGGCTAACTAACGACAGAAAAGAAAAATGGAATCCTTTGGCGGGTATTCATTCTTTCACAAAGGGAGGATATTTCATCATCAGAGAGGATGATACGCTTACGTTCATTAAATGCGGGAGTTATAAAGACAGACCATCACACGCGGATAACCTGCATTTGGATGTATGGTATAAAGGTGAGAATATTTTACTGGATGCTGGTAGTTACAAATACAATACAGATGATGAGACGATGCGTTACTTTAGCGGAACGCAATCACATAACACCGTGATGCTGGATGATAAAGACCAGATGCTTAAGGGAGGTAGGTTTATATGGTATTACTGGACGCGGTGTGCTGGGGTAGGATTGAGGGAGGAAGGCGATGAATTTGTGTTTGAAGGCAGGGTAATGGCTTTTAATTATGTGAAGGATGGAATAGAACATAAGCGGACGATAATAAAGAAGAAAGATGCAGCGGTATGGGTGGTGAAAGATGAATTAACCAATGCGCCAGATGGAATGAAGATGAAACAGTTGTGGCATGTGCCTTTGAGTGTGATTGGCAGAGTAACGATGACTGCTAAAAATATAAAAGGAAAGGAGTTGCTGCCGAAAGTTCAGGAGGGATGGTATTCATCGTTGTATGGGCAGAGGGTGATTACACAGGAACTAGTTTTTAGCGATGAAAATAACATTATGGAAACGATAATAGAGGTTGACGAAATGTCGTATAAAGAGGAGGTGATGCAGGGGCTCAAAGAAGCTGTTGAAAGTATGCAACAAGTAAATGAAGGCAAACTTGAGCCAAAGCCTGCCAAAGATCTGCTTGATGAATTATAAAGGCTAAATTTGCACCCTATACGGAACGTTAATGAACATATTACTAATCCACCAGTATTTTTTAGAAGAAGATGATCCCGGGGGTTCCCGGTGGAATGAGTTTACACGTGTGTGGACGGAGCAGGGTCATACTGTGACCGTGCTGGGTGGGATGATGCATTACAATGGCAAAGAAAAAAGAAAGGAATACAAAGGCCGGCTGTTTGTAAAGAAACAACAAGGTGCGGTGACGGTGTGGCGATGCCATGTTTCGGAAGCGTACAACAAACATTTTATTGGCAGGTTGTGGGGGTATTTTTCATTCTTGTTTTCTTCGCTTTATGCCGGACTATTTAAGGCAAAAGGAAAATATGATGTTGTTATTGTTACTTCACCTACTCTGTTCGTTGGGGTTAGCGGTTATCTTGTTTCAAGGTTGCGGAGCATGCCATTTGTTTTTGAAGTGCGGGATCTTTGGCCGGAATCTGCGATTGATACAGGGGTTTTGACCAATAAGCTGATCATTAAGCTGGCATATTGGGTGGAAGCATTTATTTACAAAAGAGCCAGGCTCATCAATGTGCTTACTCCGGCATTTTATAAAACATTGCATGAAAAAAAAGGGATACCCGAAAGTAAATTGATACAAATTTCGAATGCTTCGGATTTCAGCTTGTCGGAAAAGTTATTGAATGGATTCGACAGAGAAGCTTTCCGGAAAGAGCATGACCTTGATGGCCGGTTTGTGATCACTTATGTGGGGGCACACGGGGTGGCTAATCAATTGGAACAATTGCTGGACGCAGGCGAGGCTCTTAAGGATACCAACGTTTTGTTCCTGCTGATAGGGCAGGGGATGGAAAAAGACTGGCTTGTAAAACTGGCTGAGGACAGGAAAATAACCAATGTACGGTTCCTGGATTCTGTGCCTAAAGCAGAAGTGTTCAGATATATACTTGCTTCTGAAATGGGGGCTTCTGTGCTTAAAAGAGTGGATACGTTTAAGACAGTTTATTCGAACAAGACGTTTGATTATATGTCATGCAAAAGGCCTATACTTATGGCTATTGATGGTGTATCGAGGGAACTGGTGGAAGCCGCAGGGGCAGGCTCCTATGTGGAACCTGAAAATACAGGTGAGTATAACAGGGTGATACGGCTGTACCTGGATGACCCCGCAAGAATAATACGAGAAGGTGAAAGCGGATATGAGTATGCGAAAGCGAATTTTGATAGGGAGGTGTTGGCGAAAAAATATTTGGAGTACATTAAGATGATAATATGGCATCCAAAGTTTAATCACTTATTCTTGTTTTGTCTGCTTTCTTGATCCATTTGACCAACTCATTTTCGTTGAAAAAAATGGGACTAAGCAATCTGACAAATTCTAGTTGAAATTTTTCATTTTCAGCATTAGCAAAAAATGCACCAGCTTCTGGGTCTAAATCTAAATGTTTCAAAAGTTGTGGATCGAGTTTTTCGAGTATTTGTACGATATGACCCTCCCAGCAATACCCATTCCCAGAGTAGCCATATTTTTCAAAGATGTCTTTGTAGCGGGGATATAGCGGAGGATCGCTCAAAAAAACCATGATTGCTCCCTTTTCCCCAATATTAAAAGGGAAATGATCATTCTTACTTTCAGGGTTAGATTGAGCCATAGCTAAATTGCTTAAAATAATTAAAAACGTTATGATTGAGAATTTCAACATTTTTATTGGCATACGAAGTTATTCATTTTTTCAATAATATTACACCATTGACATCGCCACCATTTCCGCTAAATCCATCACTTTTACGTTATCTTCCTGCTCTTTATTTTTTACTCCATCAGTAAGCATAGTCATACAGAAAGGGCAATTTGAAGCAATGATTGTTGCGTCGGTTTCCATTGCCTGTTCGGCCCTTTCGAAATTGACGCGGGTTGTGCCGGGTTCTTCTTCCTTAAACATCTGCGCACCGCCTGCACCGCAGCACATGCCACCGCTCCGACAACTTTTCATTTCTATCAGTTCGTTGTCAAAAGCTTCGAGTACCGCCCGGGGGGCTTCATAAATGCCATTGCCACGGCCCAGGTAGCAACTATCGTGATAAGTGATGCGCTGGCCTTTGAATGCTCCGCCCTCTTTTAATTTTATCCTACCATCATTGATCAGTTGCTGCAGAAATGTGGTGTGATGCATTACATCATAGGCGCCACCAAGAGCCGGGTATTCGTTTTTGAAAATGTTGAAGCAGTGCGGGCAGATGGTCACTATCTTTTTAATGCCGTAACCGTTAAGGGTATGGATATTGTTGTATGCCATCATCTGGAACAAGAACTCATTACCTGCCCTGCGCGCAGGATCTCCGGTACACATTTCTTCTTTACCGAGTATGGCGAATTTAATACCCACCTTGTCCAGTATCTGTGCAAATGCTTTGGTTATCTTTTGTGCGCGCTGGTCGAAACTACCTGCACAACCCACCCAGAACAGAACTTCGGGCATTTCACCATTCGCGGCATATTCACTCATTGATTTTATTGGCATAAACTTCTTTTTTTGATACTGCTACTTACAGATTCATAATAAATTATCAGGCTACATCATTCGTCCATGCATCCCTGTCATCAGGGCTAAACTTCCAGGGGGCCATATTGTTTTCTATATTTCCAAACATCAGGTTCCACTCCTGCGGGGCATTGCTTTCTTCCATTACCAGGTTGCGGCGCAATTGCATGATTATGGATAAAGGGTCAATCATTACCGGGCAAGCTTCCACACATGCCTGGCAGGTGGTGCAGGCGCGCAGTTCTTCAATAGTGATATAATCGTTGAGCAATGCTTTGCCATCGTCTTTGAAGGTCTTGTTTACATTTATATTCCTGCCCACTTCTTCCAGCCTGTCGCGGGTATCCATCATTATTTTTCGCGGAGAAAGTTTTTTGCCGGTAAGGTTTGCAGGACACATTGCAGTGCAACGCCCGCACTCGGTACAGGAATAGGCATCCAGCAGATTTTTCCAGCTCAGGTCTGTTACGTCTTTTGCGCCAAATCGTTTGTGTTCCTGCTCTGTCCCGATAGCTATCGGGACTGCAGGCGCTTTGTCCGGTTCCATCATATACAATACCTCGTTTTGTATTTCCGGCATGTTCTTTATTGCTCCCTGGGGTATCAATTTGGAATAATAAGCATTAGGGAAAGCAAGCAATACATGGAAGTGTTTGGAATAGGGCAGGTAATTGAGGAAAAAGAAAACGCCGATAATATGCAGCCACCAGCAACCCCGCTCTATGCCGATCAGAGTTGGTATTGACAATCCGGACATTAAACCCTTGAAATTTCCAGTGATCCAGAAAGGTGTAGTTTGAAGATAATGTTCTGCATGCTGATCCTGTAAAACCAAATCGGCTGTATTCATTGTAAGGAATAAAGTCATCAGAATAATCTCTGTAATAAGGATGATATTGGCATCTTCACGGGGCCAGCCAATCAGTTCTTTCATGTTGAGGCGGCGAACCTTAATGATGTTACGCCGGATAAGAAATATGACACAGCCAACAAGCACCATAGCAGCGAGGATCTCAAAAAAACCGATCAGCCAGGAATAGATAATACTATAGTCAGTACCGAGTAAACCGGCAAAAAAACGATGCTTGCCGAGCATGCCATCTACAAATATCTCCAGTATTTCAATATTTATAATAATAAATCCCACATAGACAGCAATATGCAGGAGCGCAGGAATGGGTCTTTTGAACATTTTCTTTTGTCCTATGGCCAGTAAAAGCATGTTTTTCCAGCGTTGCCCCTTATTGTCTGAGAGGTCTTCATCCCGTCCCAGCAATATGTTCCGCCTCATTTCCATGATCTTTTTTGAGAAAATATATATGCCAGAGAGGGCTAAAATTATGAATAATACCTGTTGAACTATATGCATCCGTCGGCGAATTAGACCCCGAAAATAATGGCTTTTACGGTAAAAACATAGTTAATCAAGGTTATAGTGTTTTTAACAAAAAAATGTTTAGGTTTGAGGTGATCAAAAAAGTAAAAAAATGAAAAGGTTTGTTTCCTGCTTCAAAGTTGGCCGGGCCTGCCTGCCTGCTACCGGAATATGCCTGGCTTTTATTTTTACGGTTTTATTAAACTACAGGGCATATTCCCAGGTTATTGCGCCCCAAAACCTAGAGAAACTACATAAAATGGAAGATTCATTGGTAGCATCGGCTGACTCAATGTATGAGGCATTTATACCCGATACAAGAATAGAATTATCTGAGAGATTTGTAAGGCAACTGGTCAGAGCTTTGAAGATACCCAGTTCTTATTATTATCCTTTTGATACGCTAAGTAAGCTCATAAATATTATTCCTGCTGACGATAATAATTTTCGTATTTTCAATTGGGAAATTACACCCAGCAATGTAACCAAGCGCTACTATGGCGCGATCCAATTACCCCAGGAAAAACTAAAGCTATATGGGCTACTCGATTACACTGAAGAAATAGGTAAAGGAGGGGAAGACAGCATTCTCAGCAATGGCAAATGGTTTGGTGCACTTTACTACCATATAATGACGACTGAGGTGGAAGGGCAAAAAGTATATACATTATTTGGTTTGAACACTGCTAGCCCCATAAGCAATAAAAAGATACTTGATCCCCTTATATTTACTGAGCACGGACCCCGGTTCGGTGCGCCGATTTTCGGGGTAGCTTCACGAAATTTTCCAAGGCAAAGAATAAACCGCTTTGTGCTGGAATATAAGAAAGGTGTACAGGTTTCAATGAATTGGGATAAGGAAAGAAATGTGATTGTTTTTGATAAACTTGTTTCTCTTGGAAACGATCCGTCAAGGAAATATACTTATGTGCCCAGTGGCCAGTATGATGGTTTCAAGTGGGTAGGTGATACATGGATTTACCAGCAGGACCTTATTCCGGTAACTATTCTAAAAGATGGCGATGCACCTGAAGAAGAACCTAAAGAAAAGTAAGTGATGGAATTTCATAGGGTTTTTGAACCAGCAATGAGACAGTGCAACCCATTGATGGCATGGATACTATTTCGAGTGAACCATTTAAAATCATCGTTCTTTGTTGCATATTCATAAACCCCTTACTCTTAAATTCCGTAATCATACTATTGTCAAATCCGCATCCGTTGTCAGATATCCTCATTTTGAAATCATTATGGTCATAAATTAATTCAATAACAACTTCTGATGCTGATGCATGTTTTGCAATATTTAACATTGCTTCGCGTGCAATGCGATAAATAAGTAATTCTTTTGCCGGTTCAAAGGATCTGTAATTTCCTTTAACATCAAAACTGCATGCTACATTTTGATTATTGATAATAAAATTCAGTTCCTCTTTGAGTACCTGGGGCAACCCGTTTATTTTTATATAATCGCTATTTAAGCTGTGACTTATGTTATGAACATCTTTAATCAGCCTATCCAGTAATTTTTTGGTTTTTTCTATTAATTCTATTTGCTTACTATCTGTGGCATACTTTGCAATCGGAAACATGTTCATTTTAGTGAAGTTCAGCAATTGCCCGATATTTTCACGAATTTCCCTGGAGAAATGATCCATTGCTCTTTCCTGCTCTTCGATCCGGGCAAATAACAGTTTATTTTCAGATTTGAAGATCATCGTAAATTGTTCATTCGGGAATACATTTTAATGAAATTCTGTGGTGCCATTTGTAATAAAGCAATAAATACAATTAATCAAGTTTGGTCAAAGCCAGTCTAAAAATATTTTTTTTGATTTTTTTGATTTAAAAACTTACCATCATCATAAGAAGTCATTTCCATTTGTACCAGGCCGAATTGAACTGCAAGCAAAGCAAGACTAACCCTGTTGTGTACCTGTAGTTTTCTAAAAAGACTATCGCGATAACCTTCAACACTTCGGGTTGTGGTGCCTAATTTTTCAGCAATCCGGGCGTAATTCATTTCACTGCATGAGTATTTTAAAACCTGCATTTCCCTGCCAGTTAGGTTGGGGATAGTAATGACACCGTTCTTAATGTCCTGAACGAAATTATGAGTTATTAATTCAGAGAAATACATTCCATTGCAAAAGATAGAAACTATCGCTTCCTTAATTTCTTCCGGATTACAACTTTTTAATAAGTAGCCATTTGCCCCGCTCATTATCATCCGGATAATGTAGATGTCAATGTCAAAGACGGTAAGTACAAGTATCCTGATATGTGGCCATCGTTTCCTTAATTCAATAATAGTATCGAAACCATTCATACCCGGCATATTAATATCAAGCAGGCATACGTCAGGTATTTGTTTTGCTTTTGCAATTTCATTAATCAGGTCTTTCCCGTTGTTCACATCAATATCAACTTCAATTCCGCCAAGGTTATTGATAAAAGATATAATGCCTTTTCTTACAATTGTATGGTCTTCGGCGTATGCAATATGTATGGTTGGCAAAGCTGTCATTTTCAGGTGTTGGTTTAGTCTCTATTAATAATATGGTTCTTTTTTTTCTGCAAAATTTTCTGATGGTAAACCTACATAGTTGTTTTCACAATTTTTACAGGTGAAAAACTGAAAAATTCAAAAAAAATTCAGGGTTTTTCACTGGTGAAAAGAAGGCTATTGAAAAAGAACTTACCAAACCTGCCTATGGTGTCGGGCTAAATGGGATATTTTTTTTACCTTTGCACACTTTTTAGTTTTTACTGAGCAACTGGTCCGGTAGCTCAGCTGGATAGAGCACCAGCCTTCTAAGCTGGGGGTCATTGGTTCGAATCCAATCCGGGTCACTTAAATTATAACTAACTGTAAATCAATAATTTACAGTTAGTTTTTTTATTTATAGAAGTTTAATGATAGGTAAAGATAAGTACGATTACCTATTTTAATCGACAAAAAATCGACCAGAAGAGATCATCATTATTATTGAAGAATTAGCCTACCTACATGAATTTGTACATAGTTTTGCCAGTTAGAATATTATGTAATGGCTATTACCAAATTGCAAATGAACTTATTTACTTCCTTATTTAAAGGTCGTGAAGACGTATTTGCAAAACGCTGGGAGACCAAAGATAAAAGCGGGTATGCGCCTGCCAAAGACATTGACTGGAATCAATATTCACTTCACAAAGCATCCGGCGGTACTTTAAAGGACTATCCACATAAAAGCTATAGCAAACTTACTGATGCTGCAATTATTACGCATTTAGAAGGCAGGGAGATTGTCGGTATTTATCCGCTTTTAGATAACAACACTTCATGGTTTCTTGCGGTTGACTTTGATGAAAACAACTGGAGAACGGAAATAATAAAGTTATTTGAGTATTGCAGCGAGCATCAGTTGCCTTCATATATTGAACGGTCACGTTCGGGCAATGGCGGTCATTTGTGGATATTCTTTGAAGAATCTTATCCGGCACTAAAAAGTAGGGCTATTATCAAGGATTTTCTAAAACGTGCAGGGATTGCTATCAAGGCATCCATTAGTTCCAGCTTTGACCGGATATTTCCTAATCAGGATCAGCATACCGGAAAAGGACTAGGTAATCTTATTGCCCTGCCGTTTCAAAAAACAGCTATGGAAAATGGTAATTGCTGCTTTATTGATCCCCATACTTTTGAGCCGTATTCTGACCAATGGGAGTTTCTCTCCTCAATACAAAAAGTATCTATCGCAACATTTGATAAGCTATATGCCGGATTAAATCGAAGCCCTCTTATTGTTGATAAAAATCAACGACCGCTAAAAACAACCGGGAAGGGTATTCAAATATTTTTGGACAACAAAATCACTATAAGCCGGGATAATCTACCATCAGAAGTAGTCATGTTTTTAAGAGAGAATCTCAAAGCAAACAATCCGATTTTTTTTATCAGGAAAGCTATCGGGCAAAATACTTACGGCATAGCACCATCTGCTACGTTACTGGAAGAACAAACAGACCGGATCATTTTGCCAAGAGGTTATATTGGTGCATTACTCCGGTATTGTAAATCACATAATCTGGAGTATCAGTTAACCGATCAAAGAACAAAACTACCGGAAGTGGAGTATAAGCAAAGAGGGCAGCTCTACGATTATCAACAACCAGCCCTCACGATAACCAGCAAAAAAGAAATGGGCGTTATTGTAGCCCCGCCCGGTTCCGGTAAAACGATTATCGGGCTTTCTATTATTGCACAAAAGAAACAACCTGCACTTATTATTGTTCATCGCAGGCAGTTGCTCGATCAATGGATACAGCGGATACAATCCTACTTAGGCATACCGAAATACAGGATCGGAAGAATTACAAAAGGCCAGGTGGACATTGGTGAGCATATCACTGTAGCCATGATTCAAAGTATCGGCAATAATGAAGTCATGAATAAAATTGAAAAAGCGTTCGGCACAATAATAATAGATGAGTGTCATCATTTGCCTTCTGATACATACAAAGCTGTTTTGCAACGGCTACATACTTATTACTTGTATGGGCTGACAGCAACGCCAATTAGGAAAAACAAGGATGAGAAAATGATTTTCGCACAGATTGGCGAAGTAATCTATGAGATAGCTGTTCCCAAAAATCACGATAATAATAAACGGTTATTCATAAATATCAGGGATACGGATTTAGACATCCCTTTCAATGTAGCGACTGATAATTTTGAAATACTATCAGATATACTTGTACATGATACCGCCCGAAACTCCTTAATTGCAGATGACGTCAGATCCGAAATAAATAACGGCAAAAGTATCATGGTGCTTACTGAAAGAAAAGCTCATATAGAAATATTAAATCATTTCTTAAAGCAGGATTGCGAAACCATTACTTTGTCGGGAGATGATACCGAATAGATCAATTTCCCGGATGCCCCATATATCATTATGGTAGCTATGAAGTCAAAGCAATTAACATTCTTGGACTACGATACAAGACTGACGTATCTCAAATTCAAAATCTGTTGCTAAACATTAATCAGTCTATTTATGGGAAAATATATTTCCCTGTTTATTCAAACAGATTGAAAGAAATTGGACATTATATTGGAGCTACCTGGTCCTCAAGTAATGCAAGTGGCATTCAGTCTTTGGTTTGGAGAAACCAATGGGAAGAAACTCAGAATGAACAACACAAGGATACATTAATTACTTATAATTACGAAGACTGTAAAGCTCTAAAAATATTGGTTGATAAATTATCTTCAATACAAGAAAGCGCCAATACTTTATCAGAAATAGATTTTGCTATAAACCCTAAAAAAAATTCAACAGAGCGGGGTGAACAAATCCATAAACAATTTGATTCCATACTTAAATTCGGACATGAAAATTATGATAGTAAAAAAATTTCCTTCAATAGCATTGAAGATGTTGAGGTGCATAATGAAAGAAAACCCGGAGGACAAGTAGGACACAAAGGTGTATACAGAAAAGTTTCCAAAACGCCGAAAATAGTTGTTGTTCCAATGAGAAAGATTTGCCCAAAACATAATAGAAAATTAAAGAAAAGTGCAAGAGGGCTAACAAGTAGGACAATAACAGAATTGATATTTACCAAAAATACAATTAGAAAATCTGTCATTAAATACACTGGTCTTAAAGGTTATTGTTGCAAATGTAAAACAGATTATACCCCATCATTTTTGGAAAAAATAAGGAATCAGCACTTTGGGTATAATTTTAAAGCATGGATAGTATATCAAAGACTTTTCCTTAGATTGCCTTTAGATATAATCAAGACAAATATTCAAGAGTTGTTTAATGAAAAAATTGGGCAATCAACTGTTTCAGAACATATCTTATATCTGTCTACTTTTTTTATTGCTGAAAATAATTTAAACTTAGAACTGATTTTAAAGAGTCCTTTTATACATGCTGATGAAACACAGGTAAATATCAAGGGGGTAAATCAATATGTTTGGATTTTTACAAATGGGGAGCATGTTTACTTTCGATTAACGGCAACGCGCGAAACAGATATGATTGAAGAAGTATTAACTAACTATAATGGTATTCTTATTTCTGATTTTTATTCAGGATATGATTCCCTCAAATGCAAACATCAAAAGTGTTGGGTTCATTTAATAAGGGATATGAATGATGATTTATGGAAGTATCCATTTGATATTGAATACGAAAAAATCGTTCTTGAATTAAGAAATCTAATCATTCCGATTTTTGAATCAATAGCAAAGTATGGGTCAAAAAAATATCATTTGAATAAATTCAAAAAATCCATTATAAAATTTTACGATAACATTATTATCAATAAAAATTACAACTCTGATATTGCAATAAAATATCAAAAAAGGCTTGAAAAATATTGGAATAGATTATTCACTTTTATTGAGTATGACAATGTTCCCTGGAATAATAATATGGCAGAAAGGGGATTGAGACATTTGGCAGTTCAAAGAAAAATTTCATCTCATTTTAATAATGGTATCCATGTTTACCTTTTATTTCTTGGTATCATGCAAACGTGTAGGTTTCAAAAAAAATCATTCTTTAAATTCCTTCTTTCAAAAAAACCGCCGGATGAATACGAATAATATCTATTAGGAATGTGATTGCTCCAATATCGTTGTATTTTCCCTTTAGCTAATAATGCCTCTAGAAATCAGTGGCGTAGGGATATCGTTGTAGTCTGATTTGTACAAAACATCATAAAGGTGCATCTTGTTTTTTTAGTTAAAATTTTCGCAGCATTAGTTGCATATTGCAAAATGTTCACTAATTTTGAGTGTTCACGTTTCTTGAACTAAGATATTTTATGAACACAAGAGAAGAAGAAATAGTACAAATAGCACTCGAAAACCTTGAGAAGAACACCGAGATTAAAGGTGAATGGGAAAATAATATGATAGGAAAAGTTAATGGAATAGATGGAGTAATTACGTTAAACGTTGATAATAAAGAATATAAAATATTCATTGAGGTGAAAACAGGTCTTAGAAACCACCAACTACATCAAATTGAAGAAATTGCCAATACGCACAAACCTTTTTTATTGATAGCCGAGCACATCTTTCCCAAAATAAAAGAAGAATTAAGACAGAAAGAAATTGCCTACCTGGAAACAAATGGTAATATATACTTCAGGAATTTAGGAATGTATTTATGGATTGATAACCAAAAACCATTACAAACAGGCAAAGAAAAAACTAATAGGGCTTTTACAAAAACCGGGCTTAGGGTGATATTTCATTTTTTGCTTAATAATGAATTTGTCAACTACCCCTACAGGGATATAGCTCAAAAGGCTGGTGTAGGTTTGGGTAACATTAACTATGTGATGAATGGTTTGAAAGAAACGGGCTTTTTGCTAAAGCTTAATAAGAATGAATATAAACTAGTTAATAAAAAGGATTTATTGGAAAAATGGTTAGTAGCTTACCAGGAGCGGTTAAAACCCGTCTTGAATATTGGTACGTTTCGTTTTTTGAAAAATGAAGACTTCCTTCATTGGAAAAGCTTACCCATAAAAACAGGTATAACTTATTGGGGAGGGGAAGCAGGAGGAGATTTATTGACACATTATTTAAAACCAGAAATACTAACGATATATACGGACGAAGGCAGAAATGATTTAATTAAAAATTACCGGCTAATACCTGACAATAAGGGCAACGTGCAGGTTTATAAAAAATTCTGGAATTATAATGAAGTAAATTGGAATATTGCTCCCCCTGAGTTAGTATATGCCGATCTGATAAATACAGGAGATAGAAGATGTATGGAAACTGCAAAAAAAATATTAGATGAGTTCCTACAAAATAAGCTATGACCAATTGAGGCAAGACCCAGCTATAGCACGAATGCTTGACGCTTTGGAACGTGGTTTTACAAAATTTAAAGTAGATTTTTATTTGGTAGGTGCACTTGCTCGTGATATGTGGTTGGGTATGAATAATAAGAGGCCTAAAAGAACTACAACTGATGTTGACTTTGCCGTATTTATACCTGATACCAAAACATACAATGAGCTAAAAGATTACCTTATAAGCGAAGAAGGTTTTAATTCTTATCATGGAAACTCATTTGTTTTGATATGGAAGGATGGAACTGAAGTGGATTTAATGCCTTTTGGTGACATAGAAGATAATGGTAAAGTACATGTAGAAGGAACTGGTTACACAACTATACATGTTGATGGCTTTAGAGAAGTTTATGAAGAAGGTTTACCGGATATGGAATTGGAGAGTGGAAACCGTTTCAAGTTCTGTACTTTGGCAGGAGTAGTTTTGTTGAAAATAATTGCCTGGGATGACAGGCCGGAAGTAAGGCGGGATGATATTCTGGACATTAGCGATATGTTGAAGCATTATTTTAGTATTCATGAAGAAGAAATTTATGAGAATCATAACGACCTTTTTTTAGATGAAAATGCTGAGCTGATAGAAATTGCCGCAACTGTATTAGGGAGAGAAATGGGTGAAATACTTAAAAGAAATGAAGAGATAGCAAACAGGGTAAAGGGAATCATTGAAGAAAATACAAGGGATCAACATAACAGCAGGATGGGAGCTATAATGACAGAATACTTTGATAATACTGTTGAAGATAATATAGGATTATTGATGAGAATTTTATCAGGTATTAACGAAGGAAATAAAAAATAATTTTCATTTCCGATACTTGGTGGCGAATGTTTTTGTTATTTTTGTAACGATAGTTAAGCCTGAGTAAAAAGAAGTAAAAAACTAAGAAATTCCTGAAATTAATCGACAAAAAAATCGACCAAAAAAATAAGTAATTCATTTTCAAGCAGTTAGGATTGCATCTCGAATCCAATCCGGATCACCTGAGAGGGGTTACAGCAATGTAACCCTTACTTGTTTTTAGATATGCAAACTTCCTCAACAACCCCGGGACTAAAATTGTTTAGCCCAGGTATCAGTCTATAAGCCCAGGCTGAATGCACTTTTTACGAGGAATGTGAAATTCTTAGCGCCTACTTTCATAAGCAGGCCAGGCTGGTAGCTTTCCTGGGGCAAAAGAACAGGATTACGAGATAACCTTTTTTAGTCTTTTCACCTGAATTGTGCAGATGCTGGAAAACAAGTAATAGAAATTCTGATAAATTAAAGAAAATAACTAATTTAGTGAAAAATATTCACTTGCACCGGAACCTATACCTTTTCCTGTTCTTTATTTTGGGATGTGCATTGCCTGAAGAAGGGAGTGCACAGATCATTACGACTATTGCGGGAAATGGTACTGCAGGGTATGCCGGAGATGGAAGCGCTGCTACGGCCGCAGCAATAAACTGGCCCCGGGGAGTCGCTTTTGATAACACCGGGAATATTTACATTGCTGACGTTAACAACAACCGTATCAGGAAGGTAAGTCCAGCCGGAATCATTACAACTATTGCCGGGAACGGCACAGGGGGGTTTAGTGGAGATGGCGGGCCAGCTACCGCTGCTCAGATATATACTAATGCATCTGGTAGTTTATTGGGCAATATTGCAGTTGATGGTATTGGAAACAAGTATATAGCAGACTGGGGAAACTGCTGCATCCGTAAAGTTGACACGTTCGGTACTATCACGACATTTATGGGTATTGGCACATGGTGCGGTTATTCAACCGGAGATGGGGGACCTGCAACTGCTGCAAGAATGCTTGGCGCTATTGCCGTTGCTACTGACGGTGCAGGAAATGTATATTTTACCGATTATGCCAGTTACCGTGTCCGCAAAGTCAACACTTCCGGTATTGTAAGTACTTATGGCGGAAACGGAACCAGTGGCTCTTCGGGCGACGGAGGCCCTGCCACCACGGCCACAGTCGGTCAGATTCGTTTTATGGCATCCGACGCATCCGGGAATTTATTCCTTTCAGATTATTATAATTACCGCGTACGTAAAATCAACTCTTCCGGCGTTATTACAACAGTTGCCGGAAACGGAACCAGTGGATTTAGCGGCGATGGCGGACCCGCAACCGCGGCCCATATAAATCCCACGGGGGTAGTTGTGGACGGTGCAGGTAATTTATATATTTCGGACTACGATAATCAAAGAATCCGGAAGGTTAACACCTCAGGAATCATTTCCACTATTGCAGGGAACGGGACATCGGGTTTTAGCGGAGATGGGGGGGCCCCAACTGCGGCGGAACTAAATTATCCATTGGGACTGACAATGGATGGCTCCGGTAATTTGTATGTTGGTGATGCTAACAATAGCCGGGTCCGGAAAATTACTTTTGTTGACCGTGCCCCTTACTTCACCGGCGGTGCATCTCAAAGCATCAGCGTTTGCCAGAATTCAGTTTCAAATCCTGTAAATTCTGCGCTGGCTGTTATTGATTCAGATGCGGGGCAAACAGAGACATGGGCGCTGTTATCAGGGCCTGCGCACGGGACTGCCTCTGTATCATTTACAACAACTTCTACCGGTGGAACACTCACGCCCACAGGATTGACGTATACGCCAACAACAGGATATAGCGGGAACGATACCTTCAATGTAACCGTAAGCGACGGGGCATTATCCGACACTATTGCAATTTATGTCACGGTTAACGCATTGCCATCCGCGATAACCGGAACGACAACGACGATTGTGGGATACACAACTACCCTGAGTGATGCAACAAGCGGAGGCACCTGGAGCAGCAGCAATACTTCTGTCGCTACTGTGGGCAGCACAGGCGTTGTTACCGGTGTGTCGGGAGGCGTAGTTACTATTACTTATACAGTTGGTACTTGTTTTGTAACTGCCCTTGTAACCATATCCTGCCCCGGCATGCAGATCATTATCACCATTGCGGGCGGTGGCTCCTCGCTGGGAGATGGTGGCCCTGCCACTGCAGGCCAGTTAACGCTGCCTACTACGGTTTTTATAGACCCGTCCGGCAATAAGTTCATTGCAGATTACGGAGCTTCCAGGATAAGAAAAGTGAGTCCAACGGGTATTATTACCACAATCGCAGGCACGGGAAGCGCCGGTTACAGCGGAGACGGCGGGGCAGCCACAGCTGCCCAGATCAATCAGCCTGCCGGGGTTTGCACAGATGCTGCGGGCAATGTATACATAGCCGAGCAGGTCGGGCATCGTATACGTAAGATAAATACTTCGGGGATTATCACCACAATTGCGGGTTCCGCAACATCTGGTTTTAGCGGCGATGGCGGGCCGTCAACGGCTGCCAATGTTAACTCCTGCACCAATGTAATAACAGATGCTTCAGGTAATGTATATTTTGCTGACTATGGAAATGGCCGGGTCAGAAAAATAAATACGTCCGGTATTATTTCTACAGTGGCTGGTGGCGGCAGTACGCTCGGTGACGGTGGCCCGGCAACTGCCGCTCAATTAAACATACCGTATGGAATTAGTTTGGACGGACTCGGCAATTTATTTATTGGTGATGAATATCATTATAGGGTCCGGATTGTGAATCTTTCATCCGGTGTCATTAATACATTTGCCGGAACGGGTACTGCTGGTTTTTCGGGAGATGGTGGTGCAGCTACGGCTGCCCTGTTAAACGCAGTTGACGGTGTCTATGCTGATGCAGACAATGTTTATATTTCAGATCCGCTAAACAACCGGATCCGCAAGGTGAACCGTTCCACTGGCATAATAACGACAATAGCCGGGATGGGCACAGGCAGCTTCAGCGGAGATGGCGGCCCGGCAACTGCTGCAACGTTACATACACCATCAGGAATGATGCCTGATAATGCCGGTAATTTGTACATTGCCGATTTCAACAATGCCCGAATCCGCAAAGTCATTTTTAATAATTATGCACCTTATTTCACCGGGGGTATTACTCAAAATCTGAGTGTATGTCAGAATTCCGGTTCCAATTCAATTAATTCATTGTTTGCTGTAATAGATTCTGACGCAGGCCAAACAGAAACATGGTCACTTTTATCCGGACCTGTACATGGTACTGCATCTGTCTCCTACACAACAACATCAACGGGAGGAACGCTCACGCCGACAGGTTTAACATATTCCCCTTCGACAGGTTACGCTGGTTATGACACGTTCAGGGTAACGGTGAATGATGGTTGCCTGCTTGATACGATCGCTGTTTTTGTTACAGTGAATACCTCCCCGGCGATAACCGGATTCACAAGTGTTCATACCGGTAGCACAACAACGCTCACGGGTACACCATCTGGCGGAACCTGGAGCAGCGGCAGCACTGCTATCGCGACCGTTGGTTCCTCTTCCGGTATCGTTTCCGGGGTAACTACAGGAAGCACCACGATTTCTTATACTACATCAGGTGGGTGTATTGGCACGGTATCATTGTTGGTTGGCTCATTATCTTCCTGCCCTCCGGTAATAACAACTTTTGCAGGCAACGGCACTGCAGGATTCACCGGCGACGGAGGCGCTGCTACCTCAGCAGAAATGAACCTGCCGGATGGAGTAGCTGTGGACGCAGCCGGCAACGTTTTTGTTGCTGATTACACGAATAACCGCATTCGCAAGATCAATACGTCAGGCATTATTTCTACAGTTGCAGGCAACGGTACTTTGGGTTTCAGCGGCGATGGTGGCGCAGCTACATCTGCCATGTTAAATACCCCTACAGGAGTAGCAGTAGATGGTTCAGGGAACCTTTATATAGCGGATGGGAATAACAACCGCATCCGTAAAGTGAATACATCAGGTGTGATCACTACCGTTGCGGGAAGTGCGTCCAGCACCTTTAGTGGTGATGGCGGACCAGCAACAGCAGCCGGGCTAAACGGTACATACGGGCTGGCGGTGGATGGCGCAGGCAATATATTTTTAGGTGACTACAATCATCAGCGTGTCCGCCGGGTGAATACTTCGGGTATCATTAACACAGTAGCAGGCACAGGTTCAGCAGGATTCAGTGGTGATGGCGGTGCGGCCATCTCAGCCATGATATATAACCCTTATGCTGTTGCAGTTGATGGCTCCGGCAACCTTTATATAGCCGACCGTAACAATAACCGAATTCGCCTCGTAAACAGTTCGGGAATAATAAACACAATAGCGGGAGGCAGTTCTTCGGGATACAGTGGCGACGGCGGCGCTGCCACCGCAGCGCTGTTAAACAATCCCGTAGGTGTTGCAGTGGACAATTACGGATATATTTATATCAGCGACTGGAACAATAATGTAGTACGTGTTGTCAGCAGCTCAGGTACCATTAATACGTTTGCAGGCAATCATACAAGCGGGTTCAGCGGAGATGGCGGGCCTGCTACATCTGCAAAGTTGAATGCTCCTGCGGGAGTGTGTGTTGATACAGCCGGTAATGTATATATTGGCGACTGGAATAACCAGCGCATTCGGATAGTGAGCAATTATAATCATAGGCCTCATTTCACGGGGGGGCACAGTCAGAGCATGTCTGTTTGTGCAAATACAGTTGGAGATTCAATCAATTCTTTATTGGCGGTCCTTGATACCGACGCCTGGCAATCAGAAAGCTGGAGCGTCGTAACAGGCCCTGTGCATGGCTCGCTTACTGCGTCTTATTCCGCCACATCCACCGGCACCACCATAACCCCGCACGGATTATTTTATACACCCACAAGCGGTTACAGTGGCAATGATTCTTTCAAAGTAGCGGTGGTTGATTGCGCAGGCGGAGGTGATACAACTGTTGTACACGTTGCGGTGAATCCGCTCCCCTCAGTTATTACAGGAACATTAAGTGTCTGCGTCGGGTCAGTAATTACACTCACCGATGCCACGGGAGGCGGGTTATGGAGTAGCGGCAGTATTGCGATAGCAACCATTGGTTCTTCATCAGGGATATTGACAGGGATATCCGCGGGCAATGCAACCATCACGTACACTTTATCCACAGGTTGTATTTCCATTGCAACAGCGACAGTAAACACAATGCCTGCACCCATAACCGGCGTGGCAGTGACTTGTATCGGTTCTACGACAACATTGTATGATGCCGGCGGCGGAACATGGACTTCATCATCAACAGGTGTGGCAACCATAGGTTCATTATCGGGCATCGTAACGGGTGTTTCGCCCGGCTCAACTTTGATCACTTATTCAACTGGAATTGGCTGCAATGCAACATTCTCCGTCACGGTAGCTCCGCTGCCAACGGTTATCTCAGGCATCACCGGTATTTGTGTTGGCGGCGTTACTGCTTTGTCGGATGGAACACCGGGAGGATACTGGACTTCGGGCTCGCCGGGTGTTGCATCAGTTGGGTCTGGGTCCGGTATTCTTACGGGCTTGTCCGCCGGATCAGCAGCCATAACCTACGCAATAGCACCCGGTATCTTATGTGCTGCCGTGACAATAGTTTCTGTCAACCCGTTCCCCGGACCAATTTCAGGCGCAACCAGCGTATGCGTAGGCCAGGCGACATCCCTGACCGATGCCGGCGGTGGAAGATGGGTGTCATCAGCGCCAGGTATAGCTGCTATCGGTTCTTCGAGTGGCATTGTTACCGGTATGAGTGCCGGGATTGCAACCATTACGTATATTTTAGCAAGCGGGTGTTCTGTTACAGCTGTCATTACGGTCAATCCATTACCGGTATCCATTACCGGCTCCTCTCATTTGTGTATTGGCACAACTGCAACTTTAACGGATTCTACCGCCGGTGGATATTGGACCAGCAGCAGTAGTACTACCGCAGACATAGATATAAGCACAGGAGTTGTTACGGGAGTATCGGCCGGAACTGCTACTATTACTTATACTTTAACAACCGGCTGTTTTGTGGTTCGATCATTAAGTGTTGATACCTCACCCGGCGTTATTACGGGAACGCCAGTTGTGTGTATCGGTTCAAATACAATTTTAAGTGACGCTACAGGCGGAGGCGTATGGACTTCAGGTACACCCGGGGTTGCAACGGCAGGATCATTGACAGGAGTTGTAACAGGGGTAACTTCCGGGATAACAACGATCACTTATTCTGCAGGAGCAGGCTGTTTGGTAACCACCTTAGTTACTGTAAATTCTTTGCCTACACCCATACTTGGTTTTGGGACTGTTTGCATAGGTGCAACGGTAACACTGATAGACGGGAGCACAGGAGGCGCCTGGAGTTCCGGTTCACCAGCCATTGCAACTGCAGGCTCGTTGTCAGGAATAGTAACGGGGATTACGTCAGGCATTGCAACGATTTCGTACACATTACCAACAGGATGTTTTGCTACAAAGTCAATTACAGTTAATTCTTCTCCCGGAGTTATAACGGGCGTTATATTTGTTTGTTCCGGTGGTTCGACGGTACTCACCACAGCAACAGGCGGAGGGGTATGGAGTTCTTCTCTGCCTTCTATAGCCACAATAGGTTCCGGTACCGGCCTTGTAACAGGGATATCGGCGGGCATCAGTTCAATTACTTATTCCATCGGATCTGGCTGTGTTACAACAGTTCAGTTAACAGTTAATCCTTTGCCTTCACCGATAAGCGGCTTATCAACGGTATGTGCAGGCGGTGCAACTATTACTTTGACAGATGCAACAGCCGGTGGTACATGGACCGCTGCCGGAAGCTCTGCCACAATTGGCAGTACTACAGGGATTGTGACAGGCGTTTTTGCAGGCACTTCCATTATTACCTATTCTTTAAGTACAGGTTGTTCTGTTACCAGGGTCATTACCATATACCCGTTGCCGGCTGGCATTTCGGGGCCACCTGCATTATGTGCGGGAGCCAGCATTACACTTACTGATGCATCAGGGGGTGGAACATGGCTAAGCGCTACTCCGGCAGTAGCCACCATTGGCTCATCAACAGGAATTATTACAGGTGTTTCTACAGGCATCGCCGCCATCACTTATACATTGCCTACAGGATGCAGAACAATTACCACGGAGACAGTAAGCACAACTCCGAGCCCAATTACCGGACCAACGACGGTATGTGCAGGATCGTCCGTGACATTGGGCGACGTGGTAGCAGGTGGCCTTTGGAGCAGCAGTACTTCAGTGGCAACTATTGGTTCACTGAGCGGGGTAGTGTCTGGCGTTTCAGCGGGAACAACTACCATTACTTACTCACTAGGGACCGGCTGCACAGTGACACGGCCATTAACTGTGAATCCTGCTCCGGCAATTATAACTGGTGCAACAAACCTATGTGCCGGAACGAGTATAACATTGAGTGATGTAACAACTGGAGGATACTGGAGCAGTCCCGGATCTGCAGGCATATTTTCGGTAGGATCATCAACCGGAGTTGTTTCCGGTATTGCCCCAGGAACTGCAATAGTAACCTATGCATTAATTACAGGATGCGCAGCAACAGCAAGCATTACTGTTAATCCTGCACCGGCTGCTATTACAGGTCCTGCAACAGTATGTGCGGGTGCAGCAGTTACTGAACTGGATGGAGTAACCGGTGGTGCCTGGAACAGTACATCACCCGGCATAGCCACAATCGGATCATCGTCCGGTATAGTAACAGGCATTACAGGTGGTTCATTGACGATTACTTATGCAATCGGAAGTTGTGCAGCAACAAGGACCATAACCGTAAATTCCGTTGCACCAGTCACCGGTATTTCCGGAATATGCGTTGGTGCAACAACTGCACTTGCAGATGCTACGCCCGGAGGTACATGGACTTCAGGAACTATAAGTGTTGTCACCGTTGGCTCTTCTTCGGGGACAGTTACAGGCATTTCAGCAGGAACCGCAATAATAACCTATACATTGTCATCAGGATGTTATGCAACCCTTACAGTTACCGTTAATTCAGGCCCGGCACCAATAGGTGGTTTACTCCGGGTGTGTGTTAACGGCACAACAATACTCACAGATGCCGGAAGTGGTGGTACCTGGACTAGCAGCGCTCCTTCAACTGCTACTATAGGGTCCTCGAGCGGGTTACTGGCGGGTGTTTTAAGCGGTACAGTTACGGTTACTTATTCATTGGGTACCGGATGCACGGTTACAACATATGTAACCGTGAACCCATTGCCTGGCGCCATTAGCGGGCCATCAAGTGTTTGTGTAGGTCAAACGGGTGCGGAGAGCGATGGTACGGTGAGCGGTATCTGGTCAAGCAGCAATACAACAATCGCAACCATAGGGTCATCATCGGGTATTCTATCAGGTATGTCAGCAGGCATTGCGACGATCAGTTATACTTTACCTACGGGATGTGCTGCTACGAGAACCGAAACAATTAATCCCGGACCTGCTACTATAACAGGGACTGCAAGGGTATGTGTTGGTGCAACGAGCACTTTGATTGACGTAACGACCGGAGGATTATGGAACTGTAGTCCTACCACCATAGCGACCGTTGGTACAGGAACAGGAATAGTCACAGGTGTGATGGCAGGTATTGCCACTATTACCTATACCATAACGGAGAGCGGTTGTATAGCGACTTTGCCTGTGACAGTTAATTCTCTTCCCGGCCCAATAACCGGGGCGGGAATGCTGTGCATTGGCGCTACGAGCACACTTAGCGATGCGTTACCAGGTGGTGTATGGAGTTCAGGTGCAACCGGGATTGCGACGGTTGGGTCTTCATCCGGGATAGTGACCGGGGTATCAGCCGGAACAGCGGTAATTACTTATTCCTCCAGTGCAGGATGTACTGTAACAAAGATGGTCACTGTTTCCTCTCTGCCACCAGGTATTGCTGGTACATCAACAGTATGCATTGGAACTTCAGCAATCCTCAGTGACGCTGTAACAGGAGGCATATGGACCAGCAGTAATACGATGATTGCAACGATAGGATCAGTAACAGGAATTGTAACGGGTGTTAATACCGGCAGTGCGACAATTACCTATAGTTTAGGCGCAGGCTGTTTTTCGACAAAAGTAATATCTGTAAACGCCGCACCGCCATCTATCACCGGCAGTAACCATGTATGTGCAGGCGCTGCCATAACTTTAAGCGATTTTTCAACAGGAGGTACCTGGAGTTCAGGATTGCCGGGAATTGCAACGATAGGGTCACTATCCGGTATAGTTACCGGTGTTTCAGGAGGTAGTGCGACAATCAGTTATACGGTACCAATGGGTTGCATTGTGACATACAATGTTACAGTTAATTCAGTACCGGTCATTACAGGTCTTACAACTTTATGTGCATGGGGAGACACGCTGACGGTATATGATGCCGATCATACGGGATCTTACAGCAGCACTGTGGCTACTGTCCTGAATCTGGGAGGAGGCGCCGGCCGTATAACGACCTTTGCACCCGGCACTTCTACTGTGACCTATACGCTGCCATCCGGCTGTACAGCAACAGAATCATTTATCGTGAATCCACTGCCAGGCCTGATAACGGGGTCAACAAATGTTTGTGCTGGTGCTGCAACAACACTGCATAATACAACTGCAGGGGGTGTGTGGAGTTCTGCCGCACCTGCGGTTGCCACGGTTGGTTCCGGATCTGGTATTGTATCAGGTGTTTCATCTGGTGCAACTTATATTAGCTATATATTACCCACAGGCTGCAAGGTTGATACACTGGTGCATGTGAATCCACCGCCACCCATGATCATAGGATACCCAACCATGGTTGCCGGTACGACTACTCCCTATAGCGATGGTACTACCGGTGGCCTATGGGGCAGCAGTAACACGGCTTTAGCTACAATAGGAATTAGCACCGGCATTGCAAATGGTATTTCAGCGGGAGTTGTAACATTTACTTATACGATTGGAACTGGTTGTTTTGCTACGAAAAATGTTACCGTTAATCCGTTAACGGGTGTATCTCCGGAAGGAGTTGAAGAAACTGTAATTACAAATGGGGATATTATTGTGTTGCCTAATCCGAATAAGGGTGAGTTTATATTGAGAATAAATGAGGATGCTATCAGTCCAACAGAAGAATCCTGGTTCGGGATAACGGATATGCTGGGGAGATTGGTTTATCAGGATAAGATCACATCACAAAAAGGTTTGATTGAGGAGCGAATTTTGCTTGGGGATAAAATAGCCAATGGCATGTACTTGATGAGTGTACATTGCAGAATGGGTATTAAAGTTTTACATATTGAGGTAAGCCGGTAGAAACTCCCAGGCATTTCCCGAATAAAACGACTCAATAATATAGTAATTCATTTTCAAACGAAAGTGGATTGCATCTCATTTCTTTACGGAAATGGGTTCATCAGCCTCATTCAGGATTGTAGTAGATATTAAGGAATATATTTTTATAAATTTATTTATATAAGTACTCTCACACCTAAGATAATAGCCAAGTCACTTAACACTGCTATTCACATCAAAAACCTCCCCGAAAAAAGAGATTTCCTGATCAATATCATAAAATAACTTGTTTGCTATCCATATATTTGATTAAATATGTTATATTATATTAACCCATAGTTAAATGAATATTATGATGTTTTATTTGAATAAACAGGCTATTCTCAAAATCCGATATTATTGAGTAAATTGCCAAAGATTTGTTATAGAATTCTCAGTTATGAGAAACTTTGCTACCGTTTCTTACGTTCAGATATTATTTTTAAAAAAAATGAAAAGCATGAAAAGATTTTACTTATTGTTAATGCTATGTCTAATAACTTTTGGCGGTTTTGCCACTAATTATTATAACACACCGTCAACAGATATTTCAACGGCAGCTAACTGGAATACTAATGTGAGTGGAAGTGGCGGAAGCACAGCTTCCGATTTTACCACATCCGGTGATGTTTTCATTTTACTAAATTCCGGACCAACTCAAGGTGCGGCGATTTCGTTTGGTAGCGGAGTCACATTTTATGACAGCACAAGTTTTACGGCAGGCGCTAATATAACTGTTAATGGCACATTGATAGTTTCACCCGGAGTAACGCTGGACATGGCCACATTCCAATTATTGGGTACACCTGCGACGACAATAAATAACGGCACTATTCTGACACAAAATACAACCAGTACACCCATCCCTACAGGTATGACATGGGGAGGAACTGTAAATTATAATGGAAGTACCGGAAGTCAAACGGTAATGGCAGGAACTTATAATAATCTTACAATAAATAATGCAAGCGGAGCTACAACTCAAGGTGATGTAACTGTAAACAATGCACTTACGCTCACTGCTGGAAATTTGGACATAGGCGGTTATAATCTAAGTTTTGGTTCATCGGCTTCTGCTGTATCCGGTACATTTTCCGCAACAACCATGATTATTGCAAGCGGTGGAGGCGAAGTTAGAAAATATGGCACTTCATCATCTACGGCTACCTATACTTTCCCGATCGGGGATAATACAGGAACGGCGGAATATTCCCCGATCACACTGACATTTTCAGGCGGAAGTTATGCCGGTTACAGTAGTGTAAAAGTGATCAATTCAAAGCAACCAAATAATGCAAATACTACTAATTACTTAAACCGGTACTGGACAGTAAACCAAAGTGGTTATTCAGGCTTTGGTTGTGTAGTTGCTGCTACTTATGTTAGTGCGGATGTTATCGGAACTCAGACCAGTATTTTAATGGGTAAATGGGATGGGGCGATCCCATGGGTGCGTTATACAGGTTCAAATAGTGGATATGTTCTTACCTCACCAAGTACAACTTTCTCGGATTTTACCGGTATTAATTCTGCCAATCCAACAGTTTCGATTTCGCCCTCGGCGCCAACAATCTGTTCCGGCTCGTCAGTTGGTTTGACCGCAACCGGTAGCGGAGATCCAACTCTTGTTTATTCATGGTCGCCAGCTACAGGTCTTTCGGCTACCACAGGCGCCTCTGTAACTGCCTCGCCTGCATCTACTACAATTTATTCTGTTACAATGACTGATGGTAATGGATTTACTGCGACAAGCACAAGCACAGTATCGGTCAATTCCGTACCAGCAGCAATTACCGGTACTACCAGTGCATGCATAGGGACAACAACTGGTCTGACTGATGCGACATCTTTTGGCGCATGGAGCAGCAGTACTCCTACTGTGGGAACTATAGGCGCGGGTTCCGGTATAGTAACAGGAATATCAGCAGGCACAACAACGATTACCTATACTTTATTTACAGGTTGTTATACAACTACTACCGTAACGGTCAATCCTTCGCCGTCAGGTATAACCGGAACCGCTACGGTTTGTGTGGGATCAACAACAACATTAAGTGATGCAACAACAGGTGGCACATGGAGCAGCGGTACACCAACAGTGGCCACTATTGGTTCCTCCTCAGGCGTTGTTACCGGTGTATTATCCGGCACTTCAACAATAACTTATACTGCTGGTACAGGTTGCATAGCTACTGCAATTGTAACGGTCAACCCCTTACCGGCTACGATCACCGGTACTACCACAGTGTGCGATGGTACTACATCGTCACTGTCAGAAACCACAGGTGGCGGTACATGGAGCAGCGGTACACCAACCGTTGCCACGGTAGGATCAACCGGTATAGTAACAGGCGTATCAGGAGGCACGGCAATCATAAGCTATACTTTAGGCACGGGCTGTTATACAACAATAA
>CAIMDZ010000127.1 GCA_903839875.1 uncultured Bacteroidota bacterium
CCGGTAATTTGCATGAAATTTATAAAAATAACGGTAATTTATTTTATACTACTGTCAATGGGTTGATTATTAATGATACCATAAATATACTGAAGGACATAAACGTATCTTCCATTACACAGGATGATCAGGGGAATTATTGGATCAGTACTTTAAATAGCGGGATATATTCGCTAAGGAAAGATTTTTTCACTTCAACACTATATAAGAATGCTTATACTGATGAAGTAAAGTATGTTTATGCCTATTATGGCCATGTTTTGTTTGAGACTTCCGGTAATGAACTTTTTGATCTTTATAATAATAAAATTACCTGCCTGATAAAGAATTTTGAAAGCAATAAGAATATTGATCGCCAGGCCGATTTTGGTTTTTTAATTGATAGTAACTACAGGTGTTTTAATACGTACAATAAGGATCTTGCAATCATAAAAAATGTTTTTTCCAATAAAAATAAAAATACCCAAAAGAACATTGGCGAGTCAGCAAAGGCTATATTTTTATCAGGCGATTATATTTATACCAAACAGCACCATGGTGTAAACAGATTCAGGTACAGAGAAAGTGGCGGGGATATTGAAATTATAGAGGGCATAGGTAAGAGCGCCAATTATGAAAGGATATTTGGTATGGCTCAGGCCCCTGACAATTCTATCTGGTATTCCACTATAAACGGTATGTACAGGGTAACCGATAACGACACCGATGGTATCCCGCAAAAAAATTTTGATAGTATAGCATTTAAACATTTCGATTTCTTTGGTAAGTATTTAATCGGATACACCCAGGATAACCGGCTATTTGTTTATTCGGATTATAGCGGGGGCAAATTCAGTATAGATACTGTTCCCAAAAAAGCCTGTATCTGGGACAAAATGTATCAGATAGACAGTACCCATATCCTGATCAGTACCGATAATCTTTACAGGGTACTCACTATTGATCCTGATAATAAATTTCCTGTAAAGTCAATTGAAAACCCATATCTGCCATTACATCCCGAAGCTATCTGTATAGACAGGACCAATTGCTATTTTTTTAAAAATGGTTCAGTTATAAAAATGGATATAAAAAATTTCCTGGATAAGCCTGACCCACCGAAATTGTTTTTTACAGCAATTAAGGCAAATGGTAAAACATACAACATACAAAACGAAATGGAACTTCCTTATTCAGAATCGAAGCAAATGAGTATATTATTTACCACTCAATCTTTTAATTCAGGAAACCTGACATACCAGTTTTCATTATCAAAAAATGGTAATGATAACTGGCAGGAAGTAAGGAGCGAAGAAATTAATCCCGTCAATCCCGGTTATGGCGATGTGGTCATTAAGATCAAGGCAAGAAGTAAATCGAGTGAGTTTAGTGAGCCTGTTGTTTTTACGCTGCATGTCTTACGTCCTTATTGGGCAAGATGGTGGTTTGTTACATTATCCGTCCTGGGGTTATTTTTAATTTTGTGGGTAGTGCTTAGGTACAGGATCAATACGTTATTGCGAATAAAAGAAAAAGAACATCATACAGAAATAAAGTTTATGAGATCTGAATATAAAGCTTTGAATGCCTTAATGAATCCGCATTTTATTTTCAATACGCTGAATAATGTTCAGGGACTTGTGAACAGGAATGATAAACTTGCCGCTAATGAATACATAAGGGTTTTTGCCGACCTTATCCGGCAGAATATGCATAATATTTCAAAAGAGCTTATATCTTTACAAAAAGAAATGGATCTTGTTTCCAACTACCTGCTGCTTGAAAAACTAAGATTTAAAGAACATTTAAATTATACTATTAATATAGAAAAAGGAATAGATCTTTCAGAAATATTGATTCCACCTTTATTGATTCAACCTCTGGTGGAAAACTCTATTAAACATGGTATTTTGCCGCTTGAATCGGTTCTTGGTCAAATAGTTATCAACATCTATGAACGGGAAAGTAAATTGTTTATTGAGGTAGCAGATAATGGGGTAGGAATGCAGCCAGCATCAGGCAGATCTGAATCAAAGTATGAGTCATTTGGATTACAAAACATAAGAAAAAGGATCGAGCAGTTAGGTGTTATACAGAACAAGCAGATTTTGCTCCAAGTAAATGAAACAAGGAACGAAAACGGGCAATTGGAATGGACAACAGTAACAATAATAATACCTGTCTCTTAACAGAAACATAGCATTAAACATCCCTGAAGCTAAGAAATATGCTTATAATGAATTATACCGGTCGTTATTGTAATTGTTTGGCCGTGGAGTTCTTGGTCTGAAAGACCTGTTAGAACTATTGCCCGGCCTGGAATTTGAACTGGTATTGTTCTGTTTTGCTTCTTTAACGGAAATAATATTTCCTTCAAAGAAAGTAGCATCAATGTTGTCAATGGCATCGAGGGCATGGAATTTATCGGCCATTTCTACAAAACCAAATCCACGCGACATGCCGGTCGCATTATCAATAATTACTTTAGCTCCAACTACTTCGCCAAATTCTGCAAACAGCGGACGCAGGCTGGATGCAGTTGTTTCCGGATTAAGATTACCTACAAAAAGGTTCATAAATCAATATATTAAATTTACAATTGCGTCTGCCATCAAGTAATAGGGAAGGGGAAAAACGCGCTACAAGATACTTATTTCTTTGATTTTTGAGCGTAACTTTTTTATATTTTTTGAATTATGATAATTTTCTTACGGTTCATGTTAGTTTTTGTGCCACTTTTTATGAAAATGATCGAATTTTACTTGTCTGGTTTTCATTATAATTTCTACATTAAACAATAAGTAATTTTCTCAAAAAGTTATTTTAGCTAGTAAATTCATTGTAATTTAGCGGCCGAATATTAATAAATGGTTTTTAATAGTTTATTTAAAAACGATATTTGTAGTGCTTAACTTAAAAACAGTATGCATATGAAACGATTTTACCTTTTCAGGGCGGCCATTCTTACCGCAATTTTATCATCATTAATTCTGAACGCCTTCGCGCAGACTTCTGCTTTTATTTACACAGGTAGCCTGCAGAGTTATACAGTACCAGCCGGGGTAACAAAGATAGCATTAAGTGCTTTCGGCGCTCAGGGTGGCAATCAGACAAGTGCCCCTGCCTTCGGGGGGGGCGGCGCCTGGTTGTATGGTGAGTTTGCGGTTACGCCCGGCCATGTGCTCAGTATCCTGGCGGGTGAACAACCGCCGGAGGCTAATAATACCGGCGGCGGTGGTGGCGGAACGTTTGTGTGGGATGTGACTGCAGGTAATATATTATTAATTGCTGCAGGTGGCGGTGGTGGTGCGGGATTGAACGCTTCTTCTAATGACGGCATTGATGCTTCGATAACCAACGATGGTACAAACGGAGCAGGCGGCGTTACTTTTGGTGGTGGTGGCACTGGCGGTAATGGTGGTACAGGGCTGTCCGGAACCTGTTTCGGTACTTATGCCGCAGGTGGCGCCGGTTGGCTAACAAATGGCGCTGGTGGCAATGGCGACGGTTGCAGCAATTCTGTTGGCGGCACTGCGCCATTGTCGGGTGGAGCCGGCGGCTCTTACGGTGGCTCGTTCGCTGACAACGGTCGGGGCGGTTTTGGCGGTGGCGGTGGCAGCCAGGGGCAGTGCAGTTATACCGGCGGTGGCGGTGGCGGTGGCTATAGCGGCGGCGGCGGCGGCAATTACGAGTGTACCGGCGATATTGCACAGGCTGGTGGTGGCGGCGGTTCCTACAATGGTGGCACAAACCAGGACAATCATCCGACTAATAGAAATACCGGACATGGCGTTGTGGTGATATGTGAGTTTCCGGCTGTCGGGAATATTTACGGGTTTTCATCTGTATGCATTGGAGGATCAACAACGTTGACGGATGTGGGCGGTGTAACTGGTGGCAATTGGGTGAGCAGTAACACTGCTATAGCAACGGTTGGTTCATCAAGCGGAGTTGTTTCCGGAGTTGCACTTGGCACAGCTACAATAACTTATTTTACTCCCACGAACAGTTGCGGGGCTAATTACATCACTAGGGTTGTAACCGTAAATCCTTTGCCCATAATAAGTGGCGGATCAAATGTTGCCATCTGTTCTGGTTTCACAACTATGCTGGCAGGTACAGGTGGCACGCATTACTCCTGGTCGCCTGCCACAGGATTAAGTTGTACGGCCTGTGATAATCCGGTAGCCAGTCCTTCTGTTACTACCACTTATACTGTCACGGGTAACAATGCCACATCCATTGTTTATAATCAGTCTTTCATCGGAGGTTCAATACCAACAACACAATGTACCGCCTGGGATGCTTTCAGAGCAACGTTATCAGGTACTTACAATTATATAGGGTTTACTATCAAAGGTAGTATGAATACAACCGGTATTTCTTGTACAGACCCTGTTGTTGCATCGGCTGTTGCTCATGCCATGAGGACAGGCACTGCATATACGGGTACTTCGGATGGACAAACCTGGACTGTAGGTATCGGTTGTACCAGCGGGCCATGTGGAACTGTTGCAGTAGAGCTTTCTAATATTGGAGCTTGCACATGCGCTTCCGGTTATAGTGTCCGCCCGTCAATTAATAACTCAAACTGGGGTGGCATTGATGGAAACACCTGCGGGGCAGTTTCCCAAACACTGGAAGTTGATTTTCTGGTTGCCGGTTGTACCAATACCGCCACTGTAACAGTTTCTGTTAATCCTTTGCCTGCGGTTTATAATGTAACTGGCGGAGGAAGCTATTGTGCCGGGGGCGCCGGTGTTCATATTGGTCTGGATAGTTCAAATAATGGTATCCGTTACCAGTTATACAATGGGTTATCAACCTCAGGTTCACCATTGAATGGTAGAAATGCACCAATTGACTTTGGCCTCAAAACAGCAGGAGGAACCTATACAATAGCAGGCACAGATACTACAACCTTGTGTGCCAGTATGATGGCGGGCAGTCAAACAGTTGTTATTATACCTGCTGTTGTTCCAACCGTGAATATTTCAATAAATACACCGGATACTATTTGCGCAGGAACAACTACGACCTTCACTGCTACCGGAACTAATGGAGGAGATACCCCAATCTATATCTGGAAAGTTAATGGTACTACAGCAGGTTCCGACAGTGTAGCTTATGCTTATAACCCTGCAGACAGTAATGTGGTTACAGTAACTTATATTAGTAATCATGTTTGCGCAATACCTGATACAGTTGCAGCTACATTCAGGATGAGGGTATTCCCGAACGGAACACCTGCTGTGCATATAGTTTCAAGCCCAAGTGATACTGTCTGCCTTGGTACTCCGGTAACATTGACATCCGGTACTACATTTGCAGGTAATGGACCTACTTATTCCTGGATAAAAAATACCGTTATTGTAGGTGCCGCGTCTTCTTATTCTTACACACCTGCTGACAGCGATAACATCTATTGCATCGTTATCAGTGATTATTTATGCCGCCTTGCAACCTTTGCATTCAGCGATGCGATTTATATGACGGTTGAGAATCCTATCGTTCCGTCTGTCACAATTACCGGCCATCCCGGTGTTTATCTCGGTACAGGCAGGCCTGATACCTTGATAGCTACTGTTACCAATGGTGGTACAAATCCATCCTTCCAATGGTATTATAATGGAGCTCCGGTAGCCGGCACAACATCTTCAGTATGGACCAGGAGCAGTTTTACAGAAGGCGACTCAGTTAGTTGCAAGGTTACCCGTACGGATGCCTGCGGTTTAGGGACCATAAATTCTGTTGTTATCCATATAGGTGTCGGCGTTAACACTATTTCTTTAAGTGACGGTCTGAATGTGATACCTAATCCTAATAAAGGCTCTTTTATGCTCAGAGGATCTATAGGCACACTGGTTGATGAAAGTACTTCAATAGAAATTACCAACATGTTGGGACAGGTAGTATACACCAACCAGATTGTTGCCTCTGGTGGAAATATTAATGAACCAATAGTATTAGGCAGCGAATTAGCCAATGGGATATATATTTTGAACGTGCACTCAGAAAATGGAACCAGAATTTTCCGTTTTGTATTAGATAAGTAAAGTGAATAGTGTTTAGAGAAAAAATTATCAAGTCTGTTTAATAAAGGGTTCCACAAAAATGGGACCCTTTATGTTTAGCCTGCCTGGAGCAAATCAATGCTCATTTGGTAGTGTGTAACTGAAAATCCGCTAAAACCACCCCTCTGTACATGTTAATTTTCATATGCATGCAGTTAAAATCGAGTTAAACTACTTATACATATTTTGTTACCAATAGGTACAGCCTATTTTTGTACCTTCGCACACTTTTCGTATCGTTTCGATGAACATGTTGGAATCAATAGACCGCACAAAACTCCCCAGGCACATAGCCATCATTATGGATGGTAACGGTCGTTGGGCAAAAGGCCGCGGCGAAGACAGGGTGTATGGGCATTATGAAGGTGTAGTGAGTGTTCGGGAAATTGTTAATGCCTGTGGCGATATCGGTATTGAATACCTCACACTTTATGCGTTCTCTGCCGAAAACTGGAACCGCCCCAAAGGGGAGGTGGATGCATTGATGGAATTGCTGGTGAATACCATCAGAAAGGAAATAGAGGACCTGAGGAAAAATAATGTGCGTTTGCACATTATTGGTGATTTTGCCAGCCTCCCGGATATTTGCCGGAAGGAACTGAATGAGGCAATGGATATTACAGCATCAAATACAGGGTTGAATCTGATACTGGCGCTCAGTTACAGTTCAAGGCAGGAAATTATAGAGGCAGCAAGGAAAATTGCAGAATTAGCTGCTAAAGGAGAGCTAAAGCCGGAAGATATTAATGACGGTCTGTTTCATAAATATCTGAATACCGCAAACTTTCCCGATCCTGAACTGATGATACGCACAAGCGGAGAATACAGGATAAGTAATTTTTTGTTATACCAGCTGGCCTATGCCGAACTTTATTTTACCAATGTTCACTGGCCCGATTTCAGAAAGAATAATTTATATGAAGCCCTGCTGAATTATCAGGGACGTGAACGCCGTTTTGGCAAAACAAGTGAACAAATTCAAACGAACTCAACCCAGCATGCATAAAGGCTACATCCGATACGGTTTATTATTTATTTGTGTACTATGCAGTTCACTTTCAGTTAGTGCACAGATAGGTGGCCGTAATTCCGGGCTGAAAACGATGATTCAGCAAACCCAGGCGCCTGCAGATGTTACAAAACCAAAAGAATATGAATTGGCCGGTATCAGGGTAACAGGGGGAAAATACGTGGAAGCAGACATTCTTATTAATGTTACTAACCTGGTAATAGGACAGAAAATTTTTCTCCCAAACGATGAGCATATAGCTAAAGCAATAAAGATATTGTGGAAACAGGAGTTGTTTTCAAATGTGGATATCAAAATTGACAAGTTCATTGAAGATAAAATTTTTTTAAACATTGTTGTAGAGGAACGTCCGCGACTCAGCAGGTTCAACTTCAGGAATATTAAAACTTCTGAGGCAAAAGAATTAAAAGGAAAGCTGGCGCTGGTGGCCAATAAGGTAGTAAATGAAGCTACTAAGAAAGAAGCCGTGGTGCGTATCAAAAAATTTTACAACGACAAAGGATTTGGCAGGGTAACGGTTACCACTCTTGAAAAAGCGGATACCGGGGCTGTAAATAAGATCATACTTACTTTTGTGATTGATAAGGGCAGCAAAACACACATCAACCAGGTCAATATTGCCGGCGCCGAAAACGCAAGCGAAACAAGGCTGAAAAGATCCTTGAAAAACACCAAGGAAAATACCAGGTTCACATTGCATCCCGAAGAACAGCAAAATGTGTATGGTAATTCGAAAAGGTCATTTAGTAAGTATATTAAAGATTTCGGGTTCCTTTCATTATCCAAAACGATGGATGCATTAGATCCCTATTTCCGGTTTAAATTGTTTGCAGCATCAAAGTTTAATCCAACCAAATTTGAGGAAGACAAACAGCTGATGCTTAACTATTATAATACACTTGGTTACCGCGATGCCTCTATTGTAGCCGATACGGTTTACCCTGTGAAAAACGGTAACATTAATGTGGACATAAAAGTAAAGGAAGGGCATAAATATTATTTTGGAAATATTGCCTGGAAAGGGAATACTAAATATTCAAGCGAATTCCTCACCCGTACTCTTGGGATCAAGAAAGGAGATGTTTACAACCAACAGCTTCTGGAAGGCCGCTTAGGACGGCAGCTAAGTCCGGAAGGTGGTGGTGAGGATGTGAGCAGCCTCTACATGGATGACGGTTACCTGTTCTTTAATATAGACCCGGTTGAAGTTTCCATAACAGGAGATACCATCAATTATGAAATGCGTATCACGGAAGGCGCACAGGCAACCATCAGGGATATTAATATTGCAGGTAACGACCGTACCAATGAACATGTGATCCGCCGCGAGCTACGTACTTTACCCGGAAATAAATTCAGCCGCTCCGACCTCATCATGTCGCAGCGCGAGATCGCCAATCTTGGCTTCTTCGACCAGGAAAAGATTGGTATTCTTCCTAAACCACACCCTGAAGATGGTACCGTAGATATTGATTATACAGTTGTGGAAAAATCGAGCGACCAGTTACAGCTTTCTGCAGGATTTGGCGGAGGCGTGAATTTTTATGGCAATGTGGGTATTACATTCAATAACTTTTCTATCAGGCATATCTTTAAACCAAAATACTGGGATCCGTTACCTGTAGGTGATGGTCAGAAATTTTCAGTGGCCTATGCATCAAACGGGGCATATTATAACTCACTGACTACTGCCTTTACAGAACCATGGCTTGGCGGAAGAAAGCCAAATGCCTTTACGGCGAATGTAGTGTACAGCAAGTATTCTGCAGCAGCCATTGGTACAGACCCCAATACTTCTTTCCTGCGTGTGGCGGGTGGTGGTATTTCTATGGGAAAAAGACTACAGTGGCCCGATAACTTCTTTATTTTTAACTACGGGATATTTTATAACAATTACCGGCTGAAAAACTATGCTTTGGTGCCCAATTTTACAGATGGTTTCAGCAACGATGTCCATTTTAAATTTGTTCTGTCGCGCAATTCAATAGATCGTCCTTTATACCCCAGGAGCGGGTCTAATGTTGCCTTTACATTCCAGTTCACTCCTCCTTTCAGCGCATTTAGCGGAAAAGATTACACAAACGAAACTCCTGACCAGAAGTATAAGTGGATAGAATACCATAAATATAAATTCACAGCAGATTTTTACCAGAAAATTTACGGCAACCTGGTGGTAAGGCTGGCAGCTAAATATGGTTTCCTCGGGTATTACAGTTCCGGTATCGGGTTCTCTCCATTCGAGAGATTCCAGCTTGGGGGAGACGGCTTGTCTGGCTATTCCTATTTCATAGGTAAAGACATTGTATCACAGCGTGGTTATGAAGTTTATGCTTCAGGCGCTACTATTTTTAACAAGTATACAGCCGAATTACGTTATCCATTCTCCTTAAGCCCGACAGCGACTATTTATGGACTGATGTTCGTGGATGCGGCAAATGCATGGAACAAATTTTCCGAATACAATCCCACTAAGCTGAACAGGGACGTAGGGCTTGGAATCAGGATATTCCTGCCCATGTTTGGTTTATTAGGATTAGATTACGGGGTAGGTTTAGACCGTTATGACCCCGCGACCGGAAATACAAGCTTTAAGAATATTTCTAAGTTTAACTTTATGCTTGGTTTCGAGCCGGAATAAAAACCCCTGAACCCGCCGCGGCGGAGGACCAGGCATTAGACTGACGAATAGTTTGTTATACGCTGGTAATACTATTTAGCTTTAATAACTTTGATAAATTTAATAATTGAAAAATAACTTCAAACACCTGCGTAATATTGGGAAGCCCCTTTAGGGGTTTGGGGTTTTAAGCAAATTTTTTTATGAAAAAGGTATTAATTGGTTTATTGTTTTCCGTAGTCTTAGCAGGCAACGCAAGTGCACAGCAGCACTATTGCATCATTGACTCCAAGTACCTGCTCGAAAAAATGAGCGATTATAAAGATGCCCAGAATAAACTGGATGGGTTGTCGAAGGCATGGCAGGAGGAGATTGATAAAATGATGGCGGAAGTGGATAAAATGTACAAGGGCTATATTGCCGAAAAACCGATGCTTTCTGACGAGATGCGCAAGAAGCGTGAAGACGAGATAGTATCGAAAGAAAAAGCGGCTAAAGACCTGCAAAAACAGCGGTTTGGCTATGAGGGCGACCTGTTTAAAAAACGCCAGGAGTTTATCAAACCTGTGCAGGACCGGTTATTTAATGCTGTTCAGAAAATGGCTACTTCAAAATCATATGACATGGTGCTCGATAAAGCAGGTGGCATTACCCTGTTCTATGCCGATCCCAAGCTGGACAGGAGCGATGATGTTTTAAAAATTCTTGGAATAAACAAATAATGGCATTTACTTTGCACTTCAAAAAAAATAAATTAAAAAGACAAATAAAAATCAGATGAAAAAAACGATAATGCTCATTGCCTGCGCTATTTTCACAAGCGGTCTTGTTTTAGCGCAATCTCCCAAGATCGGTTGGATTAACTCTGCCGACCTGCTGCAGTCTATGCCCGAAAAAGCAAAAGCCGATTCCGACATCTCCAAATATGCTAAATCCTTCCAGGAGCAGATAGATATAATGATGAAGGAGTACCAGACCAAAGGACAGGATTATCAGGCAAAGGAAAAAACAATGACTGAGGCAATGAAAGAGGTACGTATGAAAGAAATCCAGGACCTGCAGAACCGTATTGAAAGTACACAGCAGAGCGCCCAGGAAAAACTGCAGCAGAAAAAGCAGGACGTTTACCAGCCCATACTCGACAAAGCAGATAAGGCTATACAGGCTATAGCCAAAGAAAAGAACTACGATTACATTATGGATAAGAGCGGTGGCACCTTATTGTTTGGTAAAGAAACCGATAATATACTTCCGCTTGTAAAAGCCAAGTTAGGTATTAAGTAAGTTAAAACACATCCTGTTTTTGCGCCCGGCAGTTCACCTGCAGGGCGCTGTTTTTTTAAAGGCAGTATAGATACGCATCCGGAACTGCAAATAAAACCGTCAATGATGGTATTCAAAGTGATGAGGGTGAGTATTATTCAAAAGCCACCACCCAGTTACTCGCACCTGTGTGTACAAGTATAGTTATATTTTTACGTTATTTTTGTTACATCAACGTCCATTCATGAAGAAGATACTTGTCATTATATTAACCGGCTTTTTGATTTTTGCTATACCTGCTTTTTCAGATGCACAGCAAAGGAACAAAATTCATTATGTAAAAAAAAAGAAGCATACCCGTTTGTACAAATTGCTTCATGGCAGGCGCGACAGGTTACAAATTTGGAATACAGGCCATACAGAATTTAAGAACCGGACAAAAAAAGACCAGAGACGCTTAAGTAAAAACCATTTGAAACCAACACCTGATACAAAAAATGCACATAGCCCCACGAAATCAAGAGCTGCAGTGAAAGATAAGGATGAATGACCATTGGATGAAAATAAAGAGAAAGAGAAAGGAAAAGAGAAGGTAAAAAATATCCCAAAAGTTCAGGAACCAGACAAATCCATAGATTCAAATAAACCGGAGTAAAAGAAATAGATCAGATATAAGAAATACTTCATACTTAATTGTTTCCATTTGCAGATCGTTTGACGACTATCACATGTCTCAATGACCGGTATCAGTGAAGATAATCCGTGATGGTATTATTTTTATGGTAGGATATTGATTATTTCATTTAAAACAAATTTGTTATGAACAAGGCTTCAAAAATTTTACTTACAGTAGGAGTAGGGATGGCCGTAGGCGCCGCGATTGGAATTTTATTTGCACCTGATGAAGGTTATGAAACAAGAAGGAAAATCATAAAAAAAGGCAGGAAACTGGCAGGTGTTGTAAATGACAGTATTGATGATGGCAAAGAATCGTTGTCAGAAATAAAAGATGTGCTCCAGAAACAATTAAATAAGGTCAGCAGGAAACTGGAAGAAATTAAAAACTGAAAATAAAAACGGGATCATGAATAAGGCAAGAAAAGTATTGTGCACCATTGGTGCAGGATTTGTGGCAGGTGCATTGTTTGGTATGCTCTTTGCACCTGACAAAGGGTCTGAAACAAGGAAAAAATTAAGAAAACTTAAGGATAGGTTCAGTTGTTGTGAAGACGATGAGTTGGATGAATACGACCGGGAAACGCTTGAAGAACTAAGTGCAGCCCTCAAAGAGCAATTGAATAAGATAAATGACAAACTGGAAAAATCTGCCTGAAAGATTTTGTGTTTATAATTTAGTCAGAATGTATTCATCGGGTTGATCTTCTTTCTTTAAGTGGTTAAAAAAGAAAAAGAGCATTAAAATACTTGCTATTGCAAATCCAGACATCATCCAGACTACAGAAAATCCGCTTTGGGATACTCCTTTCAGGTTCATTATCAATGCCAGTACTGCAATAGTAGTGTTCATAAGGATAAAAAATACAAGGATAGCCGGGGCGAGTAGGTAACCTAATGGATGTTTTTTTATCAGTAATACGGAAGTAATAATCAGGCCGGGTAAAAATAAGGCTATATCCAGTGCATGAACAGGATTGGTAATCAGGCCATTTTGCAAAACATCATCAGGTGTAGTATTATGAACAGCAGCGGGAATATTTTTACTTAACCACAAAAAATAAAATATTATAGTAGGTATTAGCAGGTAAACTCCGGTCCATTTGACTGGAGTTTTCTCATCGTACCATTTTTCTACAGACTTCTTCTTTACCACATTAATAAAATAAATGAATGCATATACTGCAAGGCCAAGGATAAAACAGTACACCAGGAACAGAAAATTGTAGTGCACCGCAAAGCAATAAATAACAAATGTGTAAGCAATATACAGAACCGTTCCTCCGAAAATGGGGTAAAAAACCTTATTATCCTTGCAGCAAAATAGTCCGGAAAAAATCAGGACCGGCACAATAAGAAAAAGGTCCAGAATATCCTGTCCGATACATTGGGCATGCCATTGAGGCGTTTCAAGAAAATAGGTATCAGGGTAAAACAACCCGAACAAGGAAACACAAATTATTAAAATGGCTAATGGAAATGTGAAATAAAAAAAGGTCCTGTCCTGTTTTATCATATTATGTTTTACTCAACACTAATAATATAAAATTCGGATATACACCCTTATGGTAGAATGATAAATATCAGAGCAATGACTGATATTCGTTTGTTCCATTGAAACTCGGGAAAAAATTACAGGGCAAAAATAAAGGCGTCAGGTTGAAAGTGATGGGAAATTATTCTTTTCAGGTATAGCTATTTCAGGGATTATTGACCTATAGCTTTTCCAGTTGGTTGATCCAATTTCTAACCAAAAGCAGAGGAATGATACCGAATACCCCGAAACTGCAATCTATAAGGATATGAAACCAGGGAATGTCACGGATATTGCCGGCAATAAATGCAAGAGGAATAACACCTAAACAAGCCAGCATCGCCCATTCAATAACCCATTTGTTCCGTACAGGATCCCTGAAAGGGCCGATAAATGCCATGCCTATGACTATGTGTGCAAAGGCCATCCAGTCGTAACCGTAGAACAGGAATTGGTTTTTCTCATTTACATCTTTTACGCCAAGCCATACTTTATTCAGCCATGCACCCATAGCGCTATCAGTACTGAACAGATGAAGCCCCATCAGCCATTTCATTTCAGAGTAAACAGGAAATGCGGTAATGCCACTGAGTAAAAGCAGTACTACAAAGAGTAAGGTCATTGCCCGGATGCGGAAGAGTAGTTTTGATCTGGTCATTTGCCAGGAAAATTAAGGATATTTAATTGAGTCCATAGTTAATTATTGTTATTTGCTGGATTTGAAAATGTAATTACTTGGCAGGGGATAAATTTGTGAATTGTATCTATGAAGATAAATAGATATTTGTCATGGCAGCCGCGCCGAACCATGACTGTTGAGCACATATTCTTAGATTGATCATTGCTATGAAGTTACAATTTTATCCCTTGAGGACCATAGCTGCTTTAAACAGTAGGGTGTTTATTATATCTTTGCCCCATGGAACTCAACTCACTCACTGCGATCAGCCCTATTGACGGGCGATACCGTTCACAACTGGCGCCGCTTGCTCCTTATTTTTCGGAATATGGGCTTATCCGTTACCGGGTGAGGGTAGAGGTGGAGTATTTCCTGTTTCTGGCTGAGAAAAAAATCGTTTCGTTGCCGAAATCGCTTAAACCTGCGAAGTTGCGCAGCATATATGAGCAGTTTACCGAGGAAGACGCAGGGCAGATAAAGACCATAGAAAAAACAACCAACCATGATGTGAAAGCAGTTGAATACTTCCTGAAGGACAAGTTAAAAGCCATGGGGGCAGGGGAGAGCGTGGAGTGGATACATTTCGGGCTTACCTCGCAGGATATTAATAATACCGCTGTCCCATTGCTATGGAAGGAAGCGCTGGAGGAACAATATCTGCCATCGTTGCTGAATCTGCACCTGCAGTTGTATCACATGGCGGTGGACTGGAAAAGCATTGCGATGCTTGCCCGGACGCATGGACAACCAGCTTCGCCAACGACACTTGGTAAAGAATTCATGGTGTTTGTGGAGCGGCTGGAAGGGCAGATAGACCAGTTGCTCAATATTCCTTTCGCCGCTAAGTTTGGTGGTGCAACCGGTAATTTTAATGCGCACAATGTTGCATTCGGACATATTGACTGGGAAAAATTCGGGAATGATTTTGTGAATAATAAGCTTGGGCTGGAACGCATGCAATACACCACCCAGATAGAGCATTACGACAACCTGGCAGCTCAGTTCGATGCGCTGAAAAGGATAAATACCATACTCATTGACTTTTGCAGGGATGTATGGCAGTACATATCCATGGAGTATTTCAAGCAAAAGATAAAGGAGGGTGAAATAGGGAGCAGCGCAATGCCGCATAAGGTGAACCCGATAGACTTTGAGAATGCCGAGGGTAACCTGGGTATCGCCAATGCACTTTATGAGCATTTAAGCGCCAAGCTCCCAATCAGCCGCCTGCAGCGCGATCTGACCGACAGCACTGTGCTGAGAAATATAGGTGTGCCGTTAAGCCATAGTTTCCTGGCAATCCGTTCTATAGAAAAAGGGATTGGAAAATTGGTGCTTAACAAACAGCGCATGGATGATGACCTGGAACGCAACTGGGCTGTTGTGGCAGAGGCAATCCAGACGGTATTAAGGCGCGAGAACTATCCGCAGCCATATGAAGCCTTAAAAGAACTGACACGTGGCAAGGCAAGTATCACCAAGGCAGATATTCACAGCTTTATTGAAACGCTGAAGACCAGCGCGAGGGTAAAAAAAGAATTAAAGGCTATAACGCCGCATAACTATACGGGGGTTGATTTTCAGATATGAAGCTAGTGTCATGTCACACATACTATGACGCATAATTTTTGTACCTTTGTGCAAAAACTATGGAAAAGTACAAGGTTACACTAACGGAGCAGGAAAGGGATGAATTGCTGTCGATAACTAAGGGCGGGACACATACATCCA
>CAIMDZ010000128.1 GCA_903839875.1 uncultured Bacteroidota bacterium
TTTAAAAATTATTTTTTACTATTTATCGTATTAATTTTTATCTCAGCAAGGTTACATTACCCTGGTGATGTTCTATCTGGCCCAATTTTTAATTGTTTACTATAATAAAAGACAGTTATAAAATTAAAATGGTTTGTCCATAATAAAAATAAAATAAATCCCATTTAAAAAAACAGTTTGATTTAAAAGTATAGAATTATTTCGTATGATAAACAGTTGAACTAAAAATATATTTTATCTGAATATTGATTAGTGAAATTCGTAGTTTATTATTTAATTTAACTAATATTTAATATGCTTGAGATTTTTTTGAAGTATAAATATTAATAAAAAATTCATATGCAATAACCTTAAATTGAAATCTCATTGTTTGGATAATAAAGATAAGTTTACTATTTTGATGGGAAAATCCGGATTTATGGTATTAAAGGAAATTACTTTGAATGTGCCTGGAAAAGGTAAAATTGATTTGAAGTTTTACCTTCATTTTGACAATCATTCTTCCTCGGTAGGAGAAATTAAAATTCATACAGATTTTGATAGTTCTTTACCTCGCAGGGCATTCTTAAAACAAGAGGATGGTGTATGGAAACTTTTTGATGAACATCCGGTTATGGAGAACAAAGAGGTAAAAATGCTGCCTGTATTTCTAAATGATGATCTCAGCAAAGAAATTGCCAGACGTATTCTGGCAATACAATCACAGGAAATGCCTTAAATATCATTCATTAGTAATGTATAGTTCATAAAAATATAAAGGTAATTACATCAGGCGGCATTTATATCACGCCTCTGGATATGTGTTTGTTTTTTTAACTTTTTTAACGAATATTTGCAAATCAAAATATCATTTTCGGACTACTTTTCACCATAATTTATCACAATAGTTTGAATATAGCATGCCAAACATATTAGTAATCGACGATGACGATATAATGCTCAAGGCGATTAAAAACATCCTGAATAAAGATGGATTTAATGTTGTGACGGCTACAGATGGCAAACAGGCTTTTGAACTGTTGGATCATACTGTTTACGATATCGTGATTACCGATCTTATGTTGCCCCATGCAAACGGTCTTGAAGTAGTAGGTAAGGTCAGGCATAACGAAGCAAACAGGAATGTAGGAATCATTGTAGTGTCGTCAGTAGGTAATGAAGAAACGATCACAGAAGCATTCCGGTTAGGAGCGGATGACTATTTGAAAAAACCAATTATGGCAGGTGAATTACTGATGCGTATCAGGAAACTGATCGCTAATAAAAATAGTAAAACACAGTTCGTAACCAAAAAAAAATAGTTGATTTATGTGGAATGATCTGGTAAGCCTGTTATTTCTGGCGTATGAACAATTCATGTACTTATCGCTATTTATCGAAATAGCTTTAATATTTATCTTCATCGCTATAATAGTTACCCTGATGTCTTATGGGTCCATCCTTTTCAGAAGATATGATAGTTATGTTTATCAAAAAAGGATGGCACATCTGAGCCCAATTATTGAAGACCTCATCACCGAGCAGGTATTACTCAACGAGAACCTGGGTAAGGATATCCCGGTGGATGAAATTGAATTTGACCAGCAGGCTATCAGCAATAAACTTTTCAGAAAGCCGGTTGTCAGGCAAATACTTATTGATACATTAATACGTTACAGAAAAAATTTCAGGGGTGAGGTGGGTGAATTGCTGAGAAAATTATATACTGAAATGAACCTGATTGAAGATTCTTTTGCCAAACTCAGGACCTTCAAATGGGAAACGAAAATAAAGGCGCTCGTTGAATTGACACAAATGGATATCCCTATTTCTGATTCCATGTTGCTGCCGCTTACCAACAGTACAAACCCTACTCTGAGGGCAGCTTCCAGGAATGCATATATCCAACTGAGCAAAAATGAACCTTTCAAGTTTTTTGATATAGCCACCGAACCCATTCTGCCATGGGACCAATTGGAGATGTTTAAGATTATTACTAATACCAAGGATGTCACCATTCCCAATTTCTCAAGGTGGGTAAGCTACTCCAATAATAAAAGTATTGTTACCTTCTGCCTGAAATTAATTGCACATTATGATCAGCAAAGTGCCATACCTGCCATTATAGAATTACTTTCAACTAAAGACCATTATTTCCGGGCGCATGCTATTAATTGCCTCGGAAAGCTGTCTGCTGAAATTGCAGAAGAAAAACTGGTAACAATCTATACCAGCCAACCGGTAAACTGCCAGATAGAAATAATAATAGCGCTGGGTCGTATTTCCTCAGGCAAACACCTGGAATTTCTTAAACAGGAGTTCCTGTTTTCCAGCAATTTTGATGTGCAGATGAATGCGGCAAGGTCAATTATCAGGCACAATTCTCAGAATTCCAGGTCTATGTTGACAGAAATAATGGAAACGACCAATGAAGAAAACCAACTGATAATAAAACATTGCCAAAATCCACTAATAAAATATTGATCAATAATAACTTCTGTAAAATTAATGTAAATTGATCGCTGATGTTTTTTATTATATAGAAATGTGGTGTGAACCATAATTTAATATTCTACAAAAAAAATATTAATTTTGCCATAACCAAAAAAGTTGGAATCCACTTTAAGGATAGAAAATTCTGAGTATAGCAGACTAATACTTAACTGACCAAGGCACAACATGAAAGTTATTATAGATTTTTTTTCCAAGGGTACTTTTTGGGATATTCTTGGCATATTTTTCCAATATGCTGTGTTTATTTATGGTACCTCTCTGCTGTTGGCTTATGGTTTGCTTGCTATTCTGTCGTTAACCTCTATCAGGAGGTACATGAAGAAAAATGCCTCGGTGGATTACAATATCATTATTGAATCACCTCTTGCCCCCGGCATTTCAGTTATTGCACCTGCATTCAACGAAGGAATTACCATTATAGCAAATACAAGGTCACTGCTCACATTTAACTATCCGAAGTACGAGGTTATACTTATCAATGACGGAAGCACAGACGATACTCTTGAAAAACTGGTAGATGAATTCGAATTGGTACAGGTTGATTATGCTTACCGCGAAAAACTATTAAGTAAACCCGTTAAAAGGATATTCAAATCTACCAACCCGGCCTATGATAAGCTGGTAGTGATAGATAAAGTAAACGGGAAAAGTAAAGCCGATGCATCCAATGCCGGGATAAACGTAGCCGCTTTCGATTATTATTTATGTACAGACGTGGATTGTATCCTTGATAAGGATACTTTAATAAAACTTATCAAACCTTTCATGGATGCCGAAACCAGCACCGTAAGGGAGGTTAACGGCGATATTCAGATACAGGAAGATTATAAACGTGTAATAGCCTGTGGCGCTACTTTGCGTATGGTAAACTCGTGTGAAGTAGATGAAGGTTTAATGATGAGGGTACGTCCTCCGCGCCGTATCCTGCCCCGCTTCCAGGAAATGGAGTATATCAGGGCATTTGTTCTGGGTAAAATGGGTTGGGACACCATCAATTCGGTACCAAATGTTTCGGGAGGTTTAGGCATGTTTGACAAGGAAGTAGCCATTAAGGCAGGTGGTTATGACTCTCTTTCACTGGCAGAGGACATGGACCTGATAACCCGCATGGGTGCTTACATGACGGATAACAAAAAAAAATATTCAGTAAAATATGTTCCTGTAACCCTTTGCTGGACCGAAGGGCCTACTACCTTAAAAGTATTTGGCCGCCAGCGCTCCAGGTGGGGGCGTGGACTGGCTCAGTTAATGAGTACACATAGAAAGATTCTTTTTAATCCGAGGTATGGAAGGATGGGCATGATCGTGTTCCCATATCACTTTTTTTACGAATTATTAGCGCCAATTATAGAGTTTTTGGGAATTCTTTTCTATATTTACCTGATAATTACGAAGCAGATCAATTGGCCGAATGCCATAATACTGATCGTATTTGTTTATACTTACTCAGTGATGATCACAACAGTGGCGTTACTTTGGGATCAGATCACGTTCAAATATTATAAAACCTGGGGCGAAACGATAGGGCTTTGTTTGATGGCATTTATCGAACCATTTGTCTATCACCCTTTAATTATGTTCTTCGCTCTAAATGGATATTTTAATTTTATTATTGGCAAAAAGCACGTGTGGGGGAATATGCAGCGGCAGGGCTTCAGTCCAACAAAGAAAAAGAGTACAGTAAAAGCAGGCTAACTTAACCAGTAAATACAACTTAAATGAAACCAACTGTCAAACTGGTGCCCCTGGCACTGGTCTTCTTACTGTTGTGTACGAATGCAAATGCACAAGGGTTGAAGAAAACTGAATCGTCAGATGATCTGTATAAAGAAGCTAAAAAGGAATTAGAACTAAAGCATTATCCACGCGCAGTTAGTTTATTAAATCAGGCAGTTGATATTTCCCCACGCAATCTGGATATCCATGTTCTGTTAGGCAAGGCATTTGGACTGGCCGGAAAAATAGACAGCGCCCGCATTGAGTTGAATTATGTAATTCAAAAAAATCCAAAGTATAAGGATGCTTATATTTACCTGGTAAATATTGAGTCGGTTGCATGTAATTACCTCCAGGCGCTTGAATATGCAGATATGGGCCTGAAGCAATTTCCGAACGACCGCGACCTGCTGCTGAAAAAATTGGATATTTATAGTAAGGAGGGCGACTGGATAGAAAGTACCAAGCTCGCAGATTATTTATTTGAACGGTATTCTACCGATTCCTATATACGCAGTGTATACCTTGATTATAAGTTAACGTTAGCACGTCAGTACTCCCACCGCGGTTACATTGAAATAGCAAAGAGAGCCTATGAGGCAGTGCTTGAACAGGACCCTTTAAATAAAGAAGCGCTCCAGGCGGTTTTTTCTTTGGACGTAAGGTCTGGTAATTATGAAAGTTCCCTTGCCTACGTGAACCGGGCTTTGCAATCCTCTCCTAATTCTTACGAGTTCCTGCTGAAAAAAGTGAGCATTCTTGAATCCATGTCGCGTTATGTAGAAGCTATTGCCGTGCTGCAGAAATTGATAAAGCTCTACCCATCAAACAGCGAAGTTCAGAAGTTAAATGTGTACATGAGAATGGAAGCAGGCCGGTATTATATGCAAACCGATCCATACCTTCAGTTCCAGGCAGTGCTGGAAAGGGAACCGGCTAACCGAGAGGCGCTCAATTATGTGATCAATATTGCCAATAGCCGCGGTATGCTTACCGAAGCTTTAACCTGGGCCAACACCGGAATAAAACGTTATCCGAATGATAAGGAACTGCTCACAAAGAAAATGAGTATTCTCGAAAATATGAGAAGGTTCGATCTCGCATCCCAGATAGCCGAAAAGATATACAAGAACAATCCTACCCCTGCCAACAAACAAACATTTCTTGAGTTAAGGACCTTGAGTGCAAAACAATTCATTACCGACCAGGATTACGACAGCGCGGTAATTGCATTAAAATCGGTTTTGTTTTATGACCATTCTAATATGGCAGCGATCAATTACATGATCAATGCACAAACGCAACAAAAGAGATATGACGAGGTGTTGCATACAATTGACGAAGCGCTGACTTTTTACCCTGGTAATGCTGCTTTCCTATTCAAAAAAGCTGCAACACTTGAAGCATATCAGCATTATTCGGAAGCCGCAGAAATATCAAGGCAGTTACTGAATAAATACCCCGACAACAAAAAATACCTTGTCAGCTTTATAGAACAATCACTTGCAGCAAGCCGGCAATCTATGCAGTACGACGATTTTTACGGCACCATAGCCATTTTGCAGGAAGTGCTGGAACGACAACCTGATCAGCCGGATGCCCTCAACTACATCATCAATATAGAAGCGGCAAATAAAAACTTTGACTCAGCCCTGATTTACGCAGATCAGGCCCTCCATTATTATCCTGATAATAAAGACTTCCAGTTGAAGAAATCTTCAGTACTTGCAGATGCTGGCAGGTATGAAGAAGCAATCGTCATAACAGCAGACCTGAATGCGAACTTCCCGTACAATATCCGCTACCGTAATGCCTATGTGGATCAGCTTTGCTTCTATGGCAAGCAATTGCTTACAAACAATAAAAAAGACGAGGCTCTTACTCAATTTAATAAAGCGCTGGAAATAGCCCCGAAGGACACACTGCCTTTATACTATACCATCAATCTCCTGCTTGATATGGATAAGTTTGACCAGGCGCTTGAATTGTTGCAACGAGGCAGAATCTTATATCCTACCAACCCTTTCTTTTTGCTGAAAAGAGCACAGTTGTATGAAAAACAGAATAAGTGGCGCGATGCATGGAAATCTGCTGATACCTTGCTGAAATTAACCCCATACGATCCCGCTGTTATAGATTACACGGAATTTCTTTACAGCAAAAGCCTGAAGAATGAATTTGGGTTCGCATATCTGCATTCCAAGGTCATTGATTCAAACCTCTTGTCACATGTAAATGGCTTGGCCACTGTACAATATACACGCAAATTTAAAGGCGGTTCGGTTACCGCACGTGTTAACTATGCGGGGCGTGTAAATATTCAGGGCTTTCAGTACGAATTGGAAGGCAATTACACTTTTGCAAAGACAATTGGACTAAATTTATTTGGTGCTTGGTCTCCTAACAAGGAGGTGTTCCCGAAGTGGCGTTTTGGTGGGGTGCTTTCGTTTTATTTCAAGAAAGGATGGGCAGCAGAAATCGGAGGTCGTTACTTGCTGGCAGATGGCACGCTAGATGACAAGGGTGTACCAACGGGCGGAACATTCTACTCCGGATTGCTGGGAGTGTCGCATGAGGGCAAAGATATGTACGTTGGTCTGAGGGGGTATGTTACCAGTTTTGCCAGCGATGCGCTCGGCGGACAGGCTAATATCTACTACTCAGGTCTCCTCACATCCAGGTATTACATTAATAACCATGCCGATTTCTTTTCTACAATCCTCGGCTATGGTACTATTCCTGACGATTTCAGCCGGTTGTACAACCTGGGTGGCATAATCACCTTCCCAACGGTAAGCGCCGGAGCCGGATTTTCTCACCAGTTCCATTACCGCACTACTTTAAGTTTAAATGGTACATGGTATAATATGAAGGTTGATGAAGTGCAGAATTTCAATACCGGAATAACTCAGAAAAAATTCATCAACCAGTACGACATTTTTGTAACCCTGCTCCGAAGATTCTAACCAATAAAATAAGTTAGCAAACCCGCGCCTCCATTTTTGGGGGCGTTGGTTTTTTAGAGGGACCATCACTTGGCGCTCGTTGGTTTTTAATATCTTTGTAATACAAACAGAATGATGAATAAACTACTGCACTACGCTTTGTTATCTGTGCTCATCAGTTTAAACGCCTGTAACGGCGATGCCCAGGAAATTACCCTCGTCAGTAACAATAGCTCTGCCTATACCATAGTTCTCCCTCCCAATCCGGCTAAGATCGAGCAACGTGCCGCAAATGTTCTTAAGGATTATATAGCCCGAATCTCCGGTGTAACACTGACTGTGGGAAGTGAAAAACCCCGCTCCGGTACTCCTGCCATATACATAGGTAATACGGAAAAGGCCGATAATATATTCCCCGCCAGGCGCAAGCCCGAAAGCTACCTCATTCAAACAAGCGCCAAAGATATTGTCATTTGCGGCGGCAGCGGGCATGGAGTAATGTATGGCGTCTACAGGTTTATAGAAACCTACCTGCACTGCAAAAAATTAAGCAACGACCCCGCAATAATACCGGTTAATAAAACAATAAAGATACCGGGAGATATTCATGATGAGCATGCACCTTTATTTGAATACCGTGAGTGCTATTATCCTGCATCGCACGATGCCGGGTACCTGGAATGGCACCAGTTGCAGCAACTCGATGACCTTTGGGGCGTATGGGGGCACTCTTACAATAAGCTGGTGCCGGCTCAGACTTATTTTAAATCCCATCCCGAATACTTTGCATTGGTAAAAGGCAAAAGGCAGGCCACCCAACTTTGCCTCAGCAACGAAGATGTTTATAAAATAGTTAAGAGTGAATTGAAAACCAGGATGGACAAAAATCCGGATGCTGTTTACTGGTCCATAAGCCCGAATGATGATAACGGATTCTGTGAATGCGATAAATGCCGGGCCACTGATAATGAACAGGGAAGCCATTCCGGATCATTAATAAAATTTGTGAACAGGGTAGCTGCCGCGTTCCCCGATAAAAAATTCACCACCCTGGCATATGGCTACACACACAAAGCGCCGAAGAATCTGAGGCCTGCCGGCAACGTTTACGTCTTTCTCAGCGACATAGACGCCTGCCGTGACAAGCCGCTGGAACAGGAAGGCTCGGCAGCAACGTTCAGAACTGACTTAAAAGCATGGAACGGGCTGACAAAGAATATTTTCATCTGGGACTACGTAACAGAGTTTACCAACTACCTCGCGCCCTTCCCGAATTTTCAAACGTTACAGCCCAATATGAAGTACTTCAAAGACAATGGTGTTAAAGGGATTTTCGTGCAGGGGAGCGGAGATACCTACAGTGAATGGGCAGAGCTGAGAAGTTATGTGATTGCAAAACTATTACAGGATGACAAGGCCGATGTAAACCAACTGGTATCTGATTTCATGAAGGATTATTACGGGAAGGCGGCGCCTTACCTTCAAAAGTATTTCGATATGGTGGAACAAAAAATGCTTGAATCAAAACGAAAGCTCGATATTTACGGCAACCCAATCAATGAATGGAAATCCTACCTCACACCGGAGTTATTAGATCAATACAGCAATCTCTTTGATAAAGCGGAAGGTGCGGTAGAAAGTGATCCGGTACTTGCGGCACGTGTTATGAGGGCCCGCCTGCCGCTGGAGTATACCGTTTTGCAGCAGGCCCGTTTTTATGGCATTGAGAAGCATGGGATTTTTGTAAAAGACAATGCTGGTAAATGGTCGGTGAAACCGAAATTTGAGGATAAGGTTGCAAGGTTTGTTGCCAACTGTAAAAAGGCCGGTGTGACAGAATTATCAGAGGCTGGTCCGGCCCGGCATCCGGATGAATACCTTGCTGAATGGAACATGATCTTCAAACTGGGAGTCAGGCCAACAAAAGCGCTTGACGCAAAAGTTACTTTGCAATATCCGTTTGCAGAAGACTATCCTGCAAAAGGGAATCACACCCTGGTGGACGGCAATCCCGGCTACAACGATTTTAGTTATAACTGGCTTTGTTTTTATGGCACGGATATGGTTGCAACCATTGACCTGGGGACAGAAAAAAATGTTGCAGGTGTCCAATTACACTTCCTCGACGACCCGAGGCATTGGATATTTTTGCCTGAAACGATTTTGGTGGAATGGTCGAACGACGGAATGCACTTCCAGTCTGCAACCGAAATGGTAAAGGACAAGTCCGGGGAATACCGGATAGCCAAAGCGGCCAACACCCCAAAAAATGAAGAGCATTACGAGGTATCGCTGCACGAATACAGGTTCATGGTGCCCATGGAAAAATCCTTCCCGATCAGGTATCTCAGGGTCAATGCAAAAAATCTAAAATTACTGCCCGAATGGCGCTACAGGGAAGGGAAAAATCCAATGATTGCCTGCGATGAGATCTATGTGCAGTAAATACTGAATGAACAAAATGGAAAACAAACAACACCTCCCGGAACAAGGTGCCGATTCATCCGGAGGGCCGTGGATAATTCTCGAAACAATGCTCAACAAAGATTACTTCAGCCAATGGCTGGGTATTGTGATTGACGAATACAGGGTAGGGTATTGCAAACTGCATTTTACCATCAGGGAAGAAATGCTCAACGGGCATGGTATAGTGCATGGCGGTATTATCTTTTCCTGCGCCGACAGCGCATTTGCTTTCGCATGCAACTCTCACGGCCTCGTAAGCCTGGCTTTGGATGTGCATACCAGTTTTATCCGTGGTGCAAAGGCAGGAGAGGTATTGAGTGTTGAAGCACGGGAGATACATACCGGTAATAAGACCAGTTTTTATACCGTCACTACTTCCAATGAAAATGGTGAAGTAGTTTCTGTTTTTAATGGTACGGCTTATCGTACAGGGAAAAAAGTAGTTGAGTAAATTCCTCAAATAGCCCCGGTATTATTGAATAGATTACCAGCATATCCCTTTTCTTTTTGGGCAGTAATTTCCATAAACATTTGTTAAACAATATTCGTACACAATAATGAATGTACCTACACGTTATTTTTACATCATCCTCTAAAAAGATAATTATTGATGGAAAGAAAAGACTTCCTGAAGACAACCTTTGCCCTCTGCGGACTGGCATTGGTACCCGCCGCTGTTTTAGATAGCTGTTCTAAACAAAGCTTTGGCGGGCCTGCAAACGTGAACTTCACACTAGATCTGACAAATGCAACCAATACCGCCCTCGAAACCGTGGGTGGTTACATGGTCGTAAATGGCGTATTGGTGATCAGGTCGGGCACAGGTGCTTTCGAAGCATTGTCTGCTACCTGCACGCATGCAGGCTGCACCGTAGGCTATAATGCCCCGGCCGGAAAGGTGGTTTGTCCTTGTCATGGCGGAACCTTTAATGCATCAACCGGGGCGGTAATTAGTGGTCCGCCACCATCTGCCCTTACAAAATACAAGACTACCATTAGCGGCAATATACTCACAGTGACATCCTGAATTCATCTTGATATAATACAAATAATTTTAATTGCGAAAGTGCAGCCTGCAGAACGGGAAAACAAGGTTATGACATGGGTGAAAATTAAGATCAGTAACATTGCTGATCTGCATCAATGCAAAGGGCACATTTTTTTAGGTATTTTTGTTGTACACTAATAAATACATAATGTTCAAAAAATTTTTAGTTGGCGGCATACTGCTTATTCTAATTGGCGTAGCTGCCGGTATTTATGTATGGTTCAAACCCCACCCGAAAGTTGAAAATGCACAAGGAATTCTTATCACCGCCGATTCACTTTCTCTGGTATACGGTAAAAATGAAAAAGCCGCTGATTCCATGTTCTTAAAAAAAGCAATAGAAGTATCCGGGACCATTAATGAAATAGACACTAATCAGGATGGTGGCATCATGGTAATATTACAGACCGGCGACCCAATGGCCGGTGTTCAATGCACTATGCGCGATAAAGGAACAACTGCCGTAAAAGGGCAAAAAGTGGTAATAAAAGGCTTTTGTTCCGGAAATGGGCTTACCGGAGTGTCGCTTACCGATTGTGTGATAAAATAAAACTACCTTTGCAGCGTTTTTGAAAGCAAAATCAAATAGTATTTACATGAAAAGACTGATAATTTTAGCTGTTTTATTCCTCGCTGTCAGCAGCTGTTACAACGACAAATACGATAAGTTATATCCTAACCCAACCACTACTGTTACCTGCGATACTTCTGCCATCAAATACTCGCAGGATATCCTGCCAATCATAACTGCCAATTGTACCATTGCCGGTGGCTGCCACGATGCGGCCGGCGCCGCTACAAGCGGGTTTGATTATTCCGGTTCTGTTACCGTTCTTCAGGGCAATGCTGCCAGTGGCGCGTTGGTTACAGATATCACCTGGCAGCCTACAAGGGGCCATAATAATATGCCTAAAAACCTCCCGAAATTATCTGATTGTGATATTAATAAAATAACCCGCTGGGTTAATGAAGGTGCACCTAATAATTAATTTCTTACAAAAGTTAACCAATAAATAATAAATGAAACGACCATTCAAAGAAGTCCCGATAGCTATCGGGAGCACAAAAGCCTATAAAAATCCCGGAGCTGAACTATATTCTGCTGATGCCGGGAGTTCCATGCTTCCATTAAAAAGACATAATTTTCAAGTGAAAAAGCTGTTTCTTACAATTTGTTTATTTGCACTTGCAGGTAGTACGTATGGCCAGACCTACATGACCCGCACAGGCAAAATATATTTCGATGCAACAACAAAAGCTTCTCCTGAGAAAATTGAGGGCAAGAATAATGAAGTTGCTACTATCATTGATGCCAAAACGGGTGATGTAAGGTTCCAGGTGCTCATTAAGAGCTTCAAATTCGAAAGGGAGTCTATGCAGGAACATTTTAATGAAAACTACATGGAGAGTGATAAATTTCCTAAATCCGAATTTAAGGGAACCATCGCAAACCTCAGCCAGGTAAACTTCTCCGCCGACGGCACCTACAATGCTACGGTTTCCGGCAAACTTACCATACATGGTGTTACTATTGATGTTTCAGTACCCGGAACAATCGCGGTAAAAGGGCCCAATCTTAAAGTAAATGCCAAATTCCCGGTTAAGCTGAAGGATGTAAATATCACGATCCCTGCAGTGGTTGCAGATAAGGTAGATAAAGTAGTTTCCATTTCACTGGATTGTGACCTTTCAAAAAAATAATCTCAAATTTCATTTCCTTTTTTTATGCGCAAAATTGTACTTCTTTCCATCCTGTTTTCGGGTGTTATTACCATTGCCCATGCCCAGGCAGACAGCCTTATGGATATTCTTAACAGCGGCACCCCAACTAATAAGAAAGAATATGTTTCTTATATTTTCAAAGCCACCCGCATTATTAACGGCAGCAGTATTGAGAACCTGGGTGCCGGCGTACTTGATTTCCGTATCTCCCACCGCTTTGGCCGGATAGACCAGGGTTCCCAGAATTTCTACGGCCTCGACAATGCCACCACCAGGATCGGTATTGACTATGGTATTACCAAATGGCTGATGGCCGGCATTGCCCATAATACTTTTAATAAAGAGGATGACGGCTTTGCTAAAATTAAACTGCTCCGTCAGAAACAACACGGCATGCCATTCAGCTTAAGTTATGCAGGTTCCGTTTCCATGCAAACAACACCTGCCCCTCAGTTGCCTGCTGCCGACAGTACCAAATGGTATTTCAGCAACAGGTTGTACTATACCAACCAATTATTGATTGCCCGCAAGTTCAGCGAGCGCATATCCCTCCAGATTATGCCCACAATCGTCCATTACAACCTGGTGGACAGTACTAAATTCTCCAACAATACTATTGCTATTGGCATTGGCGGCAGAATAAAATTAAACAAGCGCATTGCTATTACCGGCGAATACTACTACCGCGTTACAAATGCTGATCTGACGGTAAGTGGTCAAAAAACCTACAATGCATTGTCTTTAGGTGTGGACTTAGAAACAGGCGGCCACGTGTTCCAGTTGATGGTTACCAATTCACAGGGACTCACAGACCGCACTTCCATTGGCCAGACAACCGATAGCTGGAGCAAGGGTGCGCTGCATTTTGGCTTCAATATTTCCAGGGTATTTACCATCATCAAGCCCAAAGAATTCAGAGGTACTACGGGTGGAAAAGCATGGTGAGTTTTTATCCCATTTATTTATTAACAGGTGTTAGATTTGACAACTTTAAAAAAGCTGTCAAATCTTATTGCCGGCTGAAAGTATCCTTTCCACCACATCCTGCTCCCTGGCATCAAACCATGTGATCTCCTTATCTTTTTTAAACCAGGTCATCTGCCGCTTCGCGTAGTTGCGGGTATGCTGTTTTATTTTGTCAACAGCTTCCGCAAGCGTGCATTTCCCGTCCAGGAAGTCAAACAGTTCGCTGTACCCCACAGTCTGCAGGTTCTTCAGCTCACGTTTCGGATATAGTTGTTCCACCTCGGTGAGCAATCCATGCGCCATCATCAGATCCACCCGTTCATTGATCCTCCTGTACAATTCTTCCCGCGGCAATTCCAGTCCGGCTTTTATAATCCTGAACTGCCGTTGTTTTCTGGCGCCGGTTCTGTATCTCACTATACTATCGCCAGTTGTCCTGATAAAAGTAAGCGCACGCAACATACGTGCCGGATTATTAATTTCTCCCTGCCCGTAAAATTCTGAATCCTCCTTTTTCACAGCCTGCTGCAGCCACTCAAACCCGCGCAGCTTATATTCATCTGTAATCTGCCGAACTATCACAGGATCTGTTTCCGGCATTTCATCCAGTCCCTCGCATAGCGCCTTAATATATAATCCTGTACCACCGCACACTACCGCAGCAATATGAGTTGCGAATATTTCATCCAGGTATTTGAGCGCCAGGGTTTCAAAATCAGCAGCCGATAGTAATTGTGTCACCGGGAACTCATCAATAAAATAATGCTTTACCCTCCGCAATTCCTCAGATGAAGGTCTGGCTGTACCAATACTCATTTCCCGGTAGCACTGCCTGCTGTCAGCCGAAATTATCGAAGTCCCCAACCGGCATGCCAGTTCTATAGCCACAGCCGTTTTACCCACCGCAGTAGGCCCTGCTATAACATAGATTGTTTTTTGTTGACTGGTTGACATGTTGACTGGTTGATAAGTTGACTAGTCGTTGATAGGTTGATTTGTTGATAAGTTGATAATACCAATACTTAAGTTAAATTAGTCCCGAAAAATAAGGGTCGGTAATAGCACCTACCTTTAGGGCCGGGGTTTATAGGTAAATGAGGTTAGACTAATTTATATTGAGTATTGGTATAGGTTGAATAGTTGAATAGTTGAATAGTTGATTTGATGATAGGTTAATAAATTGACTGAGATAACAAACAATAAGGGTAATCCTCGCGAAGGGCAGGTTACACTTCCCTTCTGAAGAGTAATTTCACTAACTTAAGGAAAGAAAGCTGATCTAAGACCTGTAACCAAAAGGTTGATTCAGGCGTATTCCCCCTTAAGCGTTGACCTTGTGCGTTGGCGAAGGGGGCAGGGGGATGTTTTTTAATTCATTTAAGTTAGTGCCATTATTCTAGGAAGGGGTCAGGGGTGTGTTAATCATTAAACTGAATGAAAAAACATCGCAAAACCAGAGGCTTTGAATAACGACTTGTAAACGTATCAACTAGTCAACAAATCAACCTATCAACGACTAGTCAACCTATCAACAAATCAACTTGTCAACAGTTACTCAAACCCACCAGTTTCCTCTTCCGTAAAAGTCTCGGTTGCTTCGGCTTCGCCTTCACCCTCGTCGCCAAAACCTTCCGCCATTTCTTCCGCGCCCAGGTCATACTTCTCTTCTATTTCCATAATCTTATCGTGGCTCACACCCTTTATGCCATATTGGGCAGGGGCAATGCCTTCCTTGCGTAAAATGAACGGGTATACCCTTCTCGGAGTTTCTTCCTTGTTCACGCCTATCAGTTCCACCAGGAAAGTCCATTTTTTGGCAGGGTCATATACATATATAAATTTTTGATCAGGCAGCGTCACCAAAGCCGAAACCGGGGTTTTTATCATCGAAAGGGCAGGCGCGTCCTTCTTATTCACCAGCACCTCCGAATTCAATTCCCGTCCATAGGCCCATTTATCATTGCTTTCATAGAAGGAAGCCGGATGTTTGCTGTCGAATTCAAAACTCACCAATATGGCCTTATGAAAATCCATAAAGGTTTGGTTGCCCTGTAGCTCAATATCCCTATAGGTTTGGTCGTCCTCTTCCCAATAAACCCTGAATTTTAATATCGCCATGCTCATAATCGTTCTGTGGTGGTAAAATTAATAAATGAAAGGATAGAAAGTGTAGGTTTTTTAAAAAGCAGGTAACAGACAGTTGGCAGTTTGCAATTTGCGAAGTTGGCAGTTTCTGCATTGTGGGGCTGGTGTAATGCAGGACAATCCCTTCTATTCAGCCCGGTGGGCGTCAAGGATTGCTTGCCGGACATGCAGTTTTCTGCGAAAAAGGTAAAAATTTCTGCGATACACTGAGGTTTTTACTTTTTGATGATACAAAACATTGATTACCAGTTAATTGACTAATAATGAAATGTAAAAAGGTAAAAATTTACTTCCAAAAAAGGTAAATAAAAGGTAAAAAAAAGGTAAAATATGGTAAATAGTCAATGTGTTGTCTCGCCCTGCATCGTCCTGAAATCTGTTTACACATTGGTTTGCATCGTCCTGAAATGTGTTTACACATTGGTTAGATAATCCCCCCGATGAAAAATCGGGACACGATGTTTTTTGTTTACTGCCATTTTGCATAAATGGGGGGATCTGCCCGGTATTATCTGACCTGCGCGAGTGGGGCAGACACATGGGTCGGCCCCTACAATGTGTTGATTATATATTGTTGTATTGTTCATGATTTGATGATTTTTTCAAAATTCCCCATTTTTTGCTGTGAATAAAATTTTGTTATTTATAGTTGATAATGAGGTAGTTACAATAATAAAATTCCCCATTTCTTCCCCTTTTTCTCCCCTTCATTTTCTTACGTAACATTAAATTTGTTTTATATTTCAATAATTAGTGTTCATAAAATGGCGCTATAGGTAATGTGATAATATTAATGGAAAAACAGCCCCAAATATAGGAATAAAAATTGACATATCCAAATTTTGTGGATAAATATTTTGAAAATGCAGGACTGGAGCGGGGAGGAATATTTATGATAGATTTTCGAACACGATTTTTGGGATTTCAGGATAGACAGGATAACATGTCATTGCCCTTTTAGTGGACAAAAGCTTTGTCCCAGAGGGATCCATTCGGATAGTATACGGTATAATCCACCACCACATGCGCCCTCCCGAAAGAAAAGCGGGACAGGCTGTTGAGGGGTGCAACAATTCGCAGTGAGTTGTGTTTTGCAAGGGTCCCTTGCGGAGATGAATACCAAGTGCGATGCATGGACCAGTGGGGGCATTATTTCGCGAGAGAAGCTTGCGCACAGGTGTGCCATACCTGACCGCCTTCGCTACCGCCTTTGCCAATGGCTATGGCTGCTAATAGAAAAAGCTATGGCGGTTAAAAACTGCCTTCGCTGAAAAAGCTAAGGCGGTTGAAAGAAGTATGGCATACCAGCCAAGGGGCAATTATTTTAGTTTGGTGTAGATGTCAATGATCATATCTCCGGCCTCTGGGGTGATGTCTTTGATGCCGTGGCTGTTGAGCCACTGGCAGAAGGGGGCAGTTGGATTGGTGTTGTGCCTGTATATGAGTTTTTTGATGGTGGAGACGACTACGAAATCTATGCCGACGATGTACTCGACCAACTCTGCTGCCGGGAATGGGAAGCCTGGATAATTGTTGCTGTTCATGATGGTTGGTTTTTGTTTGGCGAAATAACTTTATACTTTTGTGAGACGAAAACTTTTCGCATGATACTTTAGTATCAGAACGGACTATTTTATCACTTTCTAAAAAGCCACCAACGCCATGCCTCCAAAAACAGCAATTACACCACAACCGCACATGGGCAGGAAAATAGAAAAGATACGTACCCTGAAAGGACTGAAGCAGGAAACCCTTGCAAAACAGCTTGGTATTACACAGAGTGCACTATCGAAGATTGAGCGTAGCGAAATGGTGGAGGATGATAAGCTGGACAAAATTGCTGCAGCGCTGGAAATGACTGTGGAATCGCTGAAGAATTTTAATGAGGAAGCGATCATAAATAATATACAGAACAACTTTGAAGGTGCAGTTGTAACTTCTCAAGGTAACCACTCCTCTAATACCTTCAATCCTTTGGAGAAATACATTGAAGCGATGGAGGAAAACAAAAAACTTTATGAGCGGATGCTGGAGATGGAGCGGGAAAAGATTAAGTTTTTGGAGGAGTTGCTGAGGGGGAAGTAGTGGCTGATTCGCAAGCGAGACGCTTGCAAATAATAGGACCAAGCGGACTTGGACCAGTGGTTTCCGGTGCAAAGTTTTGGGCCCGGCATGGTTGTGGAGCCATTGAGGACTTTTGTAAATGATCGCTATTAAACATGATCACTGATTTTTCAAAAAAATATGCAGTTGTGATAGAGGGCCTGAAACAAAAAATCAGACAGGCACAATTACAAGCTGCACTGACACTTAATGCGCAGATGCTGGCTGTGTATTGGGAAATTGGGAAAACGATATCTGAACAGGAAAATTCTGAAGGCTGGGGCACCAAGGTGGTTGAATCGCTGGCAAAGGACCTTAAAAATGAGTTCCCTGAAATGCGTGGGTTTTCGTCGCGAAACCTTCGCTATATGCGTGATTTTGCGCTTGCTTATCCTGAACTTGCAATTATGCAGACATCGCCTGCAAAATTAGAAAATAATATAATAAGCTATCATATTCAGGAAAATGTAATTTTGCAGGCGCCGCTTGCAAAATTAGAAAATAATGTAATAGGCGAGCATATTCGGGAAAATGTAATTTTGCAAGCACTGCTTGCAAAATTGACCTGGTATCATCATGTTGCTGGGGAGGAGCGAGTCAATCACCCCTGCCTGAAATACAGCCGTCGCCGATTTCAGGCTGTCCCCTCTTTGAAAAAAGAGGGGAGTTGTGTTGCGCGGGTATTGCTGGCGCAATAAAAGGTTTGTCCGGGGCGAGTGTGGATCACCCCTGCCTGAAATTCGGCCGTCGCCGATTTCAGTCTATCCCCTCTTTGAAAAAAAGAGGGGAGTTTTTTCCCTTCGGGAAATATTTTTGTGGTTGTGTGAGGGAATGTGTTACGCAGCACTCATTTTGTGAAGGGAGCTGCGCTCGTGTTCTAGCAAACACTTTCCTCGAAATGACGACATGGATGGGGCTTGCAGCTTGTGGCGTGAGCCTTGATTCCGGGGGGTGTGCATGGGCTCGAGGCTGCCATGGTTCGGCAGGGCTGCCACGACAGGTTCTTTATTGGGCTTATGAACTGCCTAATAGCAATCCGGACCTCTAACGGTCCTGCTGAAAAAGCGAGATTTCGTCGTTGCACTCCTTATGCCATCGTTCCGCCACGGCGGAGGCGGTCAACAGGGCTCAAGATGACAAAAGATATGTCGTTGAAGTTATACCGTTCAAAAGCAAACCTTTTCAAACATTTTTTTTATGTTTGTATTTGCAGGTAGTAAGCCCATTTTTACTTCACTCTAAGCGTGCCATGGCCACTGAAGGTGATAGCAGCAATACAGTTTGGGCAAAAACTATCATCATATGAGTGATTTGAACCATGATATTACACGCCCTAAAAAAAATCCAAACAATTCAATCTGTAATGAAAAAATTATACTACCTTTGCAATCCCAAATTTGACAGATTATGCCGAAAGTGAAGACGCATTCCCGTGCTAAAAAGACATTTAAAGTTACCGGTACAGGTAAGATCCGCAGGTACAAGGCTTTTAAGAGCCATCTGCTGACCAAAAAATCAAAGACCCGCAAGCGCCATTTGCGCCAGCACGGTCTTGTTCACCCAAGCAATGAGGCCTTGGTGAAACGCATGTTGTGCCTGAAGGGATAACCCCTTTTGTGTAGAAGAGTAGTAATATAATTGAAATAATTTTATTAAAAACAATGCAGGTCCCTTCAGAGATTTGCGGTTTAAATTTAAATTGATATGCCACGTTCCGTAAATGCAGTTGCATCGCGCGCGAGAAGAAAGAAAATACTGAAAGAAGCCAAAGGTTTCTACGGTAAACGTAAAAACGTATATACGGTTGCCAAAAACGTTTTGGAAAAAGGCCAGGGATATAAATTCATGGGCCGTAAACTCAAAAAGCGCGAATACCGCTCTTTGTGGATCGTGCGTATTAACGCAGCCGTTCGTGAAGAAGGTATGAGCTACTCCCAGTTCATAGGTAAGCTTGCAGACAAAGGCATAGACCTCAACCGTAAAGTACTTGCCGACCTTGCCATGAATGAACCCGAATCATTCAAAAAGCTGGTTGCAGAGGTAAAATAGATTTTCCCTTTTTCAAGATAATTCAGGCGATAGCTCCGGTAATAACGGAGCTATCGTATTTGTGTGTGTACAACTTCTGAAATAATTGACTTTTCAGGCCGGTAACGGAAATCAGGAAACAGAATTAATTGTCTGTTCAGGGACCAGGTTTTTATTTGCGGTCAGCCAGGTGATGATATCTTCCTGCAGCAACTCATGCTCGTCATTAACAGACCGTGCAATTACCAAAACATCAAAGAGCAGACCTCTGTAATCCTGTGCCAGCGCGCTTTCGGCATTGTTGAATAAGAAATAAAAAATGAGAAATCGCTGCTTATTTATTTCATCAAATGGCGTAATGGTAACACGTTCAATTATGGAATTGCTGCCGTTTTCAAATGGTTGTCCTTCGAGGTATTGATAATCACAGCAAAGTTGCTGGGCTTCCTTTAAAGAATAAGGTGCTTTTTTCATAAAAAATTTTGGAAATACCTGGCAATATATGGCATCTTTGCAAACTAATGATATGAATACCAATCAATAACAGGATAATAACTTTTTGCCTGTTTAATAATTGTTAACCGGATAAAGCATGAATAAAGTAATGTGTACTTTAAATTCCTCTATATTCAATAAGTGGTCGGGAACCTTTAATAAAAAGTAAAGCCTCAGCTGTTATACTGAAGCCTTACTTACACCTTATGAAAAATATACCCGATACAAATGTACGATACAATAACTACTGAAATTGTCACAGAACTTCAATATTTACCAGTAATTTTTAAAAAAAATGTTAAACCGGAAATAATACTGCGATTACCTGAAGAAAACCGGGCACTTGGTTTTCAGGTACTCTTTTGGGTTTCCAAAGGCACGGAAATATATGGTTGCTGTGATATTGGCATACCAAAACCAGTCATTAGCCTTGCTGTCTCCGCGTTGAAAGCCATAGTTAGGATTAGTATGGTCCCAACCAACTACTTTATTACCACGGTAAGACATAGCCCTTGACAGCTTGCCTTTATATTGCTGCAATGTATCGAGGTTTACATAAGACTTGCTGACGTCATCAAGATAGTCTGTGTTGGTATACCTGAATCCCATTTCGCCGGTAAGCATGATTCTTTGTCCGATGAAAAATTTCATACCAGCACCAAACGGGAAAGCCATATTAACAAGGCTATACTGCTTGCGGTCGGGATACATCGGCAGACCTTGTCCTTCGGTGCTTAATGCTCTCAGGTACACTTTATTACCGTTTGTATCTTCGGCATAAGGATTGAAATAGAAAACAGAGATACCCCCAAAGATATAGGGTGTTACTTTTCTTTTTAGAATTTCAATAGGCCACAAATTCAGTTCCAATGCGCCATGAACTTCAAACAAATGCGTTGCAAAACTCAGGTTACGTGCAACGTTAACAGGAATATTACTATTGCTGTCGGCCGCCGATAGGCTGGTATAAGATGCCCCGAGCCTGATACCGATATGCGGGCTCATGAAGTATTTATAGACAATGCCCCCCATAGGGTGGTAGCCATAGGATGCGAAGAATTTTGGCTGAAGATCACCATAATAATTCGATACACCGGCTGTAATGCCAATTTCGTGATGGTCCTGCTGCGCCTGCAGGCACAATGGAAGTAACAGAGCGACTGATAGTAAAAATCTTTTCAACGCTAATATTTTTTTAATCAAAAATGTACCGAAAGGTAGAAACAAATTTCGGAATAATGAAACAAATCTCCATTCAAATTATATGGTTTGTTAAAATAAAAAATATTACACAGAATATAATTATTAATTAATATGCGCGTAGGCAGGTCGTTTAACAGTATTTTTGCCTCTTTTCAGGTAAAAATTATTTTGATGAATTTGATAGCGGAATTACGGGAGCGGAACCTGTTGCAGGATATTATTCCGGGTACAGAAGAGCAACTGCTAAAGGAAATGACATCGGGCTATATTGGTTTCGATCCTACAGCCGATAGCCTGCATGTGGGTAACCTCGTGCCCATAACCCTGCTGATGCGGCTACAGCGTGCGGGACATAAACCATGTGCTTTGGTAGGTGGCGCAACAGGTATGATAGGCGACCCTTCAGGAAAGTCGCAGGAACGTATCCTTTTGGACATGGACAGTATTCTGCACAACTGCGGTTGCATAAAAAAGCAACTGGAGCAATTCATTGACTTCAATGACTCTGTGCCCAATGCAGCCATGATGATAAATAACTACGACTGGTTCAAAGACTTTACTTTTCTTGAATTTATCCGTGATATTGGCAAGCACATTTCGGTAAACTATATGATGGCGAAGGATTCGGTGAAGAACCGGCTGGAGACCGGGATGTCGTTTACTGAGTTCTCTTACCAGCTGATACAAGGCTACGACTTTTACCATTTGAACAAAACAAAAAATGTGCTGCTGCAAATGGGCGGCGCTGATCAATGGGGTAATATAGTTACCGGCACTGAACTTATCCGCCGGAAAGGCGGAGGCGATGTTTTTGCCTTCACCTGCAAGCTCATTACTAAAAGTGATGGCAGTAAATTCGGAAAGTCGGAAAGCGGGAACGTTTGGTTAGACAGGGATAAAACGTCACCCTACCAGTTCTACCAGTTCTGGCGGAAGATGGCAGATACCGATGCCGCGAAGATGGCGCTGGTATTTTCTTTCAAACCGGTGGAAGAACTGAAAGCCCTCATTGCGGAACATGAAGCCGCACCGCACCTGGCCAAGCTGCAGATAGCGCTTGCTGAAGAGATGACCATAATGGTGCATAGCGAGGAAGACCTGGCTTTTGCGAAACGAGCCACTGAAATTGTATTCGGTAAGTCGGCAGATTCGTTGCATTCGCTTAGTGAAAAACAATTGCTGGATGTGGTTGGAGAACCTGAGGTAACTGGTGACAGGAATGCGCTCAGTGAAGGGCTTGACCTGATTACATTCCTTGCAGAAAGTAATATTCTTTCATCGAAAGGCGAAGCTAAAAAGATGCTGCAAAACGGTGGTATCAGCATCAACAGGCAGAAGGTGACAGCAATGGACTTTAAGATAAAATTAGAACATTTGCTTTGCGGACACTACCTGCTGGTGCAGAAGGGGAAGGCGAAGTATACGCTGGTGAGGTTTGGGTGATTTTCAATAGGATCATTCTTAAAAAAATTGACTGACTAAGCCTTATTTATTTTTGCAAAGCCGCTCATATCAAATAGTGAGACAGTGTCTCACTATTTGATATGGTCTCACTATTTTTTATTGTTATGCATTATCAAAAATCAAAACTATCCGTTTTATGAGATCCCTTTCAATATTTGTATTCGCAGTGATCTTTGCTGCTTCAGTTAATGGGCAGGTAATCACTTATAAGGACTTGGAAACCGTTATCCCTTTTTTAGAAAAAGAAGATTTCAAAACCGCATTTAATAAAACAAGCAATCTGCTTGCATCTAAAAAAAAGGATACATCAGATCTAAGAGCAGTTATAATTTACGCAAACATTTATGCAGCAGCGGGCATGGTAACACTTGGCCAGATGACACATGATGTTTTTAAAAAAAATACCAATAAATATGTCGGACAAAAACTTGTCATGTTTGCCTATCCTTGCGTTGACAGTTCCTCCGATAGAGCGTTTAATTCATTGAAGTTTGAAAGAAAGGAAGGCGACTTCTCTGGCTCTGTAATTGCTGCCAATAACAAACACATAAATATCCTTTGCTTTGAGTATTTCTCCTACAAAAACCTAATTGACCCTTCTGATTTTATTGGAAAAACCGTAAGATGCGGTGGAATATTGGATTCATTTGATGTGAATCCCAACAACTCCAGGGTATGGATTTCAAGGCTCCATATTAAAAAAGCCTTTGCAGTTATAGAAACTGAGTAGCAGGAAGTGCTCACAATAAATTACGCTAATCCTAGAAACACCTCCACTTTTCTCCTATTTTTGAAACCGAATGTCATCCCGCTCCCTGCGAAAAATACTTTTGGTAATTGCTTTGTTCGCCATAACATTGCCCGCATTCTTTTGCCGCAACGTGGGAACGAATAAGGGTGAAACATCCCTTTGGAAGAATGTGTATGATACATCAGCACACTATGTGGGGATGCAAACCTGCCGGATGTGCCACGAAAGTGTTTACCAGACTTTTATTCAGACAGGTATGGGGCAATCATTCGGGCTGGCTGCAAAGGAAAAGTCGGCGGCTGATTTTTCTCCGGCACATGCACTCGTTTATGATTCCGCGCTTGATTTTTATTACAAACCTTACTGGGACAGAGATTCTTTCTACATTATGGAGTTCAGGGTTGAGGGAACAGATACGGTGCATAAAAGGATACAGCAGGTAAATTATATTGTTGGATCAGGGCAGCATACCAATTCTCATATCTTTAATACAAACGGGTACCTATACCAGGCACCGATAACTTTTTACACTCAAAAGCATAGGTGGGACCTTGCTCCGGGTTTTGAGAAGGGTGCCAGCACAAGGTTTCAGCGGTTGATTGAACTGGAGTGTATGAGCTGCCACAATGGATATCCGCAGTTTGTAACGAACAGTGAGAATAAATACATTGAAATAAAAACCGGGATAGACTGCGAGCGCTGCCATGGGCCGGGCAGCATTCATGTGCATGACCGGCAGACTGTAGTACCTGTTGATACTTCAAAGGGGCCGGACTATTCTATTGTGAACCCAAGAAGGCTTTCTACAGAGCTGCAGAATAACATCTGCCAGCGCTGCCACCTGCAGGGGATAGCAGTACTCAATGACGGAAAGACATTTTATGACTTCCGGCCGGGAATGAAACTGAGCGAGGTGATGAATGTGTTTATGCCTGAGTATAAAGGAGCGCAGGATAAAATGATTATGGCATCGCATGTGGAGCGGATGAAAAAAAGCAGGTGCTTTTTAGAATCCGGCAAGATGAGCTGCGTTAATTGTCACAACCCGCATGTGAGTGTAAAGTTCACAGCACATACGCAGTACCTCGATGCGTGCCAGAGCTGCCACGATAAAAAGCAGGGTAAGCATGAATGTTCTGAGACGCCTGAGCTACGCGCAACAAAAAACAATGATTGCATCACCTGTCATATGCCACGCAACGGCAGCATAGACATACCCCACGTGGCTGTGACGGACCATTACATCCGCAAGCGCCCGGTAGCCGATACGATGGCGAAAAAAATTACCGCTTTCCTTGGGTTGAAATGTTTTAACAATGATAAACCCGATGCGATTACCATTGCGCGGGGGTACATGGAATTTTATGAGCGTTATGCACAATCAAGGGAGTTGCTGGATTCGGCGTTGCTGTATCTGAGCAAGCAGGTAGATGATGAGTGGAATAAAAAGCAAAACAGGGACTATATAAGGGTTTATTATCTGCTGAAGGAATATAAGACTGAATTGAGCCATGCCGAGAAACTAAAGCCGGAGGATGTTAGCGACGCATGGACAGCATACAGGCTGGGCGAGGCATACATGGAGTTGCAGCAACCTGATAATGCACTACCCTGGTACCGGCGCTCTGTGGAAATATGGAAATACTCGCTCGATTTTCAGAATAAGTATGCAGTGTGTCTGCTGGCACACGGCAGGCAAGAGGAAGGGCTTGAAGTGCTGCAGTTTGTGGTGGGTGAAAATCCATCGAATGTGAGCGCCAACACCAATCTTGGCAATTTCTACATGCAGCAGGGGAACAGTGGGCTGGCCTTTGAATACATGATGCGTGCTGACCGCCTTGACCCCGATAATGAACAGAACCTCACTAACCTTGCAGTATGGTACCATAACAATAATAAACCGGAACTGGCAAAGAAGTGTCTGGAACACCTTGTTAAAAAACATCCGGGAAATGAAAAAGCAAAAGCTATGCTGATTGACCTGGAAAGGCAGTGAGGCCATTTAATATGGATAGAAACTTCGCCATGAAAGTTGGCGCGGCTGTATTTTTGATTTAATTTTGCAATGATCTATATAATTACTTATGAAAAAGATTATTCTTAGTTTGTTGATTGTATTTGTTGGGTTAAGTGCCAAAGCGCAACAAGACAATTTTCCTAAAAAGGAAACGCGTGGGGAAACCAGTCATGGCAAGTCAACTCACCGCCCTATTTTTTACATTATACACAGCGTCTTAAA
>CAIMDZ010000129.1 GCA_903839875.1 uncultured Bacteroidota bacterium
AGGAGGGTTTGCACCCACAACAAATATTTCAGCACATTGGATGAATTGCTTTGTGTCATAAAGAAACAAATGGAAATTTGGAAAAAGCCTAACGATGAACTAAGAAAATTATGCTGCATTATTTAAGACGCTGTGTATAGTATCCATAAAATAATTTAAATAAATCGAAGAAATGTGTTGAACAATGTACTTAATGATAATGGTCTTATTCCGTAACTAACCGCATAAATACTATCGGCAGAGTCACATCCATATTCTTCGCACCTTGATCCCAACCCTTTTCAAAGCCCTTAATTTCCACACTCACCATTGTATCGGTCTGAAGCAGACGGGTCCCCTTTGCCTTGTAGGTGATAACGATATCGAATTGCATATCAAGAATATCCTCCCCGCCAGCGTTTATAGCAGCACGGTTCATATCATCCAGTGCACCTTTCAGCACTTTGATCTGTCCTTCATAGGTCCGGTTGCCGCTCTGAATACTTATCGGCTCGTCTCCTGCGGCATGTAGCAATTGCTTCTCTTTTGCGGCTTTGTATTTAACTCCGCGTATTTTAGTAAGTGGCGACCCTGCAAACATCACGGTCATATCTGCCCACTCACAATCCTTACTGTCAAAAAATGATATTGATGGCATCTGAAAAAATTAAAAAGATTAAAAATTAAAAGTTAAAACACTTGTGAACTACGTTACACCTCCCCACCGCTTTTGGGAGGGGCCAGGGGGAGAGGTCCCTAGTTAGCCGGATTTTCAAATCCTAATGTTATCTCTATATCCGTTGCATAACCAACCGGTGTTATTTTCAATACTACATGCAGTTGATTTGTGCTCAGAATATTCTGTGCAGGGTCAATAAAACAGCTTACAGCACTTATCTCATTATTCGCTGTCATGGTATTATTTACCTGGTTCACTATCTGCTGGCTCAGCCATTTACAAAAACCAGCATCAAGAGTCCCGTCATTATTCACTGGCACCTCATCATCTACTTCCTGCACAAAGGTGGCATAGGCCAAAATATGCGCCTTGTCAATTACACGGCCTCTCGCCATCATGGCATAATCATCTGTGGTCGCTGTAAGCATTGGGTCTCCGCTGAAAAAATATCCGCTCACATTCGGGTAGGTTGTAAAGGTGATATACCCTTTACCTGCTATTATCCCTGCATCCCCTCCTGAGCTTTCTAGTGCGGTAGTATCCAGGAAGGCAGTAGTATTTGTCAATGCACCCGTTCTTACTCTGCTTACTTTTCTTTGCACCGGTATAGATGATACTACACCCAGCAATAATCCAATACAAGCTGATGCGCCGCTTTCGGTATCGCCTATTAGTATTGCCACGCGGTTGTTGGTCGTTCCTGCTGTTTCATCTGTCAGGCTGCCTGGTGTACCCGCATAGGAGGTTCCGCCTATTACACACCTGAAAGGTTTTTGTGCGGCAAAATACGCAGCAGCCATTATCTTCATATTACTTGCTGCCGTAAACACGTCCGCATTTAACGAATGGCTGATTGTAATAGTTCCTCCTGCAGCGGCTATTGCCACATCATCGCTTAGCAATCCCAGCACCTTTATTTTTCCACCGGAATAGTCAAGCAGCTTTTTAGCTCCGTTAGCATTTGAATTATCAGACATCTGCGCAACAGTCATGGTATCTGGCACCAGCATCAGGTACAATTGTGCTCCACTGCCAGCCTGGTTATAAAACTCCTGCAATTGCTTTATTGCAAAAGGATTATGCGCCACTGTTATCCCTGCCGTTGTAACATCTGCCATACTGGTCACCAGCGCCGGAGTTCCCACAGTATAGCCACCTGCTTCTGAAACCCCTGTCAATACTATCCCGGTGATTCCGTCATTGGTTTGGAGTGTTCCTCCAAGCTGGCCATTAGCCAAAGTAATATTTACACTTCCCATTTTATTTTGTTGTTGCGGGCTCTTTGCGAATAAACTTTAAATGCCTGAATTCGCTGTTCCCTGTTTTACAATATTTGTTTTTGAATGCTCTTTGTTAAATTCACTGATCTGTTTGCTAAATCAGATCAGATTCATCATCTTGATCACTGTCAAGGTCATCCCATTCGTCATTCGTAATTTTCTCCAGTTCAGCCTCAACCTCTTCCCTCGTCTTTGCGATTATTGTTTTATCATCCAGTTGCTCTGCATGATTCATTGCATTCTGTTCATCGAAGAATGCCAGCTCATCACTCGTAAAATAGAGTTTAGGTACAGTTTCGTGATTTTCAAAATATTGGTTTTCTGTGTTCATTTTTTACGTTCTGATTTTTGATTGAAATTGCTGATACGTTACGTATCAGCCTTTCTCAGTTAGTGTTTATAAGGGCCAGCCTTAATTATTTATTGTCAGTGCTATTATCGAACTGCTTTTCGTAACCCGTTGCTAGATGAGAATTCTGCTGCTGATCCCATTCCCCGGATTTGACAACTTTTAAGAAACTGTCAAATCTTGCTGACAGGCATTCTATAGCTTGCTGGCAAGTCACTACTAGCAAACAGTTTGCTGTCGCATAAGATTTTGGAAAATCACAGGATGTAACTTTGGCTGCATAACTCAGGGGAGAGGGCCCTTCGCACTATCGTTAGTAAATGCATTACTCCTTCCCCGCAGCATACTTCGCCTGTGTATACAGGTCATACAAACTTTGCTTCAGGCGTTGTCCGTCCAGGTGCCCGGCCAGCAAACTGGCTAACTTTTGCAAAATTGCATCCTGTAAATTCGGATCTCTGAGATTCAGCTGCGTAACAAAGCATTTTAGCTTTTCATTTACATCAGAGATATCCTTACAGCTTTCCGCTATTGCAAGGGTTTCTGTTACCTTTCCCAATGCATCCACCAGTTTCGCCCTTATGGTGTTGTCTATATCACCCGGAATAATTGCTGTGATAATATCCCCCACTGGCGAGGAAAGAATATTCTTCAGCGCAGTAGTTACTTTCAGCGCAGTGTCAATATGGGCATCCACATAATTATCAAACTTACGTAGCAATGCCTTTAATTGGTTCTTAATTTTTGTACAAAACATATTTGATAGGTTTATTGTTAATTATTAATTGCTTTTTGTTTCTAGAAAATGAAGGCGGGATGAATGCTCATTGAGGCGGACGTGTATTACTGCATCCTGTTCCTGCAGCCCTTTTATCTGCTGCCCCTGTATCGTTGTAGCCTGGGTAAGCTGTTTCAGCTCTGTCACTATTTCGTCCAGCCGCTTGATCACCTGCCCCATAACCACTTTAATGATAAACCCAAGTACAGTAGCCATAACTCCCGCCACCGCAACAAGCACCCATATTTTGATTTCCGAATCCATTTTCCCGCATTTAATATTCTAATCGTGAGATTCCTCTGGTAACACAGCCTGCCGATCTTTGTATGATCGCTGAACCTATGTTCTCCTGTGAAGCCCCTTTAGGGGTTTGGGGCTTTACGCGGCATCCTGCACTATAGCCACAACACCAAGTGCATCTGCACGGCGGATCCGGCCACCCATACGTACACCCACGCTATATACATCTCCGTAAAAGGTAGGATCTCCGATTTTTTCAAAGAAAGTGATCTGCCCCAGTGCACGCTCTACAGCTCCTGTCTGCCAGCACAGCACACCATCATTATCTGAAGCATTTGGTGTGGCGCCGTAAGCATTTACAACAGGTGTAGATGCGTTGTTATAAGTCACCACTCCGCTACGCATCATAATATTGAAACCAAACAGTCGGCCTATTACACCATCTTTAACATCATAGGCCGCACTGAAATCACGGTACTGTGTAGCCGACATATCGTCTGATAACTGTTGGAACATATCAGCGCTGATCAGTGCATACCTTCCTTCCATCGGCACGTTTTGTTTGCTCAATGCCAGCTGCGCTTTCTTAAGATCGTCCACAGTGAATTTTTTACGATTGCCGGTGGTTCCTAATAACGTAGTTCCGACAGTACCACCTGCTGTCCGCAATATCGTACCCGTCGTGCTTGTTGGAGCCCATTCTATCAGCAGGTTATCAGCAATCGTTTGCCTTAAGGATGCTTCATATTCCGACAACACGCTTTCCCTTTTGTTGTAGCTTAGCTCAAAGGTCTCTGCATTGGGAATAAGGATTGGGTCCGTTGTAAATTCATCAGCGTATAGGTAATGTCCGTATCCGTGCGCTGCACTACTGTAGCAGGTATTACTGTTCGGTTTTTCACCACAGTCGGTAATGCACCGGCCTGGGGTATGTGTACCACTTTCCCCTGCAATACATACTGCCCCACATCCGTTGATGCCAGCAGGAATTCATTGTTCTTAAACAGGTTGCCCTCGATGTGATCTTGCCAGATCTCTTTTTGAATTGCCATAATTGATTATTGATTTTGATTAAAAATTGATTATTAATAGTTGATGTTTGTAACTTGTGTTCCTTTAGAAATTGTATTATGAAAAACAGCCTAATTCTAGTTTGTATGATGCTGATGAGGTTTTACTCATTTTCCCAGAATAACTTCATACCACCTAATGGATACGTTCCTGATGCAGAAACGGCTAAGAAAATAGCAGAAGCAATATGGTTGCCTATCTACGGCATATCTGTACTTGATGAAAAACCTTATCGGGCAACACTGATAGGCGATACTGTTTGGAAGGTTTATGGGTCATTGCACAATGAAGGCGATACTTTAACTGCTACCTATTTCCAAATTACCGTTGGTGGTGTGGCAATGATTGAACTAAGAAAAAAAGATTGTAAAGTGCTGAAAGTAATTCACGAAAAATAACCAGGGGACAGGCAGAGAAAAAACCCTTAGGTCAACCCAAACCCAAGTGAAGCAAAAACCTCCACCCGGCCCTGGAAAATAAAATCAGTTAAATAGATTGAAATAGTTGAGAACCCGATCATAGCCTAATGCGTGGTTCCCCTTTAGGGGTTCAGGGGTTGAAACTTCCCTTCAAACAACTCCTTATACCTTACCGGGTCATTAGCCCTCAGCTCTTTTAGCTTATTGCCTGAAGGGTCATTATTCTCATAGTCATCCCACTGCCATTGTGCTTCAGTGTTTCCCTCCTGCTTGCTTTTCAGCATAGCCGCTATCGCTCTGTATGCTGGCATCGCTGCTATCAGCGACTTCAATCCTTCCGGGTTGGCGGCATAGTCTATGGCCAGTTTATCCCTCAGTTCCACAGTCACTTTTTTGTCTTCAAGCGCCCTGTCTAATAGTGCGGTTATTTCAAATTTATTTCGGGCGCTCACCAACTCATCCAGTTGTTGTTGCAGCGAGTGCTTGTCGTTACGCAGCGTTTTATTTTCTAAGTCCAGGTTATCCGTTTTTGCCACCAGGTCTTTCACTGCGCTGATCAGCATTTTTTCATCTGCGCCGGTTGCAAGTTGCAATGACTCACTTAGTTCTTTCACCGGATCTAATGTCAAAACTTTAATAACGGGCGGTATTATATCTACCAGGTTTATCTCATTTTCCTGTGCATCATACAGTTTGGTGAGCGCGTTACAGTTACCCGGTATATCCACCAGGCTGCATTCTTTATTATACCACTTTGTTATTGTTGGACCTGTCTGTCCTGGCAACATCAGCGAGGGATTAGTACTATACTCAACCACCATTATATGGCCTACAGAGGCAGCGTTTAGGAAACCGTTCTCCGCTTCATCAAAGGTCTGCTCGCCTCTCCCGTTCGATAAGTTGATCACTGGCGTACCCAGAACTCTATCTTCTTCCACACACAGGTCTTCCCACTTCAATACTATCCCGTCTTCCCGGCGGTGCATGTAATAGCCAATGGGGTTTTTCTTAAAGGCTTCCAGTTGGTAACCCGATGTCAGCAGGCGGAAACCATATTCATTTACCGTACTGTCTGAGAGTACATATTGGCGCTCTATCTTTTTGAATTTGTCTGTCATGATAGGGATTTATTTGTTTTGCGGTACAAAGGTGAAACACATTTTTGACATTACAAAATTACACATCTATGATAGACAGCAAACTGTACCATCATAGACTCCATTGTGTCTATCATAGATACACACTATTGCAATAACAAACTGAAAACAAGAACAATACATATTAAATCCCACATATCCCACCTCAAAGTCTCGGTTTTAAACTTTTTCCTAATGCATTTTTGCTCATATTAAACCGAATTTATGTGCATTTTGCCTTTGAGATTAAAAAAATGAATTATTTAATGACCCAAAAAGTTGCTTTAAATTATTATTGATTCCGCAGTCGTTAGTGTCACCAACAACCTCTCCCTACATTCGCGAATCTTACAACACCATTGCTGGTGTCTTCATAATTGTCAGTGACTTAATTCAATGTGAATAGCCGCCGGTGAAAACGGCGGATAACATAGAATAAACTCAAACGCTAAGGGTATTGATTGTGATTTAGGAAGTACCGTGTAATCGGTAAATAGGGTCTGCTGAAATATTCTAAGATGCAGTAAATACGGGATAATTCACGATATTAGTGTGAACTAAGTGCAAAGGAATATGGCAAAAGCGCTCA
>CAIMDZ010000130.1 GCA_903839875.1 uncultured Bacteroidota bacterium
CTTCCACCCCTTCCCGATGTTCAAACGGATACAATAACAGCCATTTCACCCCTTCACTTTGTAAAATTAAACACAGAAAATATTCAATTTAGTAAAGCAGAAATAATAATAACCATTCTACCACTTCCTGATGTTCAAACGGAAGTAATAGCGGCCACTTCGCCCTCTCCCTTTATAAAATTAAACACAGAAAATATTCCTGTTAGCAAAGCGGAAATAGTATTAACCATTCCACCCCTTCCGGATGTTCTATCAGATATAATAACAGCCATTTCGCCCCTTTCCATTGTTAAAATAAATATTGAAAATATTCCATTCAGTAAAGCGGAATTGGTAATAAACATTCCAACCCTTCCTGATGTTCAAATGGATGATATAGACGCCATTTCGCCGCTTCCCTTAGTTAAATTAAATACAGAAAATATTCCTTTTAGTAAAGCGGAAATAGTACAAACCCTTCCTAAGATTGAGGAAGACAGAACACCCGTTGAAGAAATGCATCTTTCCCAGGATGGATATAGTTTGCTGCAAAAGCTGGAAGGTTTTTCACCCGAATTGTACGCTCTGGGTGATGGTGGCTACACGTTAGGTTTTGGATTTTTTATTCCATTTAGTGAAGGGGCTAAATGGAACAAAGGTATCTCATGGGAGGAGGCTGAGCATTTGATTCAGCAGAAAGTGCCGGCATATGAAGATCAGGTAAAGCAATATATAAATGTCCCGCTTACACAAAAGGAATTTGATGCTTTGACCATATTTGCCTACAACTTAGGAGGTTTTTCAAAAGCAACCAGTATTGTAAACGACATAAACAACCAGGCAGATTTTGAGCAGTTACAGAGCGATTGGAAAAGATTTGTTCATTCTAAAGCGCCTAACGTAAGTAAAGGTTTGATGAAACGTCGCCAGGACGAACTGGATGTGAGGGGAATGTCAAATTATCAGCCAGACAGAAAAATCCTGATTTTAAAAAGTAGAAAAAAATGAAACGACTATTCAAAGAAGTCCCGATAGCTATCGGGAGCACAAAAGCCTATGAACATCCTGGAGCTGAACAATATTCTGCTGATGCCGGGATTTCAACGCTTCCATTTAAAAGACATTGTTTTAAAGTGAAGCGATATCTATTCGTTTTGGCAATATTTTCTGTTATAATGTGTAATAATACTTGCTATGCGCAGGCAGCAGATTCAACTAAAATTGTAAATACCTTATTTAAGTGCTGGCGTGCGATAAGCCATAAATACTCAGCTATTTATGGATTGGAGGAAGAAGAAATAAAAATTTATTCTAAGCAATTGGTATGTTTTAACAGCGATAGTGTTATTATGTATTATGGCGCTTTATATGCCCCGAAATACTCAATTAAAAAGGTTAACGCTGAAAATTTTGCAAAGAATAATTTTGATTGTACAAAGGATAAGCTGGGTATGATAAAGGACAGTCTTTACGAAATTACTATTTTATCAATCAACAGATCTTCGAGAAATGGTACCTCTCACAAAATGACGGATGTGATAGCATTCGACGGAGATTTCATCTATATAGTTAAAGATGGTATTATTTTTAAATTGTATGACAGTAACTATCGAAATGAAGCCAGGTCTTCAAATTAAATGCAGGATTAATAATTTTGAGTAGAACAAAAAAGTAGCCATAATAATGCATAATAATGAATTGTCAATTTTATAGAAACAGGAAGATAAATTTTTACTTTATCATGCTATTGTAAAGGCTTCAGCTATTTAATACTCATTCAGGGGACAATAGGGGAATAATACCTGTACTAAAGCTGGAGAATAATTTACGCCCCAATACTGACTACAACCATAATTCACGATAATATTTACCTGGTGAAAGATTGATTACATTTAATTCAAAATGTGATAAGGAGATAGGAATTCGTATTTGATAATAAGCATTTATTATCATTGTTCTGTCTGATTCATTATATAAGATGCCCTAAATAAGGTCTGATAATGACAGATATTTAGAGCCACAGGTTAGTTGGCATGATTTTACTATAATTAAATAGCATATCCATCATGACATAAGATAAGACGAATTGGTCAAGTTTTAAAAAACCGACATCATAGAAATTATCGGGGAAAAATGTGCATCTATATAATAGATCCAACTTTGCCATGAATAAATCATCCTTTTTCAGTTTCTCAAGTTTAACCTGGACCTTAAATGCACTCAAATTTTTAAATGCTGATAGACTTCCACGCATAATAATAAAGAGCAAAATTGCAAATGACACCATGCGCCTAAAGAAGGTGTATTTATTTAACCGCCCATGAAATCAAATATTAAAAGAAACCTGCTTATTGGTTTCAGTTTATCATTGCTCTTGTTGTTGGTTAGTTCAGTTGCTTCTTATTTCAGCATTCAGCATTTGCTGGAGAGTGCAAAGCTGGTAAATCATACAGATTCGGTAATTCAACGCCTTGAGAATGTGGTATCTACATTGAAAGACGCTGAAACAGGACAACGAGGTTACCTGCTTACAGGTAAAGAAAATTTTCTTGAACCATATATAGGGGCTCATGAAAAAGCGCAAAATGTCTTAAATGAGGTAAAATCCATAACTATAGACAATCAGGTACAACAGCAAAGTTGTGAGCAATTACAACGATATATTTCAAAACGTGTGTTCATTCTTGAAAAACTGATAAATGCACGGCGGGCAAATCAAAATCCAGATATAGCATTACTGGAAGAAGGAAAGAAATATATGGATGATATCCGCATCCTGATCAAAGCAATGGAGGAAAGGGAATACCTGCTGCTGAAAGCAAGAAATTCCGACATGGAATTATACGCAACCTATACGCCAATACTCATACTTATAGCCGCTTTATTATCTCTTATCATTACCATTGTTTTTTTTACAAAAGTTAATAGGGATATTGATAACCGTGTACAAATGCAGCAGGATCTGGAAAATAAAGACGCTGAAATAACAAGACGCATAGACATTATACAAAATATTGCAGATAAAATATCTACCGGTAATTATGCTATTAGGGTAACTGATGAACAAAAGGACGGCTTAGGCAACCTGGCAATTTCGCTTAATAAAATGGGTGAGTCACTTGAATATTCATTCAGATCATTATCAGATAAAGAATGGATACAAACAGGTGTTGCGAATCTAAATGAACTAATGATAGGTGAAAAAGATCTGCAACAATTGGCTGATAGTATCATTAATTACATATCGGAGTATACTAACAGCCAGGTGGGTGCATTTTATTTGTCAGAGGGCAATTCGAACTTAAAGTTACAAAGCGGATATGCTTTTGAGCAAAATGATCAAAGAAGAATAATTAAAATAGGAGCTGGAATAGCAGGACAATGTGCCGAAAATGGCAAGGAAATAATAATAAAAGACGTTTCGCCTGAAAACATTTCTATAAGCTATGCTACGGGTGAAATGAAGCCACGAAATATCATTGCAATACCCTTATCTCAATCAAATAAAGTAAACGGAGTTATAGAATTAGGCACGATACATGAGTATAGTGAGATCATGATCGAATATTTAAAGGTAATCTCCGGACAAGTCGGTATTGTAATCAACAGTGCACAAAGCCGTAAGAAGCTAAAGGAACTATTAGAGGAAACACAAGTCCAGAGTGAGGAATTACAGTCACAACAAAGTGAGCTCGAAGGCTTGAATTCACAACTTGAAACGCAGACTGAGAGCCTGCAGGCTTCAGAAGAAGAACTGAGGGTGCAGCAGGAAGAATTGAAACAGGCCAATGTAGAGCTGGAAGAACGAACAAGGCTGCTGGAAGAGAAAAATCAGCTCATTGCAGAAAGGAACCTCGATATACAAAAGAAGTCGGAGGAACTCATGCTTAGCACGAAGTATAAATCAGAATTCCTGGCGAATATGTCGCATGAGCTTCGTACACCGCTTAACTCTATTTTATTGCTTTCCCGCTTGCTGTCAGAGAATAATGAAAAAAATTTAAATAGTGAGCAGGTAGAATCTGCCAAGGTGATACAGAGTTCAGGAAATGGATTACTAAGCCTGATAGATGAGATACTCGACCTGTCGCAGATAGAATCGGGAAAGATGGATATAGAGTATAGCCATATAAAGGTAAGTGATATAGCTGACGATATGCGATCCTTATTTGCACCAATAGCCAGGGAGAAAAATCTTGAACTTAAGATCAATATAAGCCCGTCTGTACCTTCCCTTATGGAAACAGACAAGATGAGACTGGAACAGGTACTTAAAAACCTGCTTTCCAACGCACTCAAGTTTACAGGCAAAGGATATGTGAGCTTCAATATTGCTTCAATTGAAGGAAATGAGCAATTAATAAAATTCTCGGTAAAAGATACGGGTATTGGTATATCAAAAGATAAACAAGGATTGGTATTTGAGGCGTTCCAGCAGGCAGACGGCTCTACAAAAAGGAAATACGGCGGAACAGGATTAGGACTGTCTATCAGCCGTGAATTAGTAAAGCTGCTTCGTGGCGATATGCGGCTGCTTAGTGAACCGGGTGTGGGAAGTGAATTTATTGTTACTATCCCTATTATGAAAAATACTGAACCCCTGTACTATACTGAACAAAATGAAGAAATAATATTAAAAGCAGAAAACAAAGAATTTGAAGAAAATCCGGATGAAACACGTGAAGAATATATTGTTCCTTTAATTCCAGCCGAAATAGGTGATGATCGTGCTACAATAATTAAAAATGATAAGGTCGTACTTATTGTTGAAGATGATACAAATTTTGCTGGTTCATTGCTCACTTTTACAAGGCGAAATGGTTATAAAGGAATTGTAATCGTAAGGGGTGATCAGGCTTTACCTTTTGCAAAGCAATACATGCCTATAGCTATTTTGCTGGATATACAGCTCCCGGTAAGGGATGGCTGGCAGGTAATGGAAGAGATAAAAGGAGATCCTAAAACAAAGCATATTCCGGTGCATATCATGTCTTCGATGAATGCTAAAAAAGAGAGCCTTAAACGCGGAGCGGTAGAATTTATTAATAAGCCTGTAACCCTGGAGCAAATGCAGGAAATGTTCCGGAAACTCGAAGATGCGCTGAGCCGGCATCCGAAGAAGGTATTGATTGTAGAAGAAAACAAACAGCATGCACAGGCGCTTGGATATTTTTTAGGTTCTTTCAATATTAATGCAGAGATACAAAATGATATTAAAGGTTGCATAGTATCCCTGCAAAAGAAAGAAGTTGATTGTGTAGTCCTGGATATGGGGCTCACTGGCCAAAATGCATACGAAACCCTGGAAACGATTAAAAAGACAGAAGGACTGGAAAACCTGCCGGTCATTATTTTTACAGGTAAGCAGTTATCCCGGTCAGAAGAAAGCAAGATAAAGCAATATGCTGATTCTATTATTGTAAAAACAGCACATTCTTATCAGCGCATACTTGATGAAGTGGGTTTATTCCTCCATCTTATAGAAGAGAACCGGAAGCCTGTATCACCTGAATTGCGGTATAAAAAACTTGGGGCGCTTGATGAAGTTTTAAAAAATAAAAAGGTACTGGTAGCCGATGATGATGTAAGGAATATTTTTTCGCTCACAAAGGCTCTTGAGCAAAACGATATGAAAGTGCTTTCTGCAATAGATGGCAAAGAAGCACTGGAAATGCTTAATGCCAATCCGGATATAAGCATAGTATTAATGGATATGATGATGCCGGAAATGGATGGTTATGAATCAATAAAAAAAATCAGGCAGGAGCATAAATATAAGCTCTTGCCTATAATTGCCGTTACGGCAAAGGCGATGATGGGCGACAGGGAAAAGTGTATTGCAGCGGGAGCATCAGATTATATATCCAAACCTGTGGATATAGACCAGCTATTGTCTTTGTTGAGGGTTTGGTTATATAATAATAAACGGGAAAATAATTTTCAACATTGAAGATCGCATTTGGAAATAGAGGCTAGGAAAAACGCGCAGTATGAACATCATCGTAAAGCTCAGGAGCTCCAATCCATTCTTGAATCAATACCGCAAATAGCTTTTACTGCAAATGCAACAGGGAATATTGAGTATGTAAACGAGCAATGGTATGTCTATTCAGACAATAAAAGTTCATTTCCGGAAGTTTACAATGATGGTGTCCCCAAACCAGGTTTTTGGCAAAATACCTTTGCTTCGAATCCACCATTATCTATAGAGGTATGTATCAGGAAGTTGAATGATAATGAATACAGGTATCATTTGCTGAACTTGATACCGATAAAAGAAGGTCATACGATAGTAAAATTGGTAGGCACTTTTACGGATATACACGAACAGAAACTTGCCAGAGATCTATTGGAAAAACGGGTTGAGGAACGGACGGCAGAATTGATCATTGCTAACAAAGAACTTGCTTTTCAAAACGATGAGAAAGAAAAACAGGCTGCAGAGTTGATCATTGCAAATCGTCTTTATGAATTTATTAGCCAGATCAACCAAACCATCGTTAAAGTGCATGATGAAAAAACTCTATTTAATGAGGCTTGCCGTATCGCTATTGATATAGGTAAATTTCAACTGGCATGGATGAGTATTCCGGATAAAATAAATAGAAAATTAAACCTTGTTGCACATAGCAATGCCAATACAACAGACTTGGAACTGATTAGTAGTTTTACTTATGATGACAATGGCCCCACAGCAAATGTTATACGAAGCGGTAGGTTATTTCTTGTTAATGATTTTGAAACTGAATCTGCAAATTGTGGATCCAGACAACATGCTTCATTGAGAGGATTCAAATCTTATATTATTTTGCCAATAATGAAATCCGGTCAAACAATTGGCACCTTTAATTTATTTTCTGACCGGGTTAATTGTTTCAACTCCGAAGAAATAGTGTTACTTAAAGAAGCAACTGATGATATTTCATTCGCTTTAGATGTAATCGAAAAAGATAAGCAGAGAAAGCAAATGGAAGACAAAGTAATACATAGTGAATTACGATTAAAACAAGCCCAGGCTATTGCTCATTTTGGAAGCTGGGAACTTGATTTCTCAACCGGTATTGCAGAATTGTCTGAAGAAGCTTGTAGAATATACGGGCTTGCCCCTGATGACAATGTACTTTCCTATCAATCATTGGTACTATTCATTCCTCCGGAAGATTTGGAGTTTGGAATGAAGATAACTAAAGTAGACAAGGAAAAACTTAGAAATTCCGCCTATCATCACCGTATTATTCGAAAAGATAGAACTGTAAGGCATATATATTCCCAGGCTCAGCTTAAATTTAATAGAGAAGGCAAGCCGGTTGGGTTATATGGAGTTGCACACGATGTAACTGAAGCAAAAGAAGCTGAAGGAGAACGTACAAAAATGATAGATGATATTGTGCAACGCAATAAAAACCTGGAGCAGTTTTCTTATATTATTTCGCATAATTTAAGGGCGCCTGTAGCCAATATCCTGGGTATAACAAATATATTACAAACAATCAGTCTGGATAAAGAAAAAGAAAAGAAGGTAACAGGCTACATGGCTATAGCCGCAAAAAACCTTGATAATGTAATCAGGGATATCAACGACATATTAAGTCTCAAAAATGAAATGAACGAAATGAAAAATATTGTAATACTTAATGAGCTTTTGAGTGAAATTAAATTAAACATTGGCAATGTTATCAATAATGAGCAGGTTAAGATTATCAGTGATTTTTCCGAAGCAGGTGATTTTTTAACAATTAAATCTTATCTCTACAGTATTTTTTTCAACCTTATTTCAAACAGCATTAAATACCGGCAACCTGCCATTGCCCCAGTCATTGTAATTACAAGCGTTAAGTTGAAAAATAGAATTCAACTCATTTTTAAAGATAACGGGATTGGTATAGATCTTAAAAAGAATGGTGGAAAGGTCTTTGGATTATACAAACGGTTTCATAATCATGTGGAGGGCAAAGGAATGGGGTTATATATGGTGAAAACCCAGGTAGAATCATTAGGAGGAACAGTCACTATTGCGAGTGAAGTAAATAAAGGAACAGAATTCACATTAGAATTTGAAATAAACAACTAAAAGCGCAAGCCAGTAAAGCTATGGGAAAACATAACATACCTGATTTTATAGTTATTGATGATGATTTTATCAATAATGTTATTTGTGAAACGATTATTCAAAGTGTATTACCGGAAGCAAAGATCGATATATTTATTCATCCTCAAAAAGGGTTAGAATATTTAGTTGCTCTGAAGTCAGTTCACAGTCCCAACAATGTTGTACTTTATCTTGATATTAATATGCCTGAAATAGATGGTTGGGATGTATTAGACATGTTGAAAGATTATATGGAATGGGTAAAGCAACACCTCAGAATTTTCATATTTTCATCTTCTCTTACTCAGGAGGATAAACAAAAAGCAACTGATAATCCCCTGATATCCGGCTACATTGAAAAACCTTTGAAGCCAACTGATTTGCAAAATATGTTTGAAAATAGTGAACTGATACATCAAACCAGTGTTTAATAAATTAAGAATTGATTTATGAATAAACAGAATAAGAAAATACTGATTATAGATGATGATGCCAATAATATTTTTGCCTTGTCCGCAGTTTTACGTTCTAAAGGATATTCCTGTATACCGGCGCTAAGTGCTTCTGAAGGGCTTAACTTACTTTCTTGCTCCCATGATATTGGGATAGTACTGATGGATATGATGATGCCGGAAATGGATGGCTATATGATAATTCCCAAAATAAAGCAGGATAATTTTTTAGCTGGTATTCCTGTTATCGCAGTTACTGCACAGGCGATGCCCGGTGATAAAGAAAGATGTATTACCGCTGGTGCAGATGGATATATATCTAAGCCTGTTAATGTGGATGTACTGCTAAAAATATTAAGTAATTATATAAAATAAATATTTTGGAAGGACATATTAAAGATGAAGAGCTGGAAGTATTGCTTAATGATCTGCTCGAAATTTATGGATACGATTTTATAGAGTATTCTAGTGCGTCACTAAAAAGAAGAATCAACAGGTTGTATGTTTTAGATAAGTTTCCAAGTTTTGCAGAGTTCAGGTATAAGGTGAAGTCAGATGAGACTTATTTCAATAGAGTGGTAGAGGAGCTAACCGTCAACGTTACTGAAATGTTTCGCGATCCTTCTTTCTACAAAACACTGCGTGAAGAAGTCATACCTGTTTTAGCCACACATCCTTTTATCAGGATATGGCATGCAGGGGCATCTACAGGTGAAGAAGTATATTCAATGGCTATCTTGTTGCATGAGGCAAACGTACTCCATAAGTCCCTGCTTTATGGCACAGACATTAACCCCGGTGTACTGGATAAAGCTAAAAAAGGATTTTTCCCATTAGAACAAATGAAACAGTATTCTGAAAATTACATTCAATCTGGTGGTTCCACTAAAGTCGTTAGTAGGAAGTCTAAAGTTTGTTGTTTAAATTGTCAAATTTATTGTTTTTAATTTAATTAGACAAATAAAATGGAAAATATTTTTGAAAAATATACAATAATATTGGAATAATGATTGATTTTTGGTGGTTGTTTGGTTGTGTTGTGGGAGCCGGAAGCATACTGGCACTACTATTTTTTGGGGAGTATTGCAACTGCGGGGTGGGAGGGTGGAAGATTGTAATCAAGGACATAGAATTTGAAGCACATTCTGTTAGCGGCGTTATTATGACAAACCGGGATATCGCCATATACAAATGGGGCAATGCTAATTTTGATCTCGGTGTAAATACAATTGAGGATGCCCTAGCTTGCTATGAAGAATTCAAAGGGCGTAAATTATACCAACTTGAAATTGACGTTATTACGCTGGGTTTTAATAAAGGAGGGACTTGAAAAATAATTGTTTCTGACAGGCGAAAGAAATAAGCAGGTTTATACATGGGTTTCTACAATTTGCCTATTCCTATGCCTGTTTTGCGGCCGTCGCCGAAAACAGTCTGTCCACTCCTGGAAACAGTAGGGGAGTGTGATACGTGGGCGCGAGAGTCCTGCGCGAGGATTGTCTGAATCACGGATTAAACGGATTAAGGGATTGTGCGGATTATGTCGGAAGCGAGACGCTTCCATATGGCAGGGTGTCCTGCGCGAGGATTGTCTGAATCACGGATTAAACGGATTAAGGGATTGCGCGGATTGTGTCGGAAGCGAGACGCTTCCATATGGCAGGACGAAGTGAGACACTTATATGTTTGTTCTTTGAAAAACCTACCTGTATTGAGCGGTGAGCGTAGTGAGGCGCAGC
>CAIMDZ010000131.1 GCA_903839875.1 uncultured Bacteroidota bacterium
CTCTGCGCCTTTGCGTGAACCATTTTCTTGCACTGATTTATGCCGCGCGAAGTATAATAACAATATATAATAAACGAATCGTGCTTGACCCATCTGCCCAATGTCATTGACTTAAGCAAGCCCGGAGGGCTTTCCCGTGAATAGCCGTAGGTGAAACCCGCGGTAAATGAACAACAAGGACGAACCCTGAAAGGGTTTCCCGTGGTATCGGATGTCCGGAGAAAGCTTAAGTCAACTCATTAATTATTTTCCATATTTTACCTTTTTTTTACCTTTTTTTTACCTTATTTTTACCTTATTTTTACCTTATTTATTACCTTTTTACATTTTATTATTATTCAATTAACTGATAATCAAAGCATTGTATCATCAAAAAGTAATAACCTCGGTATATCGCAGAAATTATTACCTTTTTCACAGATGAAACTACTAACCCCCCAATCCAAAATGAGTTGTACTTTTACCTGCTCAAAAAGGCGCATTAGTTTTACGTAGAAATGGTTACCTTTTACCCAATAAATAATTACTGTAAAATCTCACCAAAGAGAAAAAGTTGATGGCTTATTCTCTTGTAAAGTCCCTTTAGGGATTTAGGGTTAAATATGTCCTGCATCACCTTATTATCCGATCTTGGCTTGAGCGATGCCCCGGTGGCTATTGCCAGGGGGGTGCTGATGCAGCATGTTCCGGGTGCAACCATGGTGGATATAAGCCACGAGGTGCAGCCATTTAACCACGCGCAGGCTGCCTACCTGCTGAGCGGGGTGTATAAGCATTTTCCGCAGGGCACAATCCACCTGCTGGTCTTCGACCTGTTTTCTGACACCGCTCCGCGGGTGATACTGAGCGAACATCAGGGGCAGTACTTTTTGTGCGCCGATAACGGCCTGCTGCCATCGGCCCTGCGGGCATTGCCCCAACGGTCGTGGCTGTGCCTGGAGCTGGCCGGGGAGGATGATTATGTAGCGTGGCTGCATGCCGCAGGGCGCACCATAGCCATGCTGCACCAGCACAAGAAACCTGCAGAGGCGGGACTGGCGGAATACACACTGAAACCCGGAAAGATCAATGAGGCGCGCATTACAGGCCGCATAGCAGAATGCGATGTGATACACATAGACCAGTACGAGAACGTGGTAACCAATATGACCCGGCAACGGTTTGAAGCGCTGCGCGGGGCCGGAAGGTTCACGCTGCAGTTCATGCTGGTGGAAGAGGTGCGGGAGATCAGCAGCCACTACCAGGATGTGCGGGAGGGGTATAAATTGTGCCGGTTTAACAGCAATGGCTACCTGGAAATATGTGTGAACCACGGCAATGCTGCGGGCCTCTATGGCCTGCAGATAGGCAGCAGGCATAACGAAATAAAGATATTTTTTGAATGATAGTAAGAATAGTACAGATGACCTTCAGGCCGGAGGAGACAAATAATTTCACGGCCTTATTTGAGGAGCGCAAGGCAAAGATAAGGGCTTTTGCAGGCTGCACTCACCTGGAGCTGTGGCAGGACCCGAAACAGCCCTGCATCTTCTTCACCTACAGCAACTGGGAGACCGAGCAACATCTCGACCACTACCGCTTCTCAGAATTCTTTAAAGACACCTGGGGCCGGACAAAAGCGATGTTTGCCGCGAAACCGCAGGCATGGAGCGTAGTTGTGGCATCTGTAGCGGGTTGACTGGTTAACTGGTTGATTGGTCATTTTTGCAACCAGACTACTCTCTCGCGACTTGGCAACAATTCAACTTTTCAACAATTCAACTATTTTGCGCTGGCATTCTTTCAACTGCGCTTCTGACAGCTTCAGTTTGTGATGCGTGAAATTGAGGTCGTTCGACGAGGATATAGGAACGAGGTGCATGTGGGCATGGGGCACTTCGAGGCCAATAACACTGATACCGCAGCGGTCGCAGGGGAAGGCCTTTTCAATAGCTTTGGCGATTGGTTTGGCAAATACAAGCCACTCGCTCAGCAGCGCGTCTTCCACATCAAAAAATTTGTCCACTTCGGTTTTGGGCACTACCAGCACATGGCCTTCACGCAGTGGAAAAATATCGAGAAAGGCAAAGAAATGATCGTTCTCTGCAATTTTGTAACAGGGTATTTCACCTGCTATTATTTTCGAAAAGATGCTTGCCATTTTGGTTGGTTTAAAACCCCCTAAGAAATGAAGACCCGTAAGATTAAGGCCTCACGCAAATGCGCTGCCTGCTTAACTGCGCAACCCGGCCACTTTCATTTACCTTTATATCGAAATGCTTTCTACTATCAGTTTCAGCGTGCCACCCGGTGTTGTTATTTCGGCTACTTCACCCAGCTTTTTCCCCAGCAGGCCCTTACCTATGGGTGAGGTTACGGATATCTTGCCCAGTTTAGTGTCGGCTTCGCGTTCAGATACTAATTGATAGGCCATGGTCTTTTTACTGGCCATATTGGTAACAGACACTTTACTCAGCACAGAGACCTTGCTGATATCAATATCCTTCGCATCAATAACGCGTGCATTCATCAGGGCAGTCTGGAGATACGCAATTTTTGCTTCGTGATGGCCCTGAGCTTCTTTTGCAGCATCATATTCGGCATTTTCTTTAAGATCGCCCTTTTCTCTAGCCTCAGCTATCTGCCTTGCTATTTCAGCACGCCCTGTGGATTTTAGCATACTAAGCTCCTCCTTCATTTGCTCCAGAGTCTCTTTCGTCAGGTAGTTTAAATCAGCCATTGTAATTACGTTTAGAAACTGAAAAAAAATACAACGCCTCTGGGAAACAGAAGCGTTGCAAATGCAAAAATACGTTTATTTTTATTATCAGCGTGTCATACGCAGGGAAATCACATGAACTCCGTTGGCAGGGCGGTCTGTTGGCCTGTAAGAATAATCGAGCGCCAGCATAGGGCTTTTTGCTCCACCGGCCCTTGACTGAACGGTAGCTCCGAATGCCCAGCCTTTGTACATGGTAGTAGTCTTCGCAGCATCACCGATACCGCTTTCATACCTGTATGCCATACGCAGCATGAACATACCTTTAAAGCCATATTCAAGACCTGCACCAAGGTAGTCGTTGTTGAAAGAATTAGATGTAAAATTAGCCAATACAGTCAGGCGATGTTGCGGGGAAGCATCCTTGCTTTTCAAATGGTGCTCATCAAGGTAGAGATCATAAGCGCCGCCAATGCTGAGGTTAGTAGGCATTTCGAACTTATCGGAAGGGTAGTTAACGGTAACAGCGAAAGTAGGTGAGCTCTGGGGCTGGTCGGCGCTGATAGCGAAGCCGGAACCGGTGTAACGCATATTGGTGCCTATGTTGCGAAGCGCAATACCCAAATGGAAGTTATCCCTCTTACCGGTAACATATTGTATACCCGCGTCGAAAGCCAACCCGGTAGCGCCAATGTTATTGATCTGCTCAGATACATAGGTTGCAGCAATCCCTGCATTAATATGCGTTGAGAATTGTTTGGAGAAACCAATGGCAATGTTCAGGAACTGGGGATGGTAAGTACCATAGCCTTCCGGATTGAAGTAATCGGTGGTAGGAATATCACCAAAACTCATGGACATGATATTAACACCCAGCACACCGATATCGCCAAGGCGCAGGGCAAGGGCTCCGTCATTGATGTTAATTCCTGTACCCGAAAGATAAACACTGTGAGACAAACCTATCTCGAAGGTGGAATCCTGTGCAAGGCCTGCAATATTGAGCTTCATAGCCTCCATACCGCCCACTGTCGCTATGTTCATGCCAAAAAAACCTGTGGAACGGGCCCATGGATTGATCAGCATTTCGGGTGCACCAGATTGACCTGTACGGTCTTTATTACCGGCAAAAGAGCTGAATGACATCCCGATAGCGCAAATTGCAACTAATGCTTTTGTAGAAAAGTTTTTCATAAAAATTAAAATGAACTTTTTTATTAGCGGGCCGGTTGTTCACCAGCCCGCTTAAATCATATTTATTAATACGTTGTAACATCAATGGGCCTCATTGCTCCGAACCACTTAAGCACTGTTTCCCCAATACCTACAGCTTTTACATCCATAAGGTACATACCACTTGCAATAGGCAATCCGGCAGTATTTTTTATATCCCAGTCGAGATAAGGGGTATTAGGATCATTTTTGGTCAGGGTACGGATCAAAGAACCATCCAGTGAATAAATATAAATGGTAACCTGTGCAGGCAAATTAATGATCCTGACTTTGGTATCAAAACGGTTAGCCTCATAACCGGCATAGCCATAGTAAGGATTTGGTACCGCATAGATCCTGTCTAACAGCGCATTGCGATCAGACTTATCGTTCAACGGAGTAGGGGCAAGTTTTGAAGTTGAGAATGTATAGTAAGGGTTAGTAGCTCTGGCGCCATAACTGCCCGGAAGTCCGGCTGCAGAAGTATCAGCAGCTGCATAGAAGGGTGCAAAAGGGCGGTCTACCCTAAACCTCAACCTGGTAGTGGTAGGAATGATTCCATCTTTAAGCCGCAACAAAGAAACAGAAGGATTGAGTGTTGGCAAACCTACCCATGCCATAGCAGTATAAGCCGTCTTCATCGGGTTAGGATTAGCAGCAGTCCAGGCATTTACGTTGGTTACAAATGCTCTGTCACTGTCATACTTGGTATTCAGAACATATACAACATGTTTACCACCAAATATGATAGATGCATCAAATTGGTTAAACTTATTTGATGTCGGGTTCCAGATCATATCCTTACCATTATCATTTCCAAGGTAGGAATCCTCACCAAACACAATATTCAGGCGGCGGCCAGTACCCTGGTCAATAGCATAGCCGGGGAAATAAGACATGCCGTTATCAGCAGGATCACTTGAATATAATGGTGTATTACCATCCGGCCCTATCTCAAGATTCCAGCCATTATGCTTTCTCAGGAGAAATTTAGACTGCGACGCGGTAGCTGCAAAGCCTTCAGCAAGAGCAGGATCTTCCTGTTCTTCAATAACGGCACACCTTGTCCATTTACTCTTGTCAGAAGTGAAAACAAGATCAACATCAGGTAAAGTCTGCAACTGTGTCAGGTTTTGGGTTTGCGGAGAATAGGCTACTTCAAAACCACACTGTGTACCAGTACCTGCATGCTTACTGATATAGGCCGCAGTGAGTACGTATGGCGCCCAGGTGCTCTGTGCAGGCGTGAAATTGGCCATCATATTCTCATATGCGTTGAAGCTGTCCAGATGAGTATAGTCATTGAAGTTACAAGGGCTGGTAAACACACTAGGCGCGCTAACGAAGTGCTGGTTATTACCTGACCTGATCCAGTTTGCAAAACTGCTGTCTGCTTCGTCCCTTATACCCCATAACCATGTTTTGGTGCTGTCATCAAAATTTATATCAGAAGTAATATAGCCGTTACCGTCTGAAGGTTTTAAACCCGGAGCCCTTACCTGTTTCAGTGAAACAGAGATACCATATTTTTCAAGTATCTGTTCATTGAGGTTGGCAATTGTGGTTTCGCTGTATATTTCATCTACCTGCTTATTATTATTGAAAGCTGTCAGTTTCCATGTACCTGAGTCAGCAATGCCAGTAGCAACATTTGGCCCCTGTATCTGTAATGCCCAATTGTAACCGGGAACTTTTACGGGGTCAATAACTTTTACAACTACCGGACCCTGGTCAACCACGTATACCGCTTTGGCTATACTATCATCCCTCAAAGCTGCATCTTCAGAAGCCTGGTCGAGCTGCACAGTAAAACCACTATTACCCACACCTTCTATCCTCGTCACTGCAACGCCATCCCCCCAATCGGAGTTAACAATCGTACCCATAGCGCCATAGGCAGGGTTGGGCAACGCTGCAATAACCTTAATGTCCGCACCCGCACCGGCGTGGGCGCTGCCAATATAAGGAGATTCCTGTGTTGAAATGGCATTGAGGGGGTCGAATTTTGCGAAGTTGTTGTAGGCATAGGCAATGGCGACAAAATAATAAGTGTGGTAATTAATGAAATTCTTATCATTGGTTGTAGCGAACTGGTCTACGGATAATTCGAAACTATGACCAATACCATTATCACTGCCGGTTACTTTTATCTGTGCAGTATTTGTAGTATCACTGTTGTTTACAGCAGTATTTTTAACATAATTTACAATTTGAGTAACGCCATTATGAACATCGCACTGGAAAACTTCAACAGCTTTTGTATTGTCTACTTCGCCGGTTTTCGGATCAAATATTTCGGCTGAAGTTACCTCACTGTTTGCTAACTGGAATACACGGTAACCTTCGAACTTGTACAATGAATCGGGTTTACCGGTTGCTTTTGATACGATCTGGTGGTATTGTAATGAGTCGTTATAAGCGCCATCAGTGCGTCCGTAGCTTTCGCCAAAGTTGTTGCTGCCGTAATCATTCACCAGGTAGAAGATAAGTTTCCTGTCCATTTCTCTTATCACCATACGTGGCGCTTCAGGGCCTTCAACTGTTTTGAAATGACCATCAAATAAGGCCTGTGCCTGGTCGTCAATACTTCTGATAGTTTTAAAGTTAGTAGCGCCGCAGCCACCCGCGCCTTTTGCCCAAATGCAACCAAAGGTAACATCATTGATAGCGCCGGGAAGTAACTGGAAGGGGCCTGATGAAAATATGAAACGTCGGTCACCCGGATTATTACAACAAGCACACTCAGACCATTGTGTGTTGTCTCCCGGATCTCCCCAGAACACAAAATTAGATACAGGGCCTGCACCATATCCTTTACTTGGAATACATGGGCCTAAAAAATCATCAGAAAACTTCTGGCCGTTCTTGATAGAGCCGGTCATGTAGTTGTATATCTGTATACCGTTTGATGGGTTACCAATGATACTAAAATCATTATTATAGTAGGTAAAATTAGTCATACCAAGGCGTTTGAAGGTATCGGCCATACCAGTGCGGTGTATATTCTTAAGCGGCCCCTGGAAAAAGTCAAGACCAACCTGTGGAGGATTTAAACCGTAACTCTGTGGCGGATGACCTGCATTACCACCATCATCATTAGTCGCGTTATATTGGATACCAAGACCTCTTGAAGTATCACAACCTATATAATCATCCAGGTAATAACCAAGGTCACAATCATCCCATACAGCAAGATAAGTACTGTCAATGGTGAGCGCTCCCCGGTTGATGACACGGTAATTACAGAAAGTCGCGTCATTCAAAAAGTCCTGTGTGGCGAAGGCGAAGGCGGTTGTCTGCACTTCCACACCGATAGCGGCGGTAAGCGATTGTTGCTTAACATTACCCGCATCGTTGAAAACCCACCATATAAACTGGTCAGGTATGCTCTGCACACCATTACTTTCCAATACCGGATATTCACCTTGTTTTGGTTCATAAATACCGTTACCATTAAGATCCTTAAAAGGCGCATAAGTAAAGTTGGGGTTCAACCCTAACTTTGTTTGCTGGTCAGAACCTTTTGCGTTGGTATTACCAGATGCAGGCCACTGGGTAATCGCATCAAACTGGGTCATAGACGTAACGTCCGCTCCTGCTTTATACATCTGTATAAACTGGTTGATGGTAGCCCTGTCCACTTTCCAGAACCTGTCCCACAAATCGCAGGTATCGGCTGTAATTTTCCCCAAAGAATTCAAGGCTCCCGGCCAATAGTCATTGCCATCCTGCCGGTATGTTTGCGCTGCAACCTTCAACTGGCCTTGTTTATCATAACCACCAATCCAGCAGGAGGCGGCAAATTGTGAAGTTTTACCCGAATTTTTAGGTATCTCATAAGCAGATGACTGGGTACCAATATTCCACCACATATCACCGCCTGTCATTAACCTTGCGCGAACGTTGTTAATATCCAGGTCAATGGCGGCTTTGGCAGGTGAGCAACCACTGCCTGCAGTAGTCTTCAACCCATCTTTATGATGAGATGAGCCTATATTTTCTTTTGCGCTGATATTACCTGCCAGGCTCAGAACAGCCAGTATGGCACCGGTAAACTGTATATATTTTCTACACATCATAACCTAAAGTATTATAGTAAAAAAAATTAAAAGTTAAATTCAAGTGCAAGGCTGATAGTTCTTGCGTAGTTAATGTTTCCAGGGTTATTGGTAGATATCCTGTAAAGATCAGTATAAGATTGCGGGCTGATCTGTTGCGGAACGTACTGGCGGCCATATGAAGATGACAGGTAACCATTATCATCCGGGCGACCGGTGTAACCATAAACAGCCAGCACATCGCGTGTGTTCAGCAGGTTATTAACCTGTAAAATAGCTCTGACATATAAAGGACGCTTTGGTTTTACACCTTCAGGCGCATTCTTTTGTTTTTTACCACCTGATACAAGGAAATCCTTGTCGAGACGCATATCAATACCATAATGCCATGGCATGCGTGAACCTGCAACACCACCAATTACTGTATTACCCTGGGCGTCTGTATACCTGGTATATGGTTCTCCGCTGCGTGCTTTTGCAACGAAGTGTATACCCATATTCTGAAAAACAGGCTTGCCTGATATCATTGGTCCTTCGCCATCATTGTACCTGTAATCAATGTCGGCAGTAATATTATGACGGGAATCAATATCAAGCGGTGTAACATAGCGCAGATTAGGCTGACCGGCGGCAATAAAGCTTTGCAGTAATCCGTTCGGTGAAATCTGTCCGCCACCACCACGGTTTGTAGAAGATGGATTAGATCCGGTACCTTCTGCAAACTGTAAAGTGTAGGCTATTGTCATACGGAGATGATTGGTAGCCCGAAGATCATAGAGGTATGAAGTTCCCTTTGTAGTTGAAAAATCGCGGTTGCCATAAGTATAATAAGTAGTTGGCCATGCATACAGGTAAGGTACCACGGTGATCATATCCTTACGCTCTTTGTAAAAGGCGGTAATGGTAAGGGCAGAAGTCTTGGTCAACTTTTGCTGGAACCCAACTTCATAGTCAAAAGTTTTCTGAGGTTTCAGATCCGGATTGTTAATGATCTGGTTTGCATTCCCTTGTAAATAATAATAAGTAGAAGGATCTGTGCGGCTGTTGCTCGTTGGCCTTTGAGAATAAATATCATAATGCGCGTAGAAGTCAGCAACATCAGAAATAGGGAACGAGAACTGAATACGTGGCTGAACAGTTACCTGTGGTGTGTAATCAGTAAAAGAGGTATTAGGATTAAAATTTGAATCAGTGATACTTGGCAAAGTACTGCCGGTTTTCACCAGGGAAGGCTGAGGATCACGGCCACCTGAGTATTGTTTCAAAACAGACGGGTCGTTGATGTATTTACCTGTTGCATCATACCAGTTGTTACCGCTTCTGTAACCAACTACGCTGGGTGAAGAGGAAGTATTATCATCAACATACACTACATAATTACTGCCCATATTGCCGGGATGCTGGCCTCCATTAATAGTATTGGAAGTACCGGGTACCTGGTTAACGGTTTTTTCAGCATATAATGAATATGGATCTATCAGCACTTTTTCATTCGATGAGTACCTGTCAATACGAACACCTACGTTAAAGTGAACATCTTTATAATTGAACCTGTCTAACAGGTACCCTGCAATATAGTTAGGGGTGAACGCACCGATAGGGCGGGTATAATCTCCGTTTGCATCTTTTTTAGTCCAGAAATCATTGAAGTTCACATTGCCTGATTGAACCTGGCCTGTATAGCTATAACCATAGTAGTAAACATATTGATGGCCGCTGTTCAGCAATTCGTCGGCAGAGAACATATTCAGAGAAAATTTTGATGGGTCAATTGCATCAATATTTATATCCTGGGTACTGTTTAATCCCAATTTTTTCCTGAGGTTGGCATCAAAAGTAGTATTACCGATATTGGTATAATTATATAAGATAGTATCCGATGGGCCGGGGATGATGTTCTTAATATTGCCCGACTGGTCTGTAAAGTATCCATGACCGGTAATTCCGCTGCCATCCGGTACATAATTATAATTTTGGCCATTTACCCTGAAGATAGGGTGTTGCTTGTCATATTTCAGGTTACCATTGTCAATGCTGCTTACCAACTGCCTCATTTGCGACCAGATAGAATTAGTACCAGACCCATAGGGGTTAGGAGCGCCTTCAAATGACCTTTCGATACGCTGCTGGTAGTACAAACCAAATTCAATAGCATGCTTGGTCTTACCTAATAACAGATCGAAAGAGGCGCTTACATCAAGGGCGTACTGGTTTGAATTGAATTTTATGTAAGCGCTTTGGGTAGCGCCAGGGCTATAATCAAGGCCATAGGTGTAATTTGGCTCATCCCCGTTAGCCAGACCATTCGATGCCTGTATCTGGTTGATAAACAATGGAAGCTGTCCGTTGGACAATGAATTATAATACTGCTGTGTATAATTTGCAAGGTTATGGTTCATTTCATCACGTGCAAAAGAAATTCCGGTAGGTTGACTGAATGTCAAAATTGTTCCTTTTCTGCCGCTGGCAGAGTCAGTCTGTAGCGGGAAGTAAATATCCTGGCGGGTTTCAGTAAACTTACCTATATACGCATAATCAAAAAAGTTTTCTTTAAAAACAGGATCATGCTGTTCCTGGTAGGTTTTCTGGTAATCGGCCTGAATCTTATAGAATGCATTCGAGATAATGCTGTGCCTAGAAGATGTATCACCTGCTTTACCGAATTTTTGGGTGAAACGAATATATGCTCTGCCCGTTAAAGTATTTACCACTGGTGTTGCTTCAGGAGCAAACAGGTTACGCGCCCTGCTGTATGCATCCTGCTTGGTATAGTTGAATGAACCACCACCAACTACACGCATGTTATCAGTAACCTGGTAATCAAGTTTACCATTGAACCTTTCTTCCTCAATAACATTCCGTGGAGGAATTTTGGTTTTATGCAGATCGCTGAGTGTAACATAATCAGATGAATAATTATAAGTAGGCTGGCCGGTATTGTCTGTGCCTATCTGTAAGGGATTTTTCTGCAGCTCAGCCAGTTTTGCTCCGTTAGTCACATATTCCTGGTTGTAAGCAGGATACCTGTCATGGTCTTTATAATAGTCGCCTGATAATGTAAAACCAAGAACGGGTTTCTTGTGAGATTTATCGCCACCCGGTATTCTTTTCTTATAGAGCGGACCGGCTAATGAAAAGGATGCAAGATTATTATTATAACCATCTATAGAATGCTGCAGGCGAAGTTCACCGGTTAATTTGCGGGTAACGCTGCGTGAGGTGATGTTTACCACACCGCCCGATACGTCGCCATAGTTTGCCGGTATGCCGGAAGTAATTACTTCCAATTGTTCTACGCCGCCCTGTGGCATATCAATTGCTCCGCCGCTTCTTACAACTATACCATCCTGGAGAAATATAGTTCCACCGCTTCTGCCACCTCCAAAACTCAGTGCGCCACCCCTTGTAGCCTGATATACATTATTCCCGGTTGATGCCTGGTCAGCAACGTTGGTATACGGCAGTACCTTTAATTCCTCATGAGTAAGTACCTGGGTTTTTTCGTTATGATTTACCAGGTCTTTTTTGAAGGCGATTACTTCAATTGGCCCCAGTTGATGTTCTGAGTGTTTTTTTAGATTTAAATTCACCGTAGTAGTTCCGTGCGGCGATACCACCACATCAGTTACCACGATTGAATCAAAACCCATCATCAGTACCATCACCATATAATTACCGGGGTCAAGGGGTTTCACTATATAGTTACCATCAAAATCGGTAACATTTCCGCCTTTCAACTGACCACCCTGGTAAACCTGGACGGTAGCGTTAATAGCGGGCTCTTTCTTATCATCTAAAATCCGGCCGGCTATTTCCTGTGCAAAAGTGGATCCGGATATCCCTAAAAAAACAAATAGTAGCAGATTACGTAAAAATGTACGATTCATATAATATACTGTATTAATAAAATATTAACAAACGAGGCGTAAAGGTAAAAAATTCTGTTAAAAATCCACACTTAACAAATTTTAATTTCCCAAAATGCTGATATAATTTTCAAACGAATGTAACGTTGTAGAAAACTATATAAACAAGCCTTCAACTATATAGACGAATAATTGGTAAAGAATCTTGGGTAGGAACCAAAAAATATTTTTTGAACAGCCGAGTTATGCAAATAAATCAGGTTTTGAATGGCATCTGTGTTAACGAGGTAAGAAGATTGAATTCAGCGGTTATCCAACCCGGTTATTTTTTTCAAAAGAACAAGGCTCATTTTATACACGGCTTCGAAAGTATAGCCTGCGATGTGCGGAGTAAGGATAACATTGGGCAATTCAGCGATTTCAGCTATAATTTGTTTGGCAGGTGTAACCACTCCGGTTAAGGGCTCCTCCTCAAATACATCAAGGCATGCACCTGTTACTTTGCCTGAAATTAGTCCTTTATGAAGTGCTAAAGCGTCTGCAACACTACCCCGCGAAGTATTGATAAGGATGAATGGCTTGCGCATCCTTGCCATAAAGTCTTCATTGAAATAATGCCTGGTATCTTTTCCAAACGGCACGTGGAAACTTACAATATCAGCTTGTTCAAATATCGGATCGAGATCAGGACAGTTGACATATTGAGGGGGAATTCCTTCAGATGCAAGTTTGTCATAGGCAAGGATGCGAACATCAAAACCAAGCAATTTCCTGGCTAATGCACTTCCTGTGTGACCAAAACCAATAATACCGACCGATTTCCCTTCCAGTTCGATCCCCCTGTTTTCGTCTCTGTGCCAGATACCTTTTCTGATTTCATTCTGGCTAATTACTATACGCCTGATCAAAGCCAGCAACATGCCCAGCACATGTTCGGCAACGGCATTACTATTTCCTTCAGGGCTGCTAAAGCAGGCAATACCTTTTTGATTCGCGTATGCCACATCTATAATTTCCATCCCAGAGCCCATTCTGCCGATCCAATTAAGACCGGGAGCAGCATCAATCAATGACTTGTCCAGTTTAAGCCGGGTAGACGTAATAACGCCCACGCAATCCTTTATTAACGAATAGGCTTCTTTCTGTTTGATTTGCTCACTTGTTATACATTCATAACCAAGCGCCCTGAGCCCATCTATTAAAACAGGATGCACGGGCGAAGCTATAAGCACTTTTCCGGAATCAGTCATAATTCTATCCGCAATTTAAGCTCCCTTCAGTTCTTTAAAAGGATACCTCTATAATCTGTAAAAGGATCATACCATGCCCCTTACAGTGAACCATAAATTTATGGTTTATTTAAATATTCCACCAACTTCTGTCCTACACACCATGCATCAAAGTGCCGGCATCATGGAAACAAAATCAGCAACCGATAATTGTTCAGCACGTTTTTCCATCAATGGGCCGGTAAGCGCCTCAGGGGGCAATGTACTCTTAAGTGCATTCCTGAGTGTTTTCCTGCGCTGGTTAAAGGCTGCTTTTACCAATATGATGAATCTTCTTTTATCCTGGATGTTAAACGGATTATGTAAACTGGTAAAACGAAGCACCCCGCTTTTTACTTTCGGGGGGGGGGTGAAACAGTTCTCGTGCACATCAAAAAGATATTCCACCTTAAAAAAGGCCTGCATGAGTACGCTGAGTATACCATAGACCTTCGATCCCGGACCGGAAGCGATCCTGAGCGCAACCTCCTTCTGAAACATACCGATGACCTCTGTAACATTTGGCTCCCACTCCAGTATCTTGAATAATATAGGCGATGATATATTGTATGGGAAATTACCAATTACGGCAAAATTTTCATTAAAAGGCATACCGGCTGTCAGAATATCCTGCTGCAGAAGGCATTCCTGCATTTGGGGGTATGTTTTATTGAGGTAGGCAACTTTTTCAGCATCTATCTCTATTGCTTTGTAATTTATGTCTTTCCACTGCAGCAGGTACTTGGTGAGGGCGCCCCCACCAGGGCCAACCTCCAGCAAATTCATACCCGGCAGGTGTCCCAGTTGTTCTACTATTTTTCTGCAAACATTTTCATCATGAAGAAAATGCTGACCTAAACTCTTTTTTAACCGGTAATCCTGCATATCCGTATCAAAAGTAATGGCTTTCTGATTCTGACTTGTCTCTTTCTCTTATTTTAACTTTAAAATTTGAAATACATCAGGAACGATAGCAGAATAAATCAGTCATGTGTCATCCTGCACTTCGCCGAAATACAACCAATCAACTAATCAACCTATCAACTAATCAACTAATCAACTTACCTTTGCGCTTTATTTTAAATTTACCGCATGGAATTCAAAATACAGCAAAAAATATCCTCTGACCAACGGCTTTATATAATAGACGATGAAAAAAAGTTAAACCAGGTAGCAGGTCTTACAGATGCTGAAAAGCAGTATACCAGGGAAACATTTGCTAAAGAACAAACGCTGGTAACGCTGAACAGGTACAACTATTTCATTTTCATTTACCTGCTGAAATCCAAAAAAACAGATTCCGATACCCGCGAGGCTTGCCGGAAAGCAGGCGCTGAATGGCTGGCTGTCTGCAATAAAATGAAGCTGGCGGAAGTTACCATCACTAACCTTTCAACCCTTACCTGTGCCGCAATAACAATTGCTGAAGGGGCTGCGCTGGCAAATTACCAATTCCTGAAATACAGAAATGAAGCGAAAAAGCTGACCAACAGCCTGCGTACTATATACTTCACCAAAGAATCTGCAACACTGAAAGAAGTAACCCAGTTGAATATCATCATCACAGCCATATACCGGGCGCGCAACCTGGTAAATGAGCCTGTCAGTTATTTATCAGCAGTTCAGCTTTCGAAAGAGATTGCCGCGCTGGGTAAGGAGGGCGGCTTCAAAGTAACCATACTGAATAAAGCACAAATAGTAAAAGAGAAAATGGGCGGTATTCTGGCGGTAAATGCCGGTAGCCAGCATCCGCCAACCTTTACAATAATGGAATACGTGCCCAAAAAAGCGCTGAACAAAAAGCCCATAGTGCTGGTGGGCAAGGGTGTGGTATATGATACCGGAGGACTGTCACTGAAACCTACGGCGAACTCCATGGACCGGATGAAAAGCGACATGAGCGGTGCTGCACTGGTGAGCGGAGCCATGTATGCAATTGCAAAAATGCAACTGCCCCTCCATATCATAGCGCTTGTGCCGGCAACTGACAACAGACCCGGAGAGAATGCTTATACACCCGGCGATGTAATAACCATGTACAGCGGCGCCACAGTGGAAGTATTGAATACCGACGCAGAAGGCCGCCTGATACTTGGAGACGCCCTGCACTGGGCCAAACGATATAAACCTGAACTGGTTGCGGATTTTGCTACCCTTACAGGCGCAGCTGCGGCAGCCGTTGGCGAGCACGGTATTGTATGCATGGGTACTGCTGATGAAAAAACCAAACAGGCTTTTCATATAAGCGGTAATACACAGCATGAACGGCTGGTTGAATATCCGCTATGGGATGAGTATGGTGAACAAATAAAATCTGACATCGCAGATATTAAAAACGTAGGCGGCGCTACAGGCGGCGCAATAACCGCCGGAAAATTCCTGGAACACTTCATTGATTATCCATGGATGCACTTCGATATAGCAGGGGTATCTTTCGCTACAGCTAAAAAGGGCTACCTGCCCGTGGGCGGCACAGCTTATGGCATGCGTATGCTGCTCGGTTTCTTAATTCATTACGGTAAAGCTTAACTATTCTAAAAAAACAATCAAACATGCACCCAAATAACGAAAAACCAGTGATCGGTATTACTACCGGCGACCTGAACGGAATCGGAACTGAAGTAATCATTAAGACCTTTTCAGACAACAGGATGCTGGAATTATGCACGCCGGTTATCTTCGCATCCAACAAGGTGATCAATTATTACAGGAGAATCGTAACAGAACATACTTTCAATTTTTCAAGCACTAAAGACCTGACCAAACTTAACCCGAAACAAGTAAATATTTTCAATTGCTGGGATGAGGAAGTGCCTATTCAACCGGGGGTATTGACTGATGCTGCCGGCAAGTATGCGATCCGCTCATTAATGGTAGCAACGCAATGCCTTAAAGACGGGCAACTGGACGCCATAGTTACCGCACCTATCCATAAAAGCAATACCAATATTTCCGACTTTCCATATACCGGGCATACGCCTTTCTTTAAGGATAAATTCGGAGCTAAGGATGTATTGATGATCCTTTATAGTCATAAGCTGCGCGTAGCGCTGGCAACCGAACACATGCCCATATCTAAGGTAGCTGCTGCAATCACCAAAGAATTGCTGCAATCAAAACTGGGGATACTCAAGGAAACGCTTATAAAAGATTTCGGTATTGATAAACCAAGGATTGCGGTACTGGGACTGAACCCCCATGCAGGTGATGAAGGACAGATAGGGAATGAGGAGCAAACCATCATCAGACCGGTCATTGACCAGCAAAAGCAGAATGGCAACCTGGTTTTCGGGCCTTATAGTGCAGACTCATTCTTCGGACATGGGCTATATACGGAATTTGATGCAGTGCTGGCCATGTATCACGACCAGGGGCTGACAGGTTTTAAATCGCTTACCCAGGGTGATGGTGTAAATTATACTGCAGGATTGCCGGTAATCAGGACATCTCCTGATCATGGCACCGCATTTGACATAGCAGGAAAAAATCTGGCAGACCCTGATTCCTTTCGCGAAGCAGTTTATCAGTGCCTCGACCTGCTGCACCAGCGTAAAGAATATGCGGCCAATACAGCTAATCCCTTAAGGCGTGGCAAGATAGAAAAGGAAAAAGAAGAAGAGGATGAAAAAGTGGTTGCATAAATACTCACTGCAGGAAGGTACTATTACCAAATTAAAACAGCGGCTGCTCTATGAGCAGCCGCTGTTTTTTGGGAATTATTTGTTCAGTCGGTTACAGATCAATTCGCGTTTTTCACAAGTTTCTCTGCTTTGACCATCTGGCCATTTTCATCAAATAGCTTTATCATGTAAATGCCATTGGCAATACCTGAAATATCTATTTCTCTTGCATCCTGCATGTTTAATAAAGTTCTGCCATCAATAGTGCTGACAGTAGCATGCAACTGACCCGGAGATTCGATATGTACAATATTCTGTGCAGGATTAGGATATATCCGTATTTCACCTGAGTTTATACTTGGATTATCGAAACCTGTACTGCCTGCATCGCGCGAAACAGAGCCAAAAGTATGTGTTTCCAGCAGACCGGATGAGAATGACTGGCAACCATTAATGTCCGTTACCAGAACTTTGTAGGTACCTGACCCGATCCAATGACAAGTCATAGTGGTTGCACCGGGGATCACTGCATAGTCTTTATACCACTGGTAGTGCACAAATAACCCTGTATGGAAATAAGTACCGTCGAAAGTAACCAGCGGGTTGGGTAGCGGGTATTCAGTTACTGTTGTAGCAACGCTCGATATCGGGCATGGAGCTAAACTGCCTACCGTGATCGTCACCGAATATAATCCGGATGTTGTCACGTTATAAGTAGGGCCTGTAGCTCCGGGAATAAGTACGGGAACAAGTAGTACAGTTCTGTACCATTGATAAGTAACTGTACCGGCTCCGGGAGTTACAATTACCGCAAGTGTTGCGCTGCTGCCCCAGCAGAAGGAAGTAGGCGTAAGCGGACTTACAATTGGCGCTGTAACAGCAACCACATGAATAACCCTGGATGTAGCGGTACAACCAGTGGCTATGGAATCAGTCCAAATAGAATAATTTCCTGTGGTTGTGGCCATGTAGCCATTTGTAGTAGCGCCCGGAATAACCACTCCGTTCTTATACCATTGGTATGCATGGCCTGCTATTGCAGTTGCGCCAAGAACAACACCGCCTCCTGCACAGAAAATGGTATCACCGCCCGCCACAATATTTACAAATGGCGCCGGGTTGACTGTAACAACTATTGCGGCTGAAGTTGTGGCACAAATGCCATTGTTGACAACCACAGTGTAACTTCCTGCAATTGAAGTAGTATAGGTAGTAGTAGTAGCGCCTGCTATCGCCACCCCACCCTTCATCCATTGGTAGGTTAAACCGGATCCTCCTGCAACTGTCATGGTCACACTTCCGCCTGTGCAGAAGTTAATCGGCCCGGATAAAGTAACGGTTGCCGTGGGTGAAGCAATAAGCGTTACTGTTACAGATGTACTGGTGGCCGAACAACTGATGCCATTGGTGCATATTACCTGGTAGGTACCCGAAACCGAAGGTGTAAAGGTGCCTGCAACAGCTCCAACTATTGGAGTTCCTCCCTGTAGCCATTGGTAAGTAACACCTGTTGTAGGATTAGCAGTAAGCAATGGCGCCGTGCTGGCACAGGTGGTGAGTGCGCCCGTTACTGTTATAGTTGCGGTAACCGGAGTTACAGTAACAACCACAGGAGCCGAAAGCGCGGAGCAGGTAGCATTAACTACGCGTACTGTATAGCTGCCTGCAGTGCCGGTAATATAAGACGAACTGGTAGCTCCCGCAATAGGTGATCCTCCGATATACCATTGGTAAGTATAACCAACCCCGGTAGAACCCGTGAGGGCTACAACGTTTCCGGGGCACAGGCTTGTACTGCTTAACGGGGTTATTACTGCCGTTGGTGTCTGGTTAACAGTTATGGTTACCGAAATCTGGCAGCCAAGGGCTGTAAATGTTACCGTGGCTGTTCCCGGACTAGTACCGGTGACAGTTGTAGTAGTTGCAGGGCCTGCAACAATACCGGCAATACCTGCCGGGGCTATTGTCCAGGTACCTGAAGGTGTTTCACCTAAGGTAATAGTAGACCCCGTACATACACTGGTAGGTCCGGTAATAGGTGTACCAAGAGTACTTACTGTAACTTGAACAGAAGAGGCACAGCCGTTAGCCATTGTATATAAAACGGTTACAGTTCCTGCGGTTCCTGTGAATGTAGTTGTCAGCCCAAAAAGCGGGGCAACGGTGCCGGTACCGGTGCCTGCCACTGTGCTCCAGGTACCTCCTCCGGTTGTTTCATTAAGCGTTAATGTTTGTCCCTGGCAAACATTGAGGGAAGTAAATGTAATATTGGCAGGCGATTGATTTACTGTAATTATATATTGTACCCTGCAACCTGCACCAACAGAATAATACACTGTATCTACTCCGGCCGTAATACCTGTTACCACACCAGTGGTCCCAACTACAGAAGCATGCCCGTTGCTGACTGTCCATATACCGCCGGCAGGTGTCACATTTAACGTAATTGTTTTGCCGGTACATACCGTTGTTGGGCCGGTAATTACACCGGGTAATGGATTTACTGTTATTTGTTCGCATGTCTTGCAACCCGGTGCGGCGCTAAATGTATAGCAAATGCTATCAAGGCCTGCACCCACTGGAGTTAGGTCGCCCGTTACTGCGTTTATGGTTGCGATGGCAGGGAATTTACTCCACCATGCGCCTGCTCCGCCGGATGTGGTCAGCGTAGTCGTCGGGTCAGTAACACAGAAACTGTGTGGAGGAGATATGGCTCCGGGCGCTGCAAAAACAGTCATTGTGTAAGTAACATAACATCCTGAGGGAAGGGTATAAGAAATGGTGGCAACTCCCCCTGTAGTGCCGGTAGCACATGTCATACCTGCGGTTCCTATGGTCAGAAGCCCTGCCGGGGTACTGCTCCAGCTACCACCTGTGGTAGTCTCCACCAATTGGGTACAATCTCCGTCGCATATTGAAGTTATTGTTCCCGTAATAGGGTTGGGTATTGGAGTTACTGTTATTGTATAAGTAGTGAAGCATCCTGTCGCTAATGTATATTTAATAGTATCTACACCTGCGATTGATCCGGTGACCGTGGTTGTTAATGCAGGCCCGGCTATTACTGTTGCATTGGAATTCGTAGCGCTCCACGTACCGGTTGTTCCCGTTTCAGTTAATGTAATGGTTGACCCAACACAAACCTGTGTCGGCCCGGTAATAGCATTGGGTAACGGATTTACCGTCATTGTTTTTGTACGGAAACAACCAGTTACAGGCAAGGTGTAAATTATATTTTCAGGGTAGCCTGCAGTTATTCCGCAGAAAACACCAGTAGAAGGATCAATTGTACCGTATAGGGTTGAGCTTGTTGTCCAGGTGCCACCCGATGGAGTACTGGTATCAGCAATGCAATTGCCCACACATAAAGGATTCTTACCGGTTATTATCGTCGGACGTGGATTTACCGTAACCGGGTGGATAGCAAAACAACCAGTAGCCGTATTGGTAAATGAAATATTGGTAACCCCTCCTGCCACTCCCACTCCTGTTACAATACCCGTACCGCCAACTGTTGCAATGGCTGTAAACTGGCTGGTCCATGTGCCGGGAGTGCTTACATCTCCAAGTGAGATGGTATATCCTTCGCAAACGACAGATAGACCTGTGATAGCTAAAGGATTAGGATTTACGGTCATTGACACACAACGCTGGCATGTGGTACCCAAAGTATAACATATATTGGTGACGCCTGCCGAAATCGGGGTGAACACTCCTGAAACCGGATCAATAGTACCTACGGTCGTTAGGCTGCTCGACCAGGTACCCAGTGGTGTTGGGTCAGTAAAATTAACATTATAACCGACACATGACTTCGTTGGGCCTACAATACCGGGAGGCAATGGATTAACGGTAACAGTATGGTTGGCGTAACAAACACCTATCAGGTACCTGACCACTTCGATACCGGCGCCACTGGCGTTAAAGGTGACAGAACCACCGGCTCCGGTAAGTGTACCTAAAAGAGGAGAAACAAGCGACCAGGTTCCAGAAGGATCAGTCTCAGTTAATGTTATGGAAGACCTTTCACAAACTACAGTCGGGCCAGCTATTGGCGGTGGTATAGGCTGAACAATGAGGGTGGTCCATACAGAACAACCTGTTGATAAAGTATAGCTGATAGTAACAGCGCCGGCAGCCCTTCCTTGCACAAAACCTGAAAGAGAATCAATGATAGCCAGGGTAGTATCGCTGCTCGACCAACGGCCACCTGTTGTTAAGTCAGTCAAAGTAATAGTTAAATCCGCACAAACGTAGGATGGTCCGGTTATAGCCGCAGGTAAAGGATTAACGGTAACTGTTTTGTACTGGTAACATCCTGGCAGACCGCTGAGAAGCTGGTATGTAAGTATAAACACACCTGCGGATATACCGGTAACAACACCTGTTGTTGGAACTACACTGGCAAAAGTAGTAGCGCCCACGTCCCATGTACCACCTAACGATGTTTCTGTATAAGGAGCCAAAGACCCGGCACAAAGACTATCTGGTCCGTTGATTCTACCGGGGATACAGGATACAGTAATTGAAACCAACCCGCACGAAGCGTTACCTCCGCGGGTATCAGAAATAAGATAAACATTCGGGCCGCTATAATAATCTGAACCGCCGCCGCCGCCGCTCCACCAGCCACCGCCGCCACCATAGTAGCCGCCGCCACCGCCGCCACCAGCCGAACCGGGACCTCCATCGCCACCGGTGCCGAAACCACCGGCCGTACCAACACTACCTAAACACGAGGTGCAAATACCGGCGAGTCCGCCTGCGCCGAGGGTGGTACTGCCACCTCCGCCACCCGTTACAGTAGTTCCGCAGGCAGCGCCGGTCTCACCATCCGGTGCACCGCCATCGCCGCCTCGGTCGGCATCACCTGTCGTACAGTTTTCGCCTGCACCACCGCCACCACCAGCTACCACTAAAGGATTATCCAGTAGATCATATATGTACGACCTTCCGCCGCCGCCGCCGCCTGAGTAAGCGCCCAATGCATTGGATCCTGCGCCTCCGCCGTTAAAGCCGCCAACACCACCTGTAGATGGCCCGCCGGTGCCGCCACAGCCACCCACAGCCACATGCAATACCTGACCGGGTGTTACCAGAATACTTGCTGCCACTACGGAACCATAACCCGGCCTGTCGGGATAAGTGATCTCGTCATTATTGAAACCGCCCCTTGCGCCTTTCACGTTCACGTTCACCATAGTCACACCCGCGGGCACGGTATAGGTATAGGTGCCGGGGGCGGAATAGGTGGAGGTCTGAGCGTAAGTGCTCATGTTGCAGCCCAGCAAAAAGATCAATAGAAGTCGTAGGGATTTGTACATTTTTTTCATTTTTCGGATTTTAAAAAATATGGCAATAACTACAATAATTTTACATTAATAACTTAAAACATTACTCAGTAAAGAGCCTGTCTCCAACAAATACATAACCGTATAAAGTTAGGTATTTACACAATTCAACTACATAAACCCAATAAAAAAATCCGGGAAATCCCTTCATTTTTTGAATGGTTTATTTATTTACTCAACCAACTTAATTCTAAAGGTAGTAATTTTTTTTATTAAATTTAACAGCTTTATTCCAATATAATTAAAAATATGCATGACTTGCTTAGGGGTTCGGGTAAAGCGTGTGGAAAAAAATAATTTTTATTAACTGAAAATAAAAAAACCGCTCAGATTGAACGGTTTTAAATACATACGTTAAGAATAAAATTTATCTGAGACTCTGCCCGAAATAAGTACAGTCATAATTGGTGGTATCATGAATTACATGGTAAGTAAGGTGCAGACTATCATGGCTAAGGGTACCCCAGCCATTCCATGTGGTGCTGTTGTTGCTGCCTATAAAGGTAAATGAGTCAGTTGACTGAATAGTGCATATGGCGCTGTCTTCAATATTGTTGATAAAGTTAGTCAACACCATTTCGGTGGAATCATGCAGCACTGTGAGCAGGTGTATGGAATACTGGCGGTACGCCGTGCTGTCGCCGTTCACACCATAGCCGCAAAGATCATAACCATTGTAATTAAAAATAAATTTATCCCTGCTCAGTATCTCACACCTTAATCCTTCAAATCCTACGGGGCACACGCATTTACCGCCATCGCATTCGCCATTGTTCAGACAAACCACATTGTGGCATTTATTTTTGTTACAGGCCGTCCATGTTATAACAGAGAATACTGCAAACGTCAGAACAGCGGTAAGCAACAGGTAGCGCATTGGTTTCATAAATATCATTTGGCGGCTAAAATATTAAATCTTTCATCAAAGATAACGTTCGCAGCGATAAATTTTTATTATAGCGAATATTCTTATGTAAAAGATCGTCAGATACTAATTTTCAGTAAATAAAGAAACGAACTTATTTCCCGGGGTTAATTATTTCTGTACAAAATCTTTTGCAAACGGTATTCCTGCAGCATCCATGTAGAAGAATTTTTGCCCGGTTGCATCTTCAAACACAACTTTAAAAAGTCCTTTCAACGCTTGCTGAACTTTTTCATTCAATAGTTGCGACGGCGCTGCAGGGTGTGCTGCAGAAACGATATTTAATCCCGGAAATAACGCTATGTTCACGCGGTTCACCAGTTTCTTCTGCCCGGCAACGTCAACCCCTGCAAGTAGTATTTCACTGTTCACAAATTCTAGCTGCCTGTATTGAAAACTGACTTTCGGGAGCAGCACTTTTCCTTTTAACGAAACTACCCCTACCCTGCCGTACATGTTCCGTGCAAGAAAATATAGACGTTGGTTTTCCAGCCCTATTTCTTCACCGCTGATCACGCGGACGAAATCGTAGTCCCTGAGTTCTTTTACCGGCGCTCCGTTCTTAAGTAATACCTTACTCATTTGCTGCGGATCACGGTGCCAGTCAATATGTTCCCGGACATTTTTACATATAGAATCGAAATCCCTACTTCCAGCCCGGGAATACCCGGACACTGAACTTATTACAGCATTGTTTTCATCGTCTACTTCAATCCAGGTCTTTTCGGTACGGTCACGGGTTCCATAGGCATACCATTCATTTTTAAACACGAACGGCGCCACGATCTCCAGCCGCTGATACGGAAAAACCCTGGCATTGGTGCTGTCCATAAAACTGAACAGGCTATCCTTCTTTATTACAGTTATCTTGCTTTTCAGATCCATTGAGTGCACTTCTTCGCCTTGCGGTGATATAAAATACCGGTACTGCTCATCCACAACCGCATACAACGGCGCCGGCAACTTCCGGCCACCTTCCTTGTACTTCGTGCTTTGCACACAGTAATATTTCTTTCCCTTCTCCACACAGCTGCGCACCTCGAAGTGCAGGCTGTCTTTATCAAACTCGAACACGTAGTCTGGCATGCACACATGGCCCCGGGCCTTCTCACTTCGCTCTCTTTCCCAATAGTCGAGCCGTGACCTGCCGCCACCACAGGTGCCCTCATTCATATATAATTCCCTGCCGTACTTATCACTCCAGGCCTTCATCTCTCTCCATTGCCGCTCTGTTGTGGTATCATGCTGCCAGTTTCCAGAGGGCAGTAATTTTTCTTTATCAAGGAGGATGAAGTATTTATCTGAGTCATCGAATTTGTCCTCATTTTTAGTAGCCTTGATTATACCGTTCACCAAAGATATATGCTCGTAAACAGGCTCCATCTGCAACTTGAAACCCGAATCAGTTATCCCGAAATATGGATTGCCGGGAAGCTTGTAAACGAAATAATCAGGTGCACAAAATTGCACTGATGCATACCTGGGAGATTGCAGTACCCTGCCAGTTGTATCCATTACACCGTACAACGAATCGCCTGAACGCTTATAAAAGATATATCTGCCGCTAACGAAAAAATCGGAATAAGCAGGGTCAAAAGAAAACTCCCCCGGGCTTAGCCCCACCCATCCGAAGTGATAGGATGGCTTGTACTCTCCGGGCTTTGATATAGCTATATCAACAGACCTATTGGCCGTCTGGTAGCCACCTACCTCCACTTGCTCATATTCCGGCCGGACAATTGTTTTTCCATTCATATCCATTAACCCGGTTTCGCCTGATCCTTTGCTGACCCTGAATAATACCGGGCCTTCACCTCCCGGCCAGTTCATCCACAACGGCAAAACCGAATAGTATTCAAATGGTACAACCACATGATTGCTGTCATCAACTACACCAACCTTACCGTTTTTCCATGGTATCATAAACCATTTTTTTGAAACGCCATCATTAACTAAACCAAAGTAAGGCCCTGGTGGTTTATCGTATTCAAAATTTATCAGCAGATTGTTGTTGGTATCCACTAAACCCCACCTGCCATAATCATCAAATGCATTCAGACGCTGAAACGATTTTCCTTTCCATTCACCATTCCAGTTCCGTTCCGGTGGCACTATATACTCCCCGCGTCCATTGACAATGCATGTGGCTATGTTCTTTTCTTTCTTCACAAGTACCAAAGCCCTCCCATCTACAAAAAATCCGGCGCTGTCCCACTGAGGTTTAATAACCACCTCATGATTTGTATTTGCATAGCCCCAAAGCTTGCCATCATAATATGGTATAAGCGCAGGCATTTGGGCATGGGTACTACCGGCATTAAGCAGTAATAAGAAAGTAAATAATTTCACCGGATGCATATTTAAAATTACACAAAAAGAAATGTAGTTGTAACTATCCCCTAAAAACTTAACAATATAAACCCTGTAAGGCAGTAAAAAAATCAGCTCTGAAAATGTTAAATGAGTAAGCTGAACTGAAATAGGCGAACAGCAATTTTGATAGCGTTATTCACAAGACAATAACACATAAAAAAGTCCTGCACGGAGCAGGACTAGTAGTTTTCACGGTGTCAGGGGAATATCTTAGACTTATCTAAAGATAAGAAATATTACCTACCGCTTGACAAATTTAGGGGATATTAGTTGTTACAAAAAATAATTTTTTTGTTAAAGCTCCATAATTTTCCGGTATTTCATATAGACTATATAAGACCAACATACTGTATCTTCGCATTTTCCGTTAAGGGATAGTAACAAAATTAGTTCATGCGCCGGGGTTACCTGATTTTATATATTTTATGCCTTTTTGCTTTAAATGCTTCCGCCCAACGGACCATGCTCAACATGGGAGAGCATGATAATAAGCCCTATTACTTCGGTATCACTTTCGGATTGAATTTCTCGGTTTACCAGATCAATTATACCCAGTCCTTTGTAAATACAGACACTTTTAAACGGATACAACCCCATTGGCAGCCAGGCTTTAATCTGGGGTTAATCGGCAACCTGAAGCTGACCAATTTTATTGACCTGCGCTTTGTACCCTCCCTGGCATTTGCCGAAAAAAATATCATATATGAATATGGAAACCCTGATAGTACCCTTAATAAAAATATCGAGGCCATCTATATGCACCTGCCGCTGCAATTGAAATTTAAAAGCGACCGGATTAAAAACTTCCGTTTTTACGGGTTACTTGGCGGAAAATTTGATTATGACCTTGCCGCAAACGCCCGTTCTCACCGTACTGATGAATTCCTGAAGGTAAGCCCGGTAGATTTCGGTTTCGAAATTGGGGTGGGATTTGAATTCTATAATCCAAACTTCATATTCTCTCCTGAAATAAAACTGAGCCAGGGACTTACTAACCAGCTCTACCAGGACCATAACCTGCAACTCACCAACGCTATCCAGACGCTCTACACCCGTATGATCGTAATTTCCATACACCTCGAAGGTTAGTTTACATCTCTTACCAAAGAGATAAACAACCCCTTCCTTTAATAATTTCTAAATGGTCTTACCTTTACACCATTATTATTGACTTTCGACTTACTCACGGACTTACAACTTACGACTTACAACTTACGACTAAATGAAAGAAGCATACATAGCAGACGGCATACGGACACCAATAGGTAATTTAAGAGGTGCATTATCAGGTATCAGGGCAGATGACCTCGCCGCACTGGTAATGCGGAAACTGGTGGAAAGAAACCCATCTATACCTGACGGAGTGATAGATGACGTTATTTTCGGCTGTACAAACCAGGCTGGCGACGACAACCGGAACGTGGCCCGCATGGCACTGCTGCTTGCCGGTATACCATGGAGTGTACCCGGTGAAACCATTAACCGTTTATGCGCATCCGGTATGAGCGCAATAATAAACGCGGCCAGAGCTATTAAATCAGGTGATGGAGATGTATTCCTTGCAGGCGGTGTTGAACATATGACACGGGCCCCATGGGTGATCTCCAAAACCTCACAGCCCTTCGGCCAGGACGCCCAGATGCATGATTCCAGTTTTGGCTGGCGTTTTGTGAACCCCCGGATGCACGAGCTTTATGGCACCGACCCAATGGGCGTGACAGCCGAAAACCTGGTAGAGCAATACAACATTACCCGCGAAGACCAGGACAAATTCGCATATCACTCGCAAATGAAAGCCACTGCGGCACAGCAATCCGGCAGACTGGCAGAGGAAATAACCCCCGTTGAGATACCACAGAAAAAAGGCGATGCACTCATTATTAAGAACGATGAATTCATCAAACCATCTACGACCATTGAAAAGCTGGGGCAATTGAAACCTTCCTTCAAAAAGAACGGCTCGGTAACCGCAGGCAATGCCTCAGGACTGAATGATGGCGCCGCTGCCGTTTATATGCTATCTGAGGAAGCACTGAAGAAATACAACGTTACACCCAGGGCAAGGATAGTAAGTTCGGCGGTAGTGGGTGTAGAACCCCGCATCATGGGCATAGGCCCTGTGCATGCAACCAACAAAGCATTGGCAAAAGCCGGACTGACCCTGAAAGATATTGACATAATAGAACTCAACGAAGCCTTTGCCGCGCAAAGCCTCGCCTGCCTTCGGCAACTTGGTATTGCCGACGACGACCCAAGAGTAAACCCTAATGGCGGCGCAATTGCAATGGGTCATCCACTGGGTATGAGCGGGGCACGCATCACTTACTCAGCAGCGCTTGAATTGCACAAGACTCATAAGCGCTATGCGCTGGCAACCATGTGCATTGGCCTGGGTCAGGGGTATGCGGTAATATTGGAAAGAGCGTAGTAAATGGTAATCAGGCACACCTTAGTTTTATGCATAAAACCAGCTACTATATTGTTAATGCAATAACCGTTTACCGTATAGTAGCTGCTTTTATCCTTCTCTTCCTGGTCATCAGAAAAGAAACCGATGTTTTCAAATGGCTGCTGGCCCTTAGTTTTTTTACCGACGCAATTGATGGTTATTTAGCAAGAAAGTACAAGGCTGTAAGCATCATGGGATCAAAAATTGATTCTGTTGCAGATGACCTCACCATCCTGGTAGCAGCAGTCGGCGTAATCGTTTTGAAGCCTGGTTTTATTTCGCATGAACTTACCTGGGTTATCTCTTTGCTTGCCTTATACCTCTTCCAGTTAATTTTTTCCCTTATCCGTTATCATAGGATCAGCAGTTTTCATACCTATAGCGCCAAAGTGTCAGCAGTACTGCAGGGGGCATTTCTTATTCTGCTGTTCTTTGTACACGATTGGCCTTTAATCCTGTTTCATATAGCCGCTATCGCAACTTTGCTCAACCTGGTTGAGGAAATTGTGCTTGTTTTCAAACTGCCCGAATGGAAAAGCGATGTAAAAGGCTTATTTTGGCTCAATAAAAGAACCTGAATATCTATGGTATGAAGCAGTTTACTTTCATCATCGCATATATCTGCCTTGCATTTTTCAGCCCTGTTCTTCATGCACAAACCAAAGTCTATAAAGGCACGCTTGGCGACCGGCAAATCGAAATGCATTTGCTAACCACAAAATTCGGAATGTATGGTTATTATTTCTACAAAAAAATACCGTGGTTGATCCCGCTCCTTGCAGAAGAACGAAATAAACGAATAAGGCTCATCCAGGACGACCCGTTCGGCGATATTTTTTTTAGTATTTCCACTAGCGGCAGAACAATAAGTGGTAAATGGAACAACCATGAACATGACACTGATATCAGTGTTCCATTTTCAGTATCGGAAACAGGCCCAGAGACTGTGAATAAAAACTTCGCAAGATATTCTGGTGATTATGAAGCCAGGGTAAATGGTTCTTTGAAAGAGCTTGGTGTCTATTTCATCAACAACAACCATCTCTATTTCAATATGAGCGTAGGCTCAGCCGATTGCCAGGGGCTACTTTCCGCCATAGCAAAAATTCAAAGCGCAAATATGGCTGTTTTCACCGGGCCGGACTGTATTGTTACGATTACCTGGCATAATGATGAGATCACAATCCAGGAAGGTGATTGTACTAATCAGCACGGCGCTAACTGTGATTTCAATGGGGTGTATAAAAAGAGATGAGAACTTATTAATCCGGGATAGGCACCTGCCCCAAAAAATACCAATACAACCCTGCAAATAAAATCACCAATATACCTATTTCAAATGCCCTCCCAATCCACAACCGGTTAGATTCATTTTTTATCCGCCCTTTCAAAATATTTTCCAGAAAAAAAATCTTACCAAGACTTAATACCAATAAAACAATTAGGAAAATAAATACCGGGTCCATAAAAGAATATTTTCTCTTTTCTATATGCAAATCACTTGTTTCGCTGCCATGATCTTTCTCTTAATTTTTTAGCATCAATTTTTTTCCCCGTGAAAATTTTTTCCATCTCCGAAATATCTACAGTGCTATCGCCTGGAATAATGTGAACGCCGTTAATAATGGTATTCTTTTTACTCTTGGAGGGGGACGCTGGAAAAGAAAAATCAAGATATTCCGAAAGCGCTTTAAGCACTTTCAGGGTTTTTGAACTTTTATATTTTATTGTTACCTCAGGCATAGCAAAACAAAGTTACAATTTTTCACTAAATATCATTCTATCAAATACTTATCCCCATCCCCCACCAGGTTCAGATCCACATCCATCCCCGCTATCCCTTCTATTGAACCCTTTATGTGCGCGGCATTCAGCAGCACCTTCTCCAACTGCTTTTCGCGCGCCTTCCACATTTTCTCCATCTGGTCGCGTTCCTTCTGAATAGATATTTTCATACCCATAAATCCTTCCCGTATTGCGCTCCACTGCTCCGAAAATTCACCGCTTATCAGGTAATTATAGAGCAGGGTCATCTTATCCCCCTTGCTGTCCTGGCTCTTTTTTGCGTTAAATACTTTTAATATCAGGTCGCGCAGCACATACACCAGCGCCCTTACTTCGCCAAAGGAACATATCCATATGCCCTCCCTTTCGCCAAAATTGGTCATATCCTTAGGCATGGCCTGCGTAACAATAACCGCTACATCCGCCCCCAGAACACGCATATCTGCCTTCAGTTTTTCAATCCAGTCATTGCTGAAATCCTTGGTGCGCTTGCTTTCAAAAATGATCTTCCCGCACTCCTGCCCGAAATTGTTGCGCACTGTTTGTATGCAGTCCGCACCCTTTACACCCTTACCTACTTCACTTATGGTATCATAAGGGAACGCATAGGTAAGCAACTGTTCCAGGGCCAGTTCCTGTACCTCGCCCTGCAATTGCATACTGCCTTGCTCACTCTTGCGTTTCATTTCCTCTATCAGCTTCCGCTGGTCGTCCAGTTGCTTGTCTCTTTCCTTAAGCTTCATCTCATACTCACCATCACGCAATTTATTTTTTTTTTCTTCTTCCTTCTTCACTATTTCCAGCAGCTTATTGCGTTCATCAGTCAGCTTACGCTGCACTTCCAGTTCCATTTCCTGCTCACGGGTTTTCAGTTCCTGCATTTTCTTCAGAAAATCCAGTTCCTTTTGTCTTGCCTCGGTCAGCTTTGTTTCATTTTCTTTATTCGTTTCCTCCAGCAGTTTCAGTTTCGTTTCATAATCAGCCCCTACCTTGGCTGACAGTTCTTTACGCAATGTTGCTTCCAGTTCCTTTTTTTCTTCATCCAGTTTCCGGCTCTGTTCATTTTGCAGTTGCTGCCATTTCAGGTCCTTGTTATGCAGTTCTTTCTGCCACAGCAAATCCTTTTCCTGCTGCTCTTTCAGCCATTGCTGCTCCTTTTGCTTCAGTTGATCATCCTTCTGCTTTGTAAGCTCCGTCCATTTCTCATTAAACTCCTTCCTTACCCTGTCCTCCACCGACTGGGCAATAGCCGCTTCCGGCTCAAACTGGGTCTTACAATTGGGGCAAATTATTAGTGTTGACATATTCTTATTTAACTCTGTTTCGGGAAGGTACGAAGTTCTGATTTATTGGCTTTGATTTCAGAAAAAAACAACGAATTCGGTAAATAATATTCAATTGGTATAAAAATTGTAACTTTACATGTAAAGCAAAATATATTCAACATGCAGGCTACAAGCTATGATGCTTATGGTTCATTAAGGATAACTGAACAAAACGGTAAAATTATTGAACAAAAAATACAATCTGTATTTAAAAAAGAAACTCATTCATTTTCTTATGCACCGGAAACTATCTCTGTAAATGGCCGAAAATACATTCTTAATTTCCCTTTAAGATGTTTGTTTCAAAAAGAGGAGGATCATTTTATTATTCAAAACGAATTATTGGACATTTATGCAGCCGGTAAAACTGTTGATGAAGCAGAAAAGGATTTTAATGAAGAGTTTGATTACTTGTTTCAGAGATTAAACTCATTGGATGAAGATAGATTAACGCCAAGGCTAAACGTAATAAAGCAATTTATCAACCGCTACATTAAAGAAGTAATTTAATGGTTCTGGATAGTAAAAATACTTATAAAAACTTAAAGAAAAAAGGGTTTATTGACGGACCGGGCGATCATAAATTTCTTGATTTTTTTTATAATGATAAATTAGTTCTTTCAACTAAGATCAGCCATGGTTCATCTCATGATCTTGATGAATATCTGGTAAAGAAAATGGCAATTCAATGTAAGTTGAGTAAAAATGAGTTTATTGACCTTGCCAAATGCCCCCTTTCAGCCCGCGACTACCTGGATAAACTGAAAGAAATAGGCGGCATACTTGAATAGCTATCAAAAGCGAAGTTCTGATTTTTTCAGTAACTTCATACAAAGTAAGGAACGTTGACAAAATAATTCCTACGATATGGCGCAGTTATTTTTCTTTTTTTCAAGGCGTAAAATCTGCGAATACCAAGGTATTTAAAGACTTTTACAACGCC
>CAIMDZ010000132.1 GCA_903839875.1 uncultured Bacteroidota bacterium
CAATTGCAGACGGTATTTAAGAGCTACAAGTTATGAAATAATGAAAGCAAATCACAACTTAAAACATAAGTCGAAAAGGTCGTTGAACGGTATTTAAGAGCTACAAGTTATGAAATAATGAAAGCAAATCACAACTATTCGGTCATTGTTTTTCTGATGGTAAGGGGTATTTAAGAGCTACAAGTTATGAAATAATGAAAGCAAATCACAACCTGGAAACGGCTCGTGGTGTACAACGCCTGCGGTATTTAAGAGCTACAAGTTATGAAATAATGAAAGCAAATCACAACCGGTTAGATACACTCCATTGCAATTGATCGGGTATTTAAGAGCTACAAGTTATTGATAAAGGTGGTCGGCGAAAAAATCGAATCAATCCGGTAGTGCTTATTCGATCAGGCTCCGAATAAATCCTCCGACCAAATCCAAAGGTCAATATTGACCTCCTTAAAAAACGTAATGTATACCATGAGGTTTCCCTCTAACTGAGCAGCACCAGAATCGAGCGTAACGGCATTTCTTTCTCTCGATTTCCAGAAGTTTGTCCGGTTGAGTACAAACTACTTGAGAACAAGCTGGACGACCGGTTTAAGCCAGGATTCGCTTTCCGATTCAACTTTCTGATAAACATCATGGAACTATATAAGAAATCAATTCACCGGCCCCGATGGCGGAATTTGCAGACGCGCTAGACAATTACAAAACATATAAGCCGGAACTATTAAGAATAGCGTCCAGAGCGGTTTCCAGAGAGCATATGTCCTTCGCAGTCCCAAAAAAGCGGGCGTGATGAAATTGGTAGATACGCCAGACAATCACTTAATTATAGAACAAACAAAAAATAGTTCATTGTGCAATTCTCCGTGCAAATCGTTTTTTTTATAAAATAAAAAAGCAGCTACAACTGAATGTAACTGCTTGATTTCCAATTGTGTGCGGGCGAAGGGACTCGAACCCCCAAGCCGCGAAGCACCAGATCCTAAGTCTGGCGTGTCTGCCAATTTCACCACGCCCGCATTTTGGGGACGTCAAAGGTAGCAAAATATTGGGTTTGAAACTTCAAAAAGAAAAAATATCAATGGTCACGCTCAAAATCCGGAAAGTACCGGTCATACGATACATATCCCGATATTAAATTTACCAGCACATCCTTTTTGCCGGTACTATATTCATTGTTACTGATCCTTAATTGCCTGGCTGATTCCTTATTTTTCAGGTCGATAAATTCAAACCCGTCCGGAACCTTGTAGCTGTTCTTGAAAACTGCTTTAAATGTGATCATTTCATCGTCCATCTGGTCTATAATAGTAATATTGACTATTTTAATCTTTATTCTTTGGGTAGCCTTTTGGTACGTCCATTGCAATGAGCATTCAAATGGTGTGTGTATCACTATGGGTTCGGTTCTGTCGGGGTCAAGGACTTCTATTGTAAAATTATCTGCTCTGCCGGTAACCTTTATTTTGAAGCGTTTTTTATAATAAATATAACCGGCAATGGCGGAAAACAAGACCATGACAGGTATAATGACAGATAACAGATTGCCTGCCCTTTTTGGGCTGCTGTTCATTAAATAATCTAAAGTAATGTGATTGAACAATACCACAATTGCCAGGGCTATCATCACCCCTACCCAAACCTCATACTTCGTTTTTATAGAAGTAATTGAAAAATCAATGTCATCCATCGAATTCAAATTTACCAAATCAGGCACTATACTACAAGGGATACATGTAAGTGCATCGCCTGGATCTATCTAAAAATATATGCTCAACAGTCATGGTTCGTAGTTCGACAAGCTGCCAATGACAGCTCACCAATGACATGTATTGTAATTGTATGGTTATCAATGAGTTTTAAAATTACCAATTTAACACATTTATCCGGCGCGAATAGTTGCATCCCTAACGGGACGCGACCCATTTTTTCGATTGCTTTACAAAGCTTTTGCCTCTAGCGAGGCAATGACGTGATTTTTGCAAGCCCGTTTTTTCAGAAAACCATGTCATTTTCAAAGAGCCTGGGCGCAGCAAATTGTTTACTCACCATGACAAATATCTATTTATCTTCATCAATAAAGCTCGCAAAACCCGTATGATAAATGCACTAACTTATTCTGTTTGTAGTATAGCAAAATTGGTGAAGGCAAAAGCGTTGTTATGCGCTTCATTATTGCAGGCAGGCATGATCCATGCGCTGGTATGGGCTGGCGGGGGCGGTGGGGGTTTATTGTCTTTATGAGGAGCCAGCAATGTGGTCCTTAATATGGTTGCTGCCACGCTGAAGTATATGATAACACCGGTTACGTCTACCAGGGTAGCCACAAATGGCGCGGAGGATGTTGCAGGATCCAGTTTGATACGTTTCAGGATAATGGGTATCATCGAGCCGCTTAGTGTACCCCACATCACCACTCCAATCAATGAAAAGAATACCGTTGTTGCCACCAGGTACCAGTATTCTCCATTTGCACCCCCATAGTTTGCCCAATGCAGTTTCTGCCATATGGCGATGCGAATAAAACCAATAGTGCCGAGTATCAGTCCCAGGGTAAGCCCTGAAAAAATTTCCCTCCGCATTACATACCACCATTTCGATGGTGTAAGCTCCTTCAGCGCCATAGCACGGATAATGAGGGTTGCCGCCTGCGAACCGCTGTTACCCCCGCTTGATATGATCAGCGGCATGAACAGCGCCAGCAGTGTAAGGCTGTTGAGCTCGTCCTGGAAATGCGCCATAGCTGTAGTGGTCAGCATTTCGCTCAGAAACAGTATGATCAGCCAGCCGGCACGTTTTTGTATCAGGGTAAAAAATCCGGTTTTCACATAGGGCAGGTCCAGTGATTCCAGACCACCGAACTGTTGCATTTCCTTGGTATCCTTTTCTTCCGCTTCATCTATCACGTCATCAACCGTTACCACACCCATCACAACGTTGTTGCTGTTTGTCACCGGCAGTGCCACGCGGTCGTACTCCTTGAATTTCTGGATAGCGTCCTCAATGCTGTCCTGTATATCCAGCTTCACGTAGAAGCCGTCCATAATATCCTCAATGGTCTTATCCTGGGGGTTAAGTACGAGCCTGCGTATGGGGATGTCATCCACAAGTTTGCCGTTGTTATCTACCACGAAAATTACATTTGCGGCCGGGGTATCGGTATAGAAACGACGCAGATGCTCGACAGCCTGACCGATGGTCCACTCCTTGCGCACCGTAGTGAAACTGGTATTAATCAGCCTTGCTACACTGTTTTCGGGATATCCCAGCAGATCGTAGGTAGCCAGCCGGTTCTTATCACTCAGCAGGTTCAGGTATTCGGTAACCTCAATGCCGTCCAGTGTATCGAAAAATGCTATACGGTCGTTCGATTCAAGGTTATTAAGTATGGTAGAAATTTGCGGCCTGGGCAGTTCCTCCAGGGTCTTTTGCTGCAATACATGGTCGAGAAAAGAAAATATCTTGATCTTAACGGGTTCGGGTAATGCAAGAAAAGTATTAATGGCATGGTCTTCAGGCAGGGAGCCCAATAGTTTGGCTACCTCAGCCGGATAGTCTTCATCCTTGCTGTGGTGTAGCAACTCGCTGAGGTCGCCTTCCAGAATTTTCTCCCTCAGATCCTGAACCAGCATGGTCTGCCATCTATGTTTGGTTTTGGTTAACGATACGCCCGGAAAGATAAGGCAGGGCGCTCCCTTGTTTTGAAAGGGTGTGCAAAATTAAGTCTATTTCTTTTACAGTAAGCAATTAATTCAGTTTTTTTTGGGGAGGGAGGACAATGTCATTAACTTAAGGGAACTGCCCAACACCAAACTACTATTGCGCCCCTACAGGGCTTTCTTCCGTATGTATTTGTACCGGAGGCTTCACCTCCGGCTATTATATTTCACCCTTTCAGGGTTATTTGGCTTTTTGAATGATCTTTAAGTTAATGACATTAGGAGGGAGGAGTTAATTATTTATTAATTGGGAATATTTCAGCATCCAAAGGCTATAGTACTGGAAAGCAGGCGGGAACAGGCGGGGTGAAACTTTGATCTGTTCTGGTTGTTATGGTTTTCCAGGGCGACAAAACATTTTTAGTAAAATTCAGATAGACTCAGATAACTTTGTTTATTGGCAATTTCTAAAAATCACCATTCGGCAAAAGCTCATGGCAGGCGCGTATTGATCTGCTGCCTGTGTCTTTTTGCCTTACCGGGGTATGCACAGGTTTTTAGTGGCACTAATTGGGGTTTTAATATAGGTGCGGTATCGGCTTTAGGAAATAAATTTCAACGTATCGGTTTTACATTTCAAACCTGGTATTATGCTGACTTTGCACAATTCAACGCAGAAGTGCGGGTCTATCATAATTTCAAAAACTTAGGTCCGCCCGGGCATTACAATGAGTTAGTTACTGCTGCCGGCCTGGTACTGGGATATGGAAAAAAGCAAACGGAACATAACCCGTTTTTAAGCGTAGTGTCTAACCAAACCTGCTATACTAAAAGCGTTGGCTATTCATACAACGTCTATTTTAATAAAATAAAAACTACGCAGCAAACAGGAATAATTGCGTTGCAATTCAACAGAGTCAGTATCATTTCAGAGAATGATATTTTTGCCCGGCCCACATTAGACAGATTCAGAACAGGGGCCATTTTAGTACAGTACCAATACAAAGACCTGTGCCAGTTTGCAGTTAATTCTACCCTGTGGACCGGGAAAATGGGCAAGGAAATAACTAACGACAAAGACTTCCCGTTTGTTGGCTACGTAGATACTACCAAAGGCGTTTATACACACTATTCGCACGGCCTGCTGAGCGGGCAATGTAAAGTGAATTTAGACCACGGACAAAATCTTCAGGCCAACCTAGGCATAGACGCCGAGCAGGTAAGAAACTTTCTCCAAAACCGTCTGGTGCACGACATAACTGTAGCATTAAAAAAAGGGAAACCACAAAATTGCCACATACCCATGTTAGATACCAACGGCAATCAATACCTGTACAGACCCGGCCAAAAAATAAAACCTGCACAATTTTACTGGAATATTTTTACAGGGGCGGGGAGTTTTTATTAGCCTTTAATATTAAAAATTGAGGTACATAGTGTTTAAAAAACAAAAAGAGCGTGGAGTATACTGTTTCTTCGCTCCTTTTTAGTGGAGCCGGCGGAGTCGAACCGATGACCTCTTCCCCGAAAGCATTCGGTCCCGATAGCTATCGGGAAAGCGCTCTAGCCAGCTGAGCTAATCAGCCATTCAATATATTTTCTGCTTTTTTTTTCTTTATTTCCCTTTCGCTTTTCATAGCTGTTTACCGTGTCGGAAAATCTTCTTTATGCATCATTCTCCAATCATTTGCGGACGAAGTAAAATCTGAAATGCCATCATTATGTTGTTGTAATCGCACATCAATGTTCTCGGTATAGCCTATATAATACCGGTCAAGCTTTTCAGAATAAATTATGTACACGGTGAAATCCATATTACTGAAACGCAAAAAATCGCCCGAAGGCGATTTAAAGCTTGTGGAGAAGGGCGGGAATATGTCGAACTTTTTTGTAGAGGATTTGGAGAGGTTTTTGATAGTTAAGCCGTATGTTCACTAATGTTTTTTTGCAAGCAATATTATGTACTGGTAAATAAATGCTAAAATAGAGACATTTTTTATTATATCAATACTGCTATATTACGCTATGCTGTTATGAAAGCTTTTTAGCCCTTGTTTGATTTTCTCGTCATTTAGTTGCCGGAAACCGGCAACAATATTGCCAATCAGGTTAGGGGCAAATCTGTAAACTTTGTTTTTATAGAAAGCTGCCAACTGCAAATTGGAAGTGTCTCTGACCTTCAGCCGATAAAAAGTTCTGTGTGCTCGCAGCGGGGATTGCAAAGGCAGGGCAAATACTCTCAAAAAAATATACATTACAAATAACCAATGTACCTTATTTAGGTAGTGGCAGACAAGTGAAAAATGGAGTTATATCAAATTATTGCTTAAATAATTATCCAAATGCGAAAGGTGATTTGGCAAATGTCTTTCTTGAAAAGATGCTTAAATCTAATATTACGGTGGCGTTTCATGTACTGTCATGCCTCAAAACTGGCTATTTTTATCAAATTATAAGAATTACCGAGAATCATTTTTGAAAAATTATTCGTGGCTTTTTGTCGCACGTTTGGGAGAACATGCGTTTGAAAATGCAGAGGCGGCAGGAGCTTTTGCTTGCATGATTGGAATCACAAAAAGCAAGATAAACGATAAACAATCATTTTTTGGAGTAAATGCGGCAAATAATCGTGGCGAAAGGCCCATTTATGCAAGTGAAAAGAAAGAGTTAGTCAAGACAGCAACACTCAAAATATTAAATCAATCAGAGCAATTAAATAATCCAGATTTCATCATTGGTCTTGAAGCAATGGCAAATTCCGATCTATTGAAAGATCACGCTGTGAGTATTCAAGGTCTTGCCACAAGTGACGACCCTCAATTTACCTTATTTTTCTGGGAGTTGGCCAAAATTTCAAATGGATGGGTTCAATTACGTGGCACTGTTGAAAAATCCACGTCTTTTGGCGGATGTGAACGCATCATTCATTGGGAGGAGGGTGCAGGCCGATACTATGATCATGCAATGGCTCTAAAGAAAGTCGGAAAATTAGGAGGCTGGAAATCAGGTACAGAAGCAAGGAATAAAAAAGGGGTAATTATTTCTCAAATGAGTACTATTCCTGTATCAATATATTGGGGAGAATTTTATGATCATAATGCATGTGTAATTGTACCAGATAACGAAAATGAACTCACTTCAATACTGGCATACTGTTTCTCTCCCTCTTTTTATGAAAATGTTAGAAAAATCGACCAGTCATTAAAGCCTTCAAATAATACGTTCCTAAAGGTTCCATTTGATTTAGAATACTGGCAAAAAATAGCCGATGAACAATACCCAGATGGTTTACCACAACCTTATAGTGATGACGCTACACAATGGTTATTTCATGGAAATCCTTTAGCGTCAGATAACCCTCTGCAAGTAGCAATGGCACGATTGCTGGGTTATCACTGGCCTGCCGAAAGTGATACTGAAATGGAACTGGCTGATGAAGCAAGAGAACAAATAGCAGCCATACAGTCTTTTAATAGCCATACAGATGACGATGGTATTATGTGCCTACCGGCTATAAATGGAGAGCTACAAGCGGCAGAACGCTGCCGGGAATACCTTATGGCTGTATGGGGTGAAGAATGGAGTAATAATACCCTGCAAAAACTACTACAAAAAGAAGGTGCAAACAAAACCAACCTGGATGAGTGGCTACGGGATGAGTTTATGGATCAGCACAACAAGCTGTTCCAAAACCGGCCCTTTATCTGGCAAATATGGGATGGCAGGAAGGATGGGTTTTCGGCATTGGTCAACTACCCCAAACTCAACAAGGAAAACTTATCCAAGCTTATATATACATACCTGGGCGATTGGATACGCATGTGCGAAGCCAAGGTGAAAGCCGGAGAAAGTGGAGCAGAAGGCTTGCGCAGTGCTGCGATAAAGCTAAAAGAAAAGCTAGAAGCAATATTGCAAGGCGAAGCACCCTACGACATTTTTGTGCGCTGGAAACCGCTCGACCAACAACCGATTGGCTGGGAGCCTGACTTAAACGATGGTGTACGCCTAAACATTCGTCCATTTATTTTGGCTGATGTACTGCGTAAAAAGCCTAACATAAAATGGGGAGTTGACAGAGGGAAAAATCCTCCCGGCACTCCGTGGGGAACTGAACGGGATAATGATATGCATTTGAGTTTGGAAGAGAAGGGGAATTCAAGGAAATAATACACGATAACAATTTATAAATATTCACTAATGGCAGACGAGACAAAAAATCCAATTGAAACCTTTGATCTTAAGGGCAAAAAATTATTTAAGATGTCTCATGGATTTTTTAGAAAAAATAGTGAAGTTATTGACCATTCTGTTGCTGATGTTTTTAAAAAAAACAAATGGATTGGAATGGGAAAAGGCACAAAAAAGAAGCAAGCAGAAAACTTTATTACTTCACTTCGAAGCGGTGATTATGTCTACACTATATACCTGACTCCAGC
>CAIMDZ010000133.1 GCA_903839875.1 uncultured Bacteroidota bacterium
AATGAAATCAGAAGCAGGTGCATGGCAAACTCACCGGAACAATAAGGAAGCCAAAATAAAATGGCACTTCACCTGTGAGGATGCAAGGGTGAAATTATTAAAACTTTATCCGTCAATTCATGCGTGACATGACACTAGTGGCCCGCCAACGGTGCCGGGGGCATGGCTATGATATGTAGTTGGTGAAGAGCTGGTGCCATAGGACCCATATTGGGTTACGCCTACTTCAACGTACTGGCCCTGGAGAAAAGCATTACCCCCTACCATCTGGCCCCTGGCAGATGCAGATACCATTATAACAGCTGCAATAAGTGATAATCTTGAAATGTAAATCAATTTCATAAAGTATAGTTTTAGCAAGCAAGATAAGAATTTTAGATGGATTATTAATGATGCCTGTCAGTTATAATTTAAATTTAGTTTCAAATATTAATTGTTGATTAAAAAATGAAAAGACATTTAGATTTTCGGAAATTGCCCGGTAGTAAAACAGGAGTTTAAGCCCGCAAGGGATAATATTTTGACTTCATCGCAATGATCAATCTAAAGAATAAGTGATCAACAGTCATGGTTCGTAGTTCGACAAGCTGCCAATGACAGTTCACCACGACAGTTATCTATTTTGCTTCTTCAATACAATTCACAAACCTGCCTGCCGGTTGGCAAGTTTATCTCTTGCCAAGTCAATATAGTATGCAAGGTATAATGAAGGCCTGTTAAGGATCAATCCTGAAAGCATGCGTTGTGAGGATATTGCTCATATTTCCGGCGCGGTCCATAATATAAAACTGGTAGTATAGCGTATCGCCGGTTACACCATGAAGAGAGTCCCTGGGAACTGGTTGCGGAATGGGGTAGAACCAGCATTTCCCCTCCAAACCCTTTTTAGGGTCTTCTATTGTCAGGTCAATTGTAGGGAATTCTATAGGTACATAACCTGCACTTTCGAAACGGCTGTCTTTTAAGTAGATCCTTGAAATTGTATCGCTGGTGGTCCGGGTTGTACCATAGCCTATATCCCCGTCTCCGTCCACCAGGCTGAATTCTATCATGATAGTATCCACGTTAACTTTAATTGCAGTATCCGGAATCAATGCAATGAGGTCAATCCTTGGTATCTTTGACACGGTATTTTTTTGGCAGGCTGGCAAAATCAGTGCCAGTAGCAATACAAAGGGTATGTAACGTGCGCGGTTCATTTAATCAAAGTTAATAAAAGTGTCTTACAATACAACGTTAATAAATACGGAAAGCCTATTACAGGTAAACGCTGCTAATTTCGAAAATATTGCGTTGCAGGTATTTCAGTTCCAGTATGCGGGCAATTCATTGTACCGTGATTATTGTAATGCCTTGCACATTCAACCCGCCAGTATAGACCGTCTCAACAAAATTCCTTTCCTTCCGGTATCCTTTTTTAAAACCCATAAGGTCATAACAGGTGAAAAGCAGGATACCGGAATAATTTTCGAGAGCAGCGGCACTACAGGCGAAGTTCCATCCATGCACTATGTAACCGATGCTGCCATATACGAACGGTCGCTGGCACAGGGTTTCGCACAGTTTTACGGGCCAGTTGAGAAGTACGCCATACTCGCCCTCCTGCCTTCCTACCTGGAACGAAAGAATGCCTCGCTGGTGCATATGGCCAAAGTGCTGATGGAGCAAAGCGGGCATGAGGAGAACGGGTTTTATATTAATGAATGGGATAAACTCAGGGAAGTATTGGTCAGGTTAGAACAAAACAACCAAAAAACCTTGCTGCTGGGTGTCACCTTTGCCCTGCTTGATTTTGCAGCAACCCATACAATGGCATTAAAAAATACGATTGTGATGGAAACCGGCGGTATGAAGGGCCGGCGCGAAGAACTGACCAGGCCCGAGGTGCATGAAATATTAAAAAAACGATGGCAGTTAAAACAGGTCCATTCGGAATATGGTATGACAGAACTGCTATCGCAGGCTTATGCTATGGCTGACGGGATATTCAGGTGCTCCAATACTATACGGGTACTGGTAAGAGATGTAAATGATCCGCTCGAAGTAAGATCAACCGGAAGTGGCTGCATCAATGTTATAGACCTGGCTAATTTTAATTCCTGCTCATTTATTGCCACAGAAGATATAGGAAATCTTTATGCAGACGGCTCGTTCGAAGTACTGGGCAGGATAGATCATAGCGCGCTGAGGGGGTGCAGTTTGATGGCAGTGTAGTATTGGAATTGGGTCCCGATAACTATCGGGAGGGATTTTGGATTGTAACGTCAGAAATATTACTTTTGCACCCCCTGAACAAAGTGTCATAACAGGAAGACTAACGACTTTCGACTAATGACTTACGACTAAAAAGCCCGGGTGGCGAAACCTGCCTACCGGCAGGCAGGTTGGTAGACGCACTGTGTTCAGGTCGCAGCGTTCGCAAGGATGTGCTGGTTCGAAAATCTACAGTCCAATTTTTCAACATTGATTTATGTTTTATACCTACGTTATTTATAGTACGTTAAGGAGATATATTTATGTTGGACTTACAAATGATTTTGAGAGGCGTTTTTCTGAGCATCAAAACGGAGAAAATAAAACAACGAAACCCTATCGGCCATTTGAAGTTTTATTAGTTGAAGAATATAACACCAGGATTGAAGCAAGGCAAAGGGAGAAATTTTTAAAGACAGGGATCGGTAAAGAATATTTGAAAGGGTTATTGTTATCGAAAGTCAAAGAGAATTAGCAATAAGTGCCAAATAGCGAAATGTTGTTTTATTTATTCAAATTCTATTCTTACATTTGCACCCCCTGACACATTCCATTACTGCCCGGGTGGCGAAATTGGTAGACGCACTGTGTTCAGGTCGCAGCGTTCGCAAGGATGTGCTGGTTCGAATCCAGTCCCGGGCACAAAAATGAGAGCGGGGAGCGGCAGAGCGAAGAGCGATGCCCTCCCTGCTCTCATTTTTTCCTCCGCTCCCGCTCTGTTTCTTCGCTCTAAATCTATTAGCTTTTTTCTCTTGAAACTCAATTACTCATGTTTCCCTACGAAAATCTTGAAGTTTATAAAAGAGCATACGGTGCAAACCAGAAAGTATATCGCCTTTTAAAAGGCAATAAAACCATACCTGGTTATGCTAAAGACCAATTAGGTAGGGCAAGCCTGAGTATTATGCTCAATATTGCCGAGGGAAGTGCGAAATTCAGTAATAAAGACAGGAAGAATTTTTACGTTACTGCAAGAGGCTCGACTTTTGAATGTGCCGCACTTGTTAACTTTATGCATGATGAAGGGGAAATTTCTATTGAATTAAAGTTGGAACTTTCTAATTCTTATGAAGAGATTTCCCGGATGCTATTTACAATGATCAAAAATTTGGAAGAGTAAATCAAAACCCGCTCAGAGAGCTGGTTTTGATTTGTACTTACACTGGAATATCGAACCTAAACGGTTTGGCGAATTAAGTATAAGCTGTCAAATTCCAACAATTTCACTATCTTAGACCTATGTCTCCTCTTTCTCAGCTAAAAGATATTGTACATAACAAGTATATGGATGAGGATGAAAATGAATTTGGGATTGAGTTAATGCCGCCATTTTCAGATAAACAAATCATTGCTTTTGCTCGGCAATGCCCGACTCAGTCTATTCCTGCTGACATTCAGGACTTGTTATGTTACGCATCCGGATTTCTTTTTTCTCCATTAGATCAAGTTTGCTTTGATTGTGTCAATCAGTTTGGATTGGAACAAATATTTCCAATATAGTACGCAAATGCGCTTCAAAATCTGCATCAACTGGTTCGATATTGTTCCAGTGTGGGACACCAAAAATGAGAGCGGGGAGCGGTAGAGCGAAGAGCGATGCCCTCCCTGCTCATTTTTACCTTCGCTCTAAATATTTAGCGTTATCAATATAAATATCCTCCGAGACGGGGTATTTTTTGCACTTCCGGATGCATTGAGGAACATCCGGAAGAACCGGGAACTAAGAAAGCTATAACTTAAACGCAGGATTGTACTTTTTTGCTATTGACTCATATTTTTTTGCAGAATCTATTTTGCTAAGTGACTTATAAGCGCTTGCCAGAAATTCATATGATGAGTTAAAATCCGGGTCAATAATGATGGCCTTATGGAGATAAAAAATGCCGGAATCAAAATTGCCCATGTAAAGATATGAAAGCCCGGTGAAGGTATATGGGGATACATTATCCGGATCCAATGCAATCACTTTTTTATATAATTCGATAGACTCCGGATACTTTTTTTGTACACCATATACCGCTGCTAAATTAATCAGCCCGTCAATATTGCCAGGTTGAAGTACCAGTGAGTGTTTTGCGTGAAATTCGGCAGAATCATATTGTGAATTACGAAAATAGGCGGCGCCAAGATCAGAATGTGCTTCTCTATAATCGGGATAAATAGATAATGATTTATTTAAATAGCTTATTGCCTCTTCTAAGATCTTCTTCTGCTGTACCGGATCTTTTTCATTGGGGAGAATTATTCTTTCTAATTCAGAACCAAGGGAATAATTGAGCCTGCTATCGTTTGGCGACTTTTTAACATCCGTAGAGAATAGTGTATAACTATCTAACCAATCGGCATTGCGGTTCAAGGTAATACCGGCGAATACCAGGATTACCGGAATAATAATAACCAGCAGTTTAGGTCGTTTTAAGTTGGCAAGGCCAGCTTCTGTATTTCCCGTCCACTTTTCAATAAGGAGCGCTATTAGCAAACAAAAACCAACTGATGGGAAAAATAATAACCGTTCTCCCAGCGCACTGCCTATTAAGAAAAATATATTTGAAAAAATAGTTATGGTAATTAAATAGAATATTATTCCAAAAACAATTGGGTCTTTGCGGTTTTTTCGAAAACGCATTATGCAAAGTGCGCCAAGAAAAATATATGCAGCAAGGGAAATTAACACCCAAAGGTTACTAAAATTGACAATTGGTATACTATTGTATGAATAATCGCTAATAAGCGGGTAAGGAACAAATAGCAGCTTTAAATAGTAGCCTAGTATTAAGATTTTAGTAGCAAACCTGTATAGAATGGAAATATCCTGATTTGCCAATGGGTTATCAATAAAATTAATTGCACCAAAATCATTGGTATGATAAGAATTCAATACCGAAAATCTGATAGTTAGAAAAATAATAACTGTTAACACTGTGCCTATGAGAATGTTAACACTATATTTCTTATTATCATTCTTATAGAAAAAGAAAATCAACGGAATAACAGCAAGAAAAGTAATCGTTGTTTCTTTGGAAAGCAAGGATAAAAAAAAGCATAGCGATCCGGATAGTAACTGTATAATTTTGCCGGAGTGCATGTATTTCATAAATATGTTTAAACATAAAAATGCGAAGAAAAAACAAAGCAGCTCATCACTGCTTTTGATATTTGCGACTACTTCAGTATGAATAGGATGAAAGGCGAACAGCAGGGAAGCCAAAAATGCTGCAACAGTCCTTTTTCGTTCAAAAAGTTTATCCAAAAACAAAAATAGCAGGATAACACAACCTGCGAACAAAATGATATTCAGGACATGACCAGGCATTGGGTCCTTGCCGAAAAACTGGTATTCAGCTGCGAACATTACTAAGGATAATGGCCGGTAAGTGTCGTTATTTAAATGCGTATAACCATACAGATGAGGAGTTGTAAGCAATTCAGGAATTCCTGAAAGGCCTTTAGCAACCAGGTGGTTTTTTGTGATGATCATTATGTCATCAAAGGCATAACCATTTTTCAGGGTATTGGAATATAAAATTATTGAAATGATCCCTAGCAATAAGGCAAGTTTAGAAATTATAGTAAACTTTCCTTTTGCATCACCGGGTTCCTGCACAGGCAATTTATTTTGTACCTTTATATTACCATCAGCGCCGGTCTTTGGTACCAATGTATAATTCATTTCATCTGCCATAATATATATTATATATTAATATTGTTTGTAAACACCTGAATAGTTTTAAGTTGGCTACATGAAGCTTTCTTTATTTACTTTCATCTAATTTCCATCCATCCTGCTTTTTAATAAATAATTTCTTGTCTGTTCCTTCAATCTTATTACCTTTAATTAACTCGGGGTTAAAGAACTTAAATATTTCAGTAGGGATAAATTTATATTTGTACGCAACTACACACACAGTACGTCCTATAGCATCAGGAGCAGGTTCGGTTATTGAAATAATTTCAATTTCATACTTTCCTTTTTTCAATTCAACATCAAAGTATTTGATATTCAAATAGCTATTAAATGTGTCAATTTTTTTTATTATAAATTGATTCATTTTATCTTTTAATGTTATTATAATCGTTACATAAGTATTGCCGTCACCGGTTTTGATATTCGTGGTATCGTAATCAAGAAAACCATTTTCCTTTGCTAATTTTATACTCGTTGGGATTAGACTATTTACGTTTCCACTATCATTAGCAACAAATATGGAATGAAATATCAATGGAGCGGTTTTCTCTAAATTTTCATTCCTTGCGCCAATTTGTCTTGTTGCTTCCTCTTTTGTAAGATTTTTATCACCACAGGAATTAAAAAAAGTAGAAATTAACAGGAGCGGGATTAAAATATTTAGTTTCATTTTATTTGTATATTATTTTAAAAATATTATTTTAATTCAATAATAGGTAAACACCTATAATTTTAATAACAATACTTAAATAAGGGAATAAACTTTCGCTAAAGTTAAAAAATTATTCCATTCCTTATATCATTCCATAAAAATTAACTAACCGCTGAAAGTATCCCAAAGGCTAACCACCTATTTAACTAAGGAACGGTGACAGAATAATTCCTACAATCTGACTTGTTCTTTTTCATTTTTTCTGCATCGCCAAATCTTTAAATAGGCTTGCTATTCGCAACTTTGGCTCTTTGAAAAAAAGAAAAATAACTGCGCCATATCGTAGGAATTATTCTGTCAACGTTCCTAAAGAAGAAGACCGGTTAATTTTGTAGTGGCAACCAACCGTTTGGTAAAAGTTCTTTGATATTTTTTATGGAATGAGAAGGGATTCTTTCCACTGTATACTTATGTTTTGCCGATTGGATTTTTTGGAAGAGTTTGGATAAATTGTTCATTCATCCATTTGCCTAAAGTAAGGTATAGTTATAGCCTCCCTGATGCCTGCTTCCTTACGCCAGGTTGATTTTAATTCTTGCGTGAGCTTCATTCTTCATTTTGGTTTCTGAAGTGTTTGTGAAGTTAAACTGAAATTTTACAACCATTCCAATAAAGGTTTATTTCCAATACAGAACCGCAAGTAAACAAAAAATAGTAAAATCTTATTTACTCAACTTCTTCAAAATTTCCATCAATTGTTTCGATAACGTTCCAGTGTGGAGCAGTTTTGTATATCTTCCATCAGGGTTACAATCTGTACCTGAAAAATCCACGCTATAAGCTGTCGTGTTTCTTTCCATTCTTTCCAAATATTTTATTTTTTTTATCCTTGGCCTTCTCAATAAAGCTTTTCTTAGTCTGTGTTACAGCAGGTTTTTCCTGTTGCTTTTCCTTTTTAAGGGCTTCATCATGTTCCCTTTTAAGGGCTTCATCATGTTCCCTTTTCAGGGCTTCATCATGTTCCCTTTTGAGTGTTTCCTCATGTACTAATTTCAGTGAGTCTGCATCAGATTTTATCTTTTGGTTCTGTTTCATTAAAGATGCTGCAATAGCAATTTGCCTTCTGGCGACACTGTCAGCTGCTAATGCTTTTTCAAAAGAGACTGCACTTTGAAAAGTCAGAATACTGTCTCTTGTTTTTGCCTCCAGTTCTTCCTTAGCCCTTAATGTGTTAGTCAGGAATAATGCGCTGTCTGTTTTAATCTTAATAGTTTTTGCATAGGCTTTTGCAAGATTTGCCTGGTAAAAACCAAACGCTCCGAAGCCTAAAGAAACAACAATGCCACTTCCCAGGATCAAAAAAATTACTTTTTTTGTCCTTTCCTGTGTCGCTCTTTTTATGCTTTCCTCCATTTTTTCTTTTTCTCTTTGTTGTTCTGCTTTGCTTTCCTTTAAGCTGTTGAGCAGGAAATCGGTATTCTTTCTGAAGGTTTCGTTATTTTGTTCCGCAGATATGGCCTGCATGCTTTTTTGTTGGTACCTTCTCGCCCAGGCAGCACTGTAACGGGCATATTTCTTACGTTCCATTATATCAGAAAGCAATCCACCTCTTATGTATCCATCAAAGTTTTGTTCAAAAAGTTCCCTGCGCTCATTTAGTATTTTATATAATTTTCCATCCATTACTTCTTCACGTATCCAACTATTCAGCAATTCCCAATTTCTCATGAGACTCTCATGCGAAATGTCAATTACCAATTGAGGATTGAGGGGAGAGCTTATCTGGGGCATGATGAATGAGGTCTCAGAATTCCTGAAGTGGTCAATAACCTCATCAACAAGCGCCTTTTCATAATCAATAGATTCGGCTATGTCATAGATATTCTGCAGGTCTGTAGGGCTTCTTCCCCCTTTGTCATCCGCGCTCATATCTGTAATTGCCTGAAAAATCAGTTTTGCAATTTTCTGTTTATCAGACATTTTATTTATACCGTCGCCCAGCTCGTTGAATTTTGCTTCAGCATGATTGGCGAGTGCTTTCTCCATTCCACCCACTGCCTTGTAATGGTCATAACTGATCTCAGTATCGGGGCCGTTTTTCATAGCCTCGTTATAGGTCCGCATCAGTGCATGCTGCATTATAGGAAGCTGGTCAAGGTTTTCTTTGATCTTACTTTCCTCGATTTCATTTATGAGGAATTCTACCAGACCCGGCGCTATTTTCTTACCTGCCAATTGAATGGGGCCTTCAATAACTTCTTTTAACTGACCCCGGCTTAGCTGTGGTACCAGGTACTGGCCTTCATTTATAGCTTCAGGGAGCTTGCTGTATTTTACGCAATCTCCCAAAAACTCGGATCTCATGGTCAATATTACATATACTGAACTGTTGGGGCTGGAAGTGGCTTTGAGCAGCAGGTTTACAAAATGTTTTTCCAAATCATTTTTGCCCAGATCACTCCTGTCAAAACGGAAAAGCTCTTCAAACTGGTCAATAATAATAAGCAGGTTATGCTCATCTTTATTAGCACCGGCAAGCGAGTCTTTTATCTCCAGTATGCTATATAAAGAGCTTTCCAATTTAGGCCCGATATCTTTATGTATCCTGGAGATCTTATCATAATCGGTACTCTTGCTTATTGTGCAGGAGAGTGCTATTGATAGATTTTCTACCGGGTCTTTACCAGGGCGGCAAATTGCAATGTCCCAAATATTCCCTGTCTTGTAGAGGTACCCTCCAAGTAATTGTGGGATCAGGCCTGCCCTTACCAACGATGATTTTCCGGTGCCGGAACTTCCTATTACAGCCAGCAGATTATGGTTTTGCAGCCGCTTTATCAGCTCTTCTGCCTGTCCTGAACGGCCTTTGAATAGCTGAAATTCAGACGTTTTATAGGGCCTTAAACCTGGAAAGGGCCTTTTTTGAATTTCTTCTTTTGTAAGCATGGTGATCTTACTCTCACCGGCTTTCAGGTCGAGGTAATATTCGTCTATCTGGTACGGAACTCTATTTTCCATAGTGTCATTTTTTTCCGAAATTATTGCCGCATCCTGGATAAAAAAGTCTCCAGGCCAATTTCAAGTTCATTTTGGCCTTTGATCGTCAGGAATTCATTTTTGCTTACATCCCTGCTGATTTTCCTGTCCATGCCGGGGTCATCCACGCAAATTGCTTTCGACTTTATGTTGTTAGTATCAAAAAGCAGCGATTGCCGCATCATAAACCATTGCGAATCAGTAGCGCCGTAAAAGATCAGCGCAGCATCACATTTTTCCAGCTCTTCCTTTTCCTGTTCCAGGTTTTGGTTTGCAGAACTGAAACGAACAGAAATATTTTCATGCTCCTCAATCTTCGATTTCAGGTCAATCCTTAGGTCGCTGTCATGGTCTTTGGCATAATCATAGAACATAAATACTTTCTTACCGGGGGTAAATTCTTTCTTCATCATGTTTAACTTCTTCTCCTTTTCGGTATCCAGGTTCTTGATAATTTCGAAAATATTTTCATAATCGTTTCCGATGGAGATTGGATTCATGCGAACATCAGCATGCAGTTGCTCTTTTATTTCTGCTTTGGTCAGCCATATTATGCTTCTGTACATGGCCGCTTCCTTAATATTTTTTATTGCCAACTTGTACTGCATGAAATTGATGCCTTGAATGAGGTCCTGCTCTGATGTTACTATATGGATGGAGTAAATTGAATTTTTGATCAGGGCAGAAAGAGACTTTTCCCGATCATATTCGTTCATTTTCAGTATTTGCTCTGATTCTGTATTATTAGGAACGATCTCGTAGGGCCAGTCTTCATATTTTATTTTACCTTCCACCTGGTAGGAAAATGTAAGCCGCTTTTTTTTGCCTTCTTCGGAGTCGGATACAGAAAGGAATATTTTTTTGTTCGTTTGCAAATCTTCTATTTTTTTTGCGGCAGTAGATTTGGCAACCTCCTTGCTTTCTGAAATAGTTTTATTAATATTTATTTCCGTCTCTATTTCTAACGCTATATCATTTATCTTTTGCACAATATCATTGTAATGGCCCCATTTCTCTTCTCCCATATCAGAAAAGAACTTCATTCCCTTAGGTAACCCCTGAAGTTTTGTGATTTCCGGGTAGTTCTTCAGACTACAATTGCGTATGAATATCGGGATAACAGTACAAGTTCCGGCATTGTTTCTTGCCAATGCGGGGTTTAATTCATTGTCCCGGATGTAACTCGACATCAAAAACGACTGGCTGATCAGCAACAGCACAATGTTTGCACTGTCAAAGCTGGTTCTTATGGTATCATCCCAATCTACTCCGGGTGAAATTTTCTCATCGTACCAGATTTTAATGTTCGGACAATTCTCTTCATTAAGGTAACTCAGCACCTCAGGAAGGTACTTCTCTTTTTCCTGATGGGAATATGATATGAATAGGTTGATCTTAGCCATATATAAAACAAATAATTCAATGTTTAAAAATTAGTTTTAAAAAGATAAAAAGAGGTGATAGTCGGTTAAAGTTATAAAAATTTCAGTTTCTTACAAATATAAATTTTACAAATGAAGTTAGAAATGTTTATACTGGTCTGAATAACCTATTAAGTTGTCAGTTTCAAATGAAATTGAATTCAGGTCTATGAATTTTGTCAGCCCCATAATGGGCACTAAAGGCATACTGATGATGAATTAACGATAACTACAATGCCTCAAAAGGTGGGGTAATGGAGTTGGGAAAGTATGGCAAACTAGTGTTGGATTGTGGTGGTAATACTTTACCTGTAACACATGGTCAATATAATTTTTATAGTACGGATTTTGAGGATGATTTATGGAAATATAAAAGCTAAACAAAACAAATCATAAATAGTCACTTAATCGTTTCAATACTTCCACTCTTGAAACTCAATTACTTATGTTTTCCTACGAAAATCTTGAAGTTTATAAAAGAGCATACGGTGCAAACCAGAAAGTATATCGCCTTTTAAAAGGCAATAAAAGCATACCTGGTTATGCTAAAGACTAATCAGGTAGGGCAAGCCTCAGTATCAAGCCTCAGTATAATGCTAAATATTGCCGAGGGAAGTGCGAAATTCAGTAATAAAGACAGGAAGAATTTTTACGTTACGGCAAGGGGCTCGACTTTTGAATGTGCCGCACTTGTTAACTTTCTGCATGGTGAAGAGGAAATTTCTAATGAATTAAAGCTGGAACTTTCTAATTCTTATGAAGAGATTTCCCGGATGCTATTTACAATGATCAAAAATTTGGAAGAGTAAATCAAAACCTGCTCAGAGAGCGGGTTTTGATTTGTACCCAAACAGGAATATCGAACCTGAGTGCATTTTTCAATGATTTTTTGATTTTCGCTTACTTCAACGCTACATTTTTCTAAGTAAGATAATCAACAAATATTTTCTACATTTGATGAAACTTCCCATATACGTGTATAAATACATTGTCCTACTTTTCACTTTTCTTATTGCTGTATGTGAGATAGGGGCTGCATTCCCGCAAGTTGACATTCAACTTAAGGAGTTCTTTGTTGATAGTACCACAGTCGGGAAAAAGGGTATGAATAAACTCCAGCTAAGTAGATATAGCATGGCAGACAGTAATTATGTCGTCATTCAGTTTTTCAGCAAACGGCAAAATAAATGGGAATTGAGAAATGAATTTGATTTCTCCAAAGACGATATCATTGCCTGCGACACAAAAATTATTGACTTTAATAATGATGGGTTGAAAGATATGACATATATCTCTGCGGTAGCAGCGAGGTCTGCCAACGAGGTTAGACGCCTCTTCATTTACAACAGGATATACGATAGCTTAATTTACATTAAGAATTCAGAGGACTACCCGAATATGCAATACAACAAAACGCTTAATTGCATTGATGCAATGTTATTTCATGGTTCGAGCACAAATGTTTTTTTGAGGCTTCATAATGATGAATTAAGGGAATTTGCCACAATTAATGCCGATAATGAACTGGTGGTTAGCGAATACGATAAAGATGGAAATGAAACGGTAATTTATCGAAAAAAAAGGAACAAAGCATTTTACGTCCGCTATAAGAATTATAAACCTCTTACGCCTTACGATCAGCGTTAATCACTTAACTTTTTCTATTCAGACCCTAAATTAGTTTCAAAGGTAACCTCACGAAGAAAGCAAATTCTTAATACGGTAATATTATTGAATAAATCTCCAATTTGGTTCGAAGTTTTGTCCGTTAGGGGGACAAAAATGAGAGCGGGGAGCGGTAGAGCGAAGAGCGATGCCCTCCCTGCTCTCATTTTTTCTTCCGCTCCCGCTCTGTTTCTTCGCTCTCCCGTTCTGGAGTTCCTATTCTACACCGGTGGTAATCAAAAATCGTCACCGAACCGCTATTTTCACTAATTTTGCACAGAACAAATTTGATGATTGTTTCTTAAACATAAACATTTCAAAATGGCTACAAGAAAAAGAAAACCAGTATCCAGCAACCGGCCAATATTTAAGGTTACCAGGACCGAGGCATCGGAGGAGAATGATCTGAAGAAAGTAAGAGCGCAGGTATTGAAAGAATTGAAGAAAAATGAAGAAAATAAGAAAGACTGGTACGATATCGAGCTGGATAAAAATTTGAAGAAACAGTAAGATGATATTCGTATGGTGGAGGCCTGATTTTGTTTGAAGGCGATTATAAAAAAGTCCTGCTCCTGTATGGGAGCAAAAATAGCAGGGGCATTTTTTGTCAATGCAGATTACAAAAAATTTCAACCGGAATATGTGAATTGTTAAGCCCGATTTTTTTCTGCCTTAGCTGATACTTATGTATAAAATTCTTTCCAGGCTGTGCATTTTAGCGGTTATAATACTGATTACTCAGTTATTGCCTTCAGAGGCATGGGCAAAAGGCAGAGTAAAGGATACCACACTACCGCACCTGATTGTTCGGGATACTGTAAAGGCAGGCTGCTATATCACCAGCATCCACAATATTGATTTTAAGTCAAAAGAATATACTATTGACCTTTGGCTCTGGTTAAAATACAAGAACAAAAAATTTGACTTCATTCAAAATCTCGAAATCCCGCAGGCAAAAAGCGTACTTAAGTCCTTTTCTACTATTGATACAAGTAATGATAAAGTATATTTACTTTTGAAATTGCAATGCGTTATGCAGGACGAATGGAAGATTGATCACTTTCCATTTGACAGGCAGAAGCTGCGATTTACTATTGAAAACTCACAGTTTGATTCCAAATACCTTGTATTCGTATCTGATACATTTGGCAAACATTTTGATCCGCGATTTACGCTCAGGAAATGGCAAATTGACAGCATCAATGTTTCCACCGGCGTCAGAGTATATGAAACGGCATTTGGCGATTCGGCAGCAAAGGTCGCCCGATCAGAATACAGCAATTACAAGGTGATATTACAGATCAGAAGAGATGCGATGGGACTGTTCTGGAAAATGTTCCTCGGCATGTACCTTGCATTTCTGATCTCGTACATGTGTTTCTTTATTCACATTGATAGTATTGATTCAAGGTTTGGATTAAGCGTAGGTTCATTGTTTGCTGTAATAGGCAATAAGTATATTGTTGATTCTGCCTTGCCGGAATCAACATCATTTACGCTTGTTGATACCTTGCATGGCATTACCCTCATTTTCATCATCCTGATCATGATCGCCAACTCATGGGTACTGAAACTGTTCAAGCAGGAAAAAACTACTGAGATGAAACGGTTTGACAATATTTGTGCTCAGGTTTTGATGGCTGCTTATATACTTCTGAATGGGTACTTTATTTATGTGGCCACAAGAGGGTAAGATGTTCATTTTTATGAAACATTTGCATCGGGTTGCCATAATTTCTCACTATTTACTGACTGATGAAATTCAGTGATATGGTTGATGGTAATCATTCAGGACATTATTGTGCTTTAGTAGGTTTGGATCCTAAAATAAGCACAATGAAAAAGTCAGTAATAAGCTTGTTTGCAATTACCATCTGGATATTTGCGGCCATCTGTCCGGGAACGTTATCTGCACAAACCAATAAAGGAGACAACGGTCAAAAAACAGAAGGTTACAAATTTGAGAAAGGCCAGGAAATTCATAAAGATTATGTGGATAAGATTTTAAAGAAAAAAATGAGGTTGCTGGAGCAGTATCTTACGGCATTGATAAAAAAAGAAGCTCCTGATTACCTGAAAGATGTAGATAAGGCTATGGTTTTATTTAATAATGATGAAACAAAACTGGTTACCATCACCAGCAAAACAACAGGTAAAGTTTATGTAAAAACCGTAAAGGAATATCTTAACGATGTGTCTAAACTACCTTACAAATCAATTGATGTTACCTACAGGAACTACACGGCAATTGAAAATATCCGTAAACAACCTGATGGTACCTTCAGAGGTATTGTTGTCTTTGAGCAGGAATTTAAAGGTTATAACCCCGAAGGCGTTGCAATATATGGCGATGTTATTGAGCGGAATATGGAAGTAATTCTCAGGATAAGAGAATATCCAAAAGATGAAAAATCTCATATTGTTTCAATGGATATTTTCTTCGGAAATTTAGGCGTTACTGAAATGTAATTCAGCATTTCAGCAGTTTGAAAACCCTGAATTCAGGAATGAGTACTGTCAATCATTTTATCTGCATGGTATTATTGGCGCTAGGGTCTGCAACGTCTCAGTGCGGTGCTCAGTATTTCTCAAACTATGACCCGGGAGATGAAACCTTCAGCCGGAAAATAAAAATTATTGATGAATTTATTGACCGTTTTAATGGCCGGGATTCGTCATTATTTAAGACAGCGGCCAAAAACAAACAATATTTATTTACCAGGGGAAGGCAGATAGTGTCGCTATTCAATCTGGAGAATACCTCTTTTACTGATAAGGATACTTCATTGAAAATATTCTTCAAGCTGGTGATGAATTCTGAGCATCCTGTGTATTTATCTTTCAACGATACTGACTGGTATGCTGAGGCACAGGGCATCTTTTTACTGAATGGTAAACTGGTTGAAATGCCATTGATCATGAATGTAAAAAGTCAGGGTGATGAATGGTCGAAGTGGATGATAGCAGGAGTAGGGAACATGGTGCCATCCAATGAGCCTATGCCGTCCGTTTCTGCCAATATGAAAAATAAATCCGTTCAGTATATTTCATCTTCTGCCTACGCCATGAATTTTGTAGAACTTCATAATGTTTTTACAAATGACATGGCGCCGGGTTACTTTTTTGATCCGGCCATATTGAATACCTATAAAGTGAGGCAATTTGCAGCGTCAATTAAAAGCGGCCAGCTTAAGTTCAGGTATGTGAAGAAAATATCGTTTCATTTTTACCACGTAAATGGCTGGATATTTACAGTTGACCAGTTCAACCGTAAATCCTTAAACAGCGGCTGGCTGATCAGTAGTATCCAAAAGGTTACAGTTGGTGAAAAAGAGGTAGCCCTGAAGAAATTACTATACCGGTAAAACTTTTGCAAAGGTTGCTGCCCCATTACTTCGCATCCCTAATGCATGTCACATAATGCTGTATTGAAATTGCGGTATCAGATACCACGTTTTGCTCTGTACCGGCCAAAGAATATTTTACAATCTTTTTCGTACTAAAATCTTTTATGGACTGTTCTGTAAGAGGATAATATACATAACGTATAGCCTGGAGTTTATCATCCGTCAAATCATGGCTAACCTGAATGTTTTCGTCTTCCAGGGCAGACTTGTCATCAAAAACTACTACCAGTTTTTTTTCCTCTTTTTCTACCTGTTCGCCGGCGTCATTTTTTGAGTAAATACTTTCAAGGTTTCCGGTTATCCTGAAAATAATATAAAAGTTGTCCGAAGGGTATTCAGGGTCCAGGTTCACATTCCTGGTTACATGTATAGATGCAGGTTCCAGTGGTTCGTACGGAGACGAATAATTAATAGATTTCTTATCTTCCGAAACCTCTTTTTTTATACGTTTACAATAATCCTGGCCCGAAGCGGAACAACAGAGAGTAAGTAATAAAAGGTAAAGAACGAATTTCATGCCCTTAAGTTTAGATAACGTTACTATGGAACGATGAATTAAATATACAAATTTTATCAGGGTTTTTAAAAGTTTCAGTAAACCCTATAGTAAAATGATTATTTTGGAAGATAAATTGAATTTATGAACCGGAAAACTGCTGCCATATGGTATATAACCTCCTTTGCAGGTTTAGGCATAGTTATATGGCTGGTTTTCACGTTGGGTAAACAGTTGGAATCCTCTTCAAATATCCAATTACCAGAATCAATTTCAGAAGCGTCTTTCTTACAGATTGTAGCAGAGGCAATTAAACATCCTCTCGCCATCTTTATTTTACAGCTTATTCTTATTATTGTTGCTTCGCAGTTATGTGCCCGCCTGTTTAAAAAGATAGGACAGCCTTCCGTAATGGGTGAGATTCTTGCCGGTATTCTTCTTGGTCCTTCCCTGATGGGAGCCTTGTTACCGCAATTCAGCTCTTTTGTTTTTCCTCCTTCCTCACTGATCAATTTGCAAATGCTTAGCCAGGTTGGGCTTATTCTATTCATGTTTGTAATTGGCATAGAACTTGACCTGCGCCTGCTGAAGCAAAAAGCCCGTGCAGCAATATTTATAAGTTATTTCAGTATCATCTTTCCTTTCTGCCTGGGTATAGGCTTGTCGTATTTTTTGTATGAACGTTTTGCGCCTCATCAAATACCTTTTTATGCTTTTTCGTTATTTACCGGAATTGCGATGAGCATTACTGCCTTCCCGGTGCTTGCCCGCATAATCAGGGAGCGGGGATTAAACGGGACGAAATTGGGGATTATAGCCATAACGGCGGCAGCTTCGGGCGATGTGGCTGCATGGTGCATACTTGCTTTTATTATTGCTATTGTCAATGCAGGTTCTATTAGTTCATCACTGTATACCATTATTGAGGTCGCTGCATATGTTTGTGTGATGCTGCTGGTAGTAAGACCTTTGCTTAAAAAACTGGCTTTACCGGCGGAAGGCAGTACTGTAATGAAGCGTTCATCAATGGCTATAATTTTCGTAACGCTTCTGGCTAGCAGCTATTGCTGTGAAGTAATAGGTATTCATGCACTTTTTGGCGCATTCCTTGCCGGGGCAGTAATGCCTGAGGAATGGAATTTCCGCAAGCTGCTAATTGACAAGATTGAGGATGTAGCGCTGGTGCTGCTGCTGCCCCTGTTTTTTGTTTTCACCGGACTACGTACACAAATAGGTCTGTTAGATGATCCATCTTTATGGCTTACCTGTAGCCTCATTATTCTTGTGGCCGTTACCGGGAAGTTTGGCGGAAGCGCCATTGCTGCCCGCATTACAGGTGAGTCAATGAAAGATAGCCTTTCTATCGGTGCACTCATGAATACAAGGGGGCTGGTAGAACTTGTGGTTTTGAATATTGGTTATGATCTCCATATTCTTACTCCCCGGATATTTACGATGATGGTAATTATGGCGCTGGTTACTACATTCATGACGAACCCTGCCATAAATTTGATTAACAGGATATATAAATGAAAGAGTGGGATGTCATTGAAACGGCAAATTACCACTCCCCATGCATCGGATAATTCCGCGCTGTTGAGAATCCGTTCATATTGATGCTGAATCTTATGCCTGAGTTTCTTCCATTGTTACTGTCCCATGACTGAATATAATCTATGCGTAATGGCCGGACTAATTTATATCCAATATTGTCTATACCGGCAAAGGCCTCAGAATAATAATTATTTTGGCCTGCGTAGAAGGCATTCCCTCCAAACAGTAAATACCAGCGGGCTTGCCTGAGTAAGGGTATCTTGTTGCTTATTAGTCCGTTCAGGTGGTACTCCAGGTGTCCTTCACCATACAATGATACTTTATTGCTGAATTCATAATATTGTGCAAACTGGAAACTCTGCAGATAGGGTGAGGCAATACCAATGCCACGATCACCATACAGATGCATCAGGTCAGGTATGGCTACTGCCCGGCTGTTCAAAAAACCACCGGCCGAGCAATTGTAATTTAATACCCCGAACAGCTTCAGGTTCAGATTGTTCTGTATGGTAAACCGCCATCTGTCGAAATCTGCAACACTATTGAATATGCCGGGAATTCCTTTTTGGTAAGTCAGCGTAAATCTGGGCCACCTGCTGCTGCTTGAGTTAGCAACTTTGTAATCAGGGAATTGAGTATAGGTGTAGCCCGGTTTATAAGATACGGAAGCCTGTAGCAAAGCTGCATCATTTTTTCCGGTAATCGTTGCCTGCTGAATTAAATTGGCCGGAGTATTTGTTTTAAATCCTCCATAATCACCCGGAATAAAACTATAGTTAGTGGTATTATCCAATGGTATCCGCTGCTGGTAAGAAGCTTTGAAATACCAGGAAAGGCCAGTGCCGTAGTTCCGGGCTATATAAGCTGTTGCATCCCGGCGCTCATAGATTTTCAGGTCATTTTCCCGATAGAGCAATGCGTACAAGCTATTCAGCCATTGCGAAACAGGGTTATCCGGGTCGTACTGAAAAACATACTTGCCACCTTCTAAACCATAGGTCCATGAACTGCTTGGAAAAGCTCTTTCGTGAGTAATATAATAAAGCCTGGCAGTTGCATTGAAGTGTGCATTACTGAAGCCATAGCGCATGGCAAGGTTGCCAAAAATATGTTTGCCGGTATCTACCATGTGCCACCAACTGATTTTAGGGGCCACATTAAAACCTTCCACAATGTTGTAGTTCACTATATTGTCGTTACCTAAACCTATGAGGATACCATTAATGCTTACATGGTTTACGTATTTTTTGCCAGAGAAGGAATAACCTTTGGTCAGCAAATTTAAAGGCTTGAATTTATTATTGACCCTGCGGAGGGAATCAGTATATGCCGGGTCGGAGAACTTTTTTACCAGGCTGTCTTTAATAATAAAATTATCCCGCTCATCTGTTTCAAGTGGAATAGGCCGGGAAGCTTTCCAATGCGTACTGTCCTTTTTATTTGCTGTTTTATCATAAGCGCTGATAACCTTATTTGCGAATATGCTGTCCGGTAAAGTTTCATTTACCTTTTGATTGTTATAAACAGTAACACCATTTGCTGTAACATCGAACGCGAGTATCTTTAAGGTAAAATACATTACCTGGCTTTTTATTACCCAAATATCTTTATCCAGGGGTAGAAACAGTTGGTCTACTCGCATGGTATCTACCATATCCATACCCGATTGCTTTGTAAGGGTAAGGTTCAGGCTGTGAATGGCCCAGTCGTCCTCAACAATATACAGGTATCCATTAAAACACGGTTCATAATCTCTTTTTTGAGTTACACGGATTTTGAAAATGACATGTCCCTGTTCCTCAAATTGTCCCAGGAGTTTGTACTTATAATAGCTGAGCGCATTTTCAGATATTGGTGAAATGAAGCCCCGTGACCCTTTCCCGAAAATGTTTACATTATTGTCGTAAAAGCTGATCACAGACGGGAATTGCGAAAATCCCAATCCGCTCTGGTCACCACTTTCATGTACAGAGTGAATTATTGTTTTTTCATTTTCCTCTGAACGGTAATAATCTGCTTCTTCCTCGGTTAAAAAAAGAACGCCCTTACCATTGCTGTCTACAGCATTGGTTTCGTCTTTAACCTTTTGCCCCATAAATTTATCCGGCATTTTCCTTGATCTGAGCACACCTTTCAGGTAAATGGATGTCTGGAATGATTTCACCTGGTCCAGATGAAACTGGCGTCTTTTTATAGTATTACGTATTATCCGGTAGGCAGGGTCTTCGGCCGATGCGTCTACTACAACTTCCTTCATTTCAAGGCTTTGTTCCTTTAAAATAAATACATGTTCTATTGTTTCATTGCCGGTAAAGGATACATTGAATGTGGTTTGTTTGAAACCAATATACTGGCAAACAACTTTGTAAAGGCCAGGTGCAACAGCCAGCTCAAAATCTCCGTTCCCATTGGCATTTACCCCAATTGTGGTGCCTTCAATATAGATGGTAGCGTTAGGAAGCCGTACACCCTGTTCATCTGTAACCTTACCTTTAAGATTACCGGCAAAAAGATAGCCTGGCAGAAATGCAAGTAAAATGGTAAGCAGGAGTTTGGTATACTTCGGCATATTTCTTCAGGGGCAATAATCACCTGCTTATTTCTTACTAAACAGGCCATGAATCTGTGCATCTATTTTACGTACCACGTCTGCCAGATCTTCTTCTTTATCTGCAAAATTACAATTGTCAACATCTATTATCAGCAATGGTCCGTCGGTATATTTATCAATCCATTTATTATAAAATCCATTTAGTCTTTTCAGGTAATCTAGCCTGATATTTTCTTCATACTCACGGCCACGTTTTTGTATCTGGTCTACAAGCGCCGGTATAGAAGCGCGCAGGTATATCAGCAGATCGGGTGGCTGAATCAGTGTTTTCAGATTCTGGAAGAAAGAAGTATAATTTTCAAAATCGCGCTTGGTCATCAGGCCCATATCAAACAGGTTGGGGGCGAAAATATAGGCGTCTTCATAAATGGTACGGTCCTGTATTACTGTTTCATTCCCGTTCCTGATTTCTATGAGATTTTTAATACGGTTGTTCAGGAAGTATATCTGCAGGTTGAACGCCCATCGCGGCATGTCTTCATAAAAATCCACGAGGTAGGGGTTATGTTCAATGTCTTCGAAGTGAGGTTCCCATTTATAATGCTTTGCTAGCATGCCGGTCAATGTTGTTTTACCGGATCCTATATTTCCGGCAACTGCTATATGTTGAGTAATTTTCTTTGGAGGCATGTCGAATTGAGTGTTCTTGTACAGTATTACACAATATACTGAGCAATTTCAAGAAAAGAAGAAATTTCTAATAATCTACAGTTATAAAGTTTTTATTCATCATCCTTTATATGCACCGCTTTTAATAATAATCTCAAATTAGATTATAACATGTGAAGTTCATCAAAGTTGATAGAGCACAGCAGATATTCTCCAGTGAAGCCCCTTTAGGGGTTTGGGGTATAGTAATCTATCCCAATCAGTTTCCTTGCACCGGCAATTGTTGCTGATGCGCCAGTGCGTGCTTTTTCTGCCCCTTCTTTCAGTATTTTCCGTATCAGCGTCTCGTCATTCTGCAACTCTTTGGCACGTTCCCGTATCGGGCGAATAAACGCAGCCATATCCTCTGCAAGTTGCTTCTTCAAATCCCCGTACCTGATGTTGCAGTCGTTGTAATTGTTGCGGAATGTTTCATACGTCTCCGGTTTGGATGTAAGTTGCAGGAGCAGGAAAAGGTTTTGTATAAAGTCGGGCATTACAGCATTTGGTTCCGTGGGGCCTGCATCAGTCTTTGCCTTCATTATTTTCTTCCTTATGGTATCATCATCATCACTCAGGAAAATAGTGGCATTCACGTTTTCGCTCTTGCTCATTTTGCCTACGCCATCCAGGCTCATAATTTTCACTGTGTCTTTATTGAACCGGAATACCTGCGGCTCCGGGAAAAAATCTCCGTACCTTTTATTGAACCGTTCGGCAAAATTGCGCGCCATTTCCAGGTGTTGCTCCTGGTCTTTGCCAACAGGTACTTTTACGGCCCTTTGAATAAGAATGTCGGCCGCCATCAGAACGGGGTAGGTGAGCAGGCCTGCATTTACATTATCGGGTTGCGTGCGCACCTTATCCTTGAATGTGGGCACCTTTTCCAGTTCACCCTTATAGGCCATCATATTCAGCATCAGGTAAAGCTCAGGTATTTCCGGAATATCGCTTTGTGCGTAAAGCGCCACCTTTTCCGGGTCAAGGCCGCTGGCTATGTTTTCGGCTACCACCCTGAAAACATTTGCTTTCAGGTCTTTAGGATCGGGATGGGTGGTCAGCGAATGGTAATCAGCTACAAAAAAATAACAGTTATAATCTTCCTGCATTTTTACATAATTCTGTATAGCGCCAAAATAATTACCGAGGTGTAAATAGCCTGTTGAGCGGATGCCGCTCACCACAATTTCCTTATTCATTGTGCAAATATAATGAGTCGGGGGTTTATTATCCCTGCCTGAAGCATTAATACAAAACAGCCGTGTTCTTTTTAAAGGAATACGGCAGACTTGAAACAATATATATTAATATATAAAATGTTTTGCGGTTTACTGTTACTGTAGCTTGAAAACCAATGGGAGGTAAAAAACAACATTTACCTTCTTGCCGTCTTTCATACGGCCAGGCTCCCATTTAGGCATTTTACCAATTAGGTCAAGTGCTGCGCGTGATAATGAAGAGTCTGGAGATTTTGCAATTGTAACTGGCAATACTGCCCCATCATTCATCACTATGAATTTAACTACCACCTTCCCTTCTATTTGATGTACTCTGGCATATTCCGGGTACTTCATTTCTCTCGAAATGAATGCTATCATCGAATCACTCCCACCCAGGAATTGAGGATATACATCAGGGGACTTTTCTGTGTCAATGCGATCCATTTTGCTGTTTTGCATTGAAAATGGTTTAACACTATACTTGCTTTGGCCTTTGGTTGCGTCCTTTTTCTCACAACTTTGTATAACAGCGGCAACTGTAAAAAATAATAGTAGCGATGCAGCCACTTGCGCTACAGCTTTTACCGGAGAAGCCTTACCGTTCTTTTGTAACATCATAATTCTGCGTTTTATGGGGTGAATAATAAATGAATGCATTTCGGGCAGACATGGCGTGTTGAATATTGAGGATAGGATCAGTTGTGCATATTCCTGTTTGTTTGCATTTACATGTGCATCCGCCTGAAATTCGTGCACTTGTTTTATTTCCTTCTTTATCCAGATCAGGAACAGGTTGGGCCACAAAATGGCTTGTAATAAATTCAGAAAAATTATGTCGCGGGTGTGATGCAATTGAATGTGGGCTTGCTCGTGCTTTAAAATAGTTTCGTTCACTTCCCTGCCGGGAAACAGTATGTATTTGCCAAAACTGCCGGGTCCGTAACCTGAATCCCGAATTAATACATAACTACCCACATGCTCGCTCTTTCCTTTTCTTATTATTTGCCTGATCCGTATTAATTTCCACAAAAAGAAGGTCAGTACAATTGCAGCAATCAGGCAATACCGTAAGTAGGGAATAAAGATTAAGGGAAGATTCGTTGGATGGTTTCCGAAATATTTTACAGGATCACCACCTATTATTATCTCAGGCAGGGTAAACTGAAATGTCGTGATGCTTTGCATCCGTTCCTGAGCCGCTGACGGTAATCGGAGTAATGGCAGCATTAGCGGTAATACAGTGCATGCCAGCATATAATATCTGCTTAATTGGTACACGGGCTTGTTACGGAGAAATAGTGCATATACCAGCAACATGGTTGCGGTATACAAGATCACTTCAATGAGGTATAACATAAGACATTAATTTTTGGAGTTATCATTTTTTAATTCTTTCAAAATACTTTCCAGTTCTTCTATGCTGATATTTTTTTCCCTGGCAAAAAAGGATAGCATATTGGAGTAAGAACCTTCAAAATACCCTTTCACAAACTGCTTCATTGACCGCTTGGTATAATCTTCTTTTTTTACCAACGGGTAATATCTGTTCGATTTTCCAAATGATTCGTAAGCCACAAATCCTTTGTCAGAAAGTATTTTGATAATAGTACTTACCGTATTGTAATGAGGCTTGGGTTCCGGTAGTTCGTCAACTATGTCTTTTACAAATGCTTTATCCAGTTTCCACAGTACATGCATTATCTCTTCTTCTGCCTTGGTTAACGGTTTAAATGCCTTCATATTGCTTGCTTTAACTAAGTTTTTAGTAAATGTACTAACTATTTAGTTAATCAACTATAAAGTTAGTTGAAATGTAAAAATATTTATTTTAGTAATGTTTTTTCGTATGTCCTTTTGGGTTCATTGCTCATAGCGATCTGCGACTGGTATTCTCTCTACCACCCTCGTTTTAACAATCCCTTCTCTTGGGCAGTCGCGAATGTATCCGTACCTTGTTGTTGATATCCCTGCTATAAATGCAAAGAATCTTCCTTGTTTTCGCCCTTGCAGTCATGCTGATAAAAACCAGTGCGTTTGCGCAGGGCAGCGATGCAGCTTATCATAAGCTGCTCAAGCGATACGGGAACGTAACACCATGGTGCAACGGCTATATCATCAAAGCTAACAACGTCTATGCTTTCGCCGACACCAACGGCAAGTTGGCATCACAATTTATATACAAAACCGTTGACACCGTATTGCCCGACAGAGCCATTGCCTGCATCGATACCAATGGGCGCAGTTGCGACCTCGTATGTGCTGATGGAAAAGCATTATCTCCGGGCAGCTACCGCAGCTACCGTCTCGCAAACGCGTCAAAAAGGATATTCGCAACACGCTACATAAGCAGCGGCGGCGAAGCACTTATAGACGATAATGAACGACAAATAACTTACCAACAATTTGATCAGGCGTCCACTGAAGAAAGTCTCGTCCGGGCGCAAATAACAGCTGATAGGGCCAACACACAGGGGCTTCTGACTTATACGGGTGAGGTTGTTCTGCCACTGAAATACAACAGCACAGCCTTCGGCAAAAAGTTGTACGCCGGCATGAGAAACGATACCGTGTTTGTATTTAAGCTGGGCAAGGGGCTTTTATTCAGTCTTGCCGGCGTTCACGAGTGTAAAATTTTGCACAACGATTTCATCGTCGTTAAGAAGTTCGGTATGTATGCACTCGTAAGCAGCTCTGGTAAATTTCTTACGGGGTTTGATTACAGGGACATTGAAGAATTCCGGTACCCCATGTCCGGTGTTACCGGAAAAGAGGAAAGGATCTGGGCAGTCGCGCCGAACTACGTCATAGTCGGCCACGATAAACCCAAGGGCCTGATAGACAACGCAGGGCACGAGATACTACCGCTTATTTACGACAACATATCAATGAACGACAATGGCTGGTTTATTCTGCAAAAGGCCGGGCACAACTACGAGGAATTGGTTGACCCCAAATTGAAACCTGTTCTGCAGTCAAAATCTCCCGGTTTCACTTTCTCTGGCAGCCGTTTTGTTACGATCACCGAACGTGACCCAAATTCAGGTAACGAGAAGATAACCACTTACGATATGCAGCTGCGAAAGTTTGTTCCCAACCCTGCAATCCCTTCATTTCTTTCTGAAAAACCGGCCGCCGCCAGGGTTAACCCTGCACCGGGACGCGACTACTCCGAACTTCCCGAAAAAGGTTACAGCAGAGATTCTATTTCGGTCAACCGTGCGCGTACTATGCTCCTTCACTCGAACGGCTACTGGGGAGTCCGTTCCATTACAGGCGATACAATAATTCCTTTCATCTACGATACTGTCGTACGCTATGCTTACCCGGCGCTATTTTGTGTCGGCAAAGAAGGAAAATTTGCGGTGCTGAATTACGAAGGCGAAATGATTGCACCGCCCATTCTTCCTGATCGGCCTATGCGAATTGCATCTGACAGTGTCGTCGTTATGTACGACAGAAAAGCATACAGCTATAAAGGCGGTCGCCTTCGCAAAATTGACCCGGATATGGAACCTGTTAACGACGGAACTGTACGTTTTGGAGAAGCGGGCATGGCCGATATATCTGACGGCAACTCCGCGATGAAACCGGGCATATATAACCGCAGGTTGCACAGGATCGCAGAACGATCATCAAACAGGCAATTTCGTGCCGATATCAGGCGTACAGGAATCGCGGCTGTTTCTGACACCTCGGGGAAAATGATCACTGTAATTGATTCTGACGGCAAGCGCCTGATACCCTGGACGCAAAAACAGAAACTAGTTCTGATTTTCGATTATTGCGCCGTATCCGTAGGTGATGTCGGGCAGCCGGATATATTGTTCCGGTTTGAAAATGGAAATACAATTACCGATACCGTACGGTTAGACTCTACTTGGAAAAGAATAAAACTTTACGGCACACGATTCAATGAATACAACCGCTACGATGATGATCTCGGTCAGGGTCTCGCGTTTGATAAACCTTTATTCGGTAAGGGCGCATTTTTTGGCCGGACGGGCAAAGCCATACTAATAGAAGGTACGGAACAACTAATCCCTGGTTACCTGACACACTTAAAGATCAATGGCCGTTGGTCACTTTATAATTGGAATGGCGAGGAAGTGATCCCGCCCACTTATGACTCCATCAGCGCTATAGGTTACTATTACGCCTATATTTTTAAGCATGGAAAAGTCGGCATATACGACCTCGCACGAAAAAAAACGATTGAGCCGGCTTTTGACACTATTTATAACCTAAACAGCCTTCATAATCACTTCTTCATAGCTCATTCAAATGGCGAGGCAGCTTTTATTGATGATAACGGCAAAGTAATTTCCTCCGGATGGAAAAACATACCTTGCCGTTCGTTTGATATTCTCTGCGGTATTCCGGCAACAAAGAATGGCGTCGGTTACAAACTCTATCCATCGGTTAACGTTGGACTTAAAGCTGTTCCCGACAATCGCTTGCCTGGCGATGTTGCGCCTGCAGAAGTGCATGACGACGGCACAGCCATAACGCGAAAAAATGGAAAGTACGGCGTATATGATGTTTCAAAAAAGTCTTGGCTTATACCACCGCAGTATGCATTGATAAACAAGGTAGATAATTATGCAGCCGATTATTTTGTCGGTTATTCTTCCACACCTGAGCCCAGCACGTCAATACTACGCGCAGATGGAAAAAAAATGTTTACAATAGAAGGGAACTATCGTCCCCAGGGCGAAAATGCATTTCGCCAGTGGCCTATGAGGGGTTGGCACACCACACCTGTTGTAAATGCCGGAGGCAAAATGATCGTGCCGGACACCTTCAAAAACGCATTTAGCATTGAGACTTCAGGCAGAGCACTTTACAACGCAGTAACCAGGAGTGGTAAGCACGCAATTTTCGATACCTCCGGCAAAATGCTGATTCCCGCAATACTCGACGATGTGGAAGACCAGCAATCGATGTACAACGGTTACTTTACTGCATCTCGAGATCGGTTATTGTGTCTGATCAACCCCACCGGCAAGATGCTCACCCCATGTATCTATGACGAAATATTTGTGGGGCTGGACTGGGAAACGCATAACAGAAGCCTTGGCTTCGGGGGCGGCCGCAGTACGTATTTCGCTGTTGATGCACCAAAACCTGCGAAATCTCACCCGTACTTCATCGTCATAAAGAAAGACACCGCCCTTTTCGGCATCATCGACAGCGTCGGCAAAACCATCATCCCGTGTAGCTACGACAGTATCATACAGATCCATGGCGACACCGTCGCTGTAGCAAAAAAAGGAACTAAGTGGGGCATCATTACTTTGAAAAATGCAGCTGTCACCGGCTTCATCTATGACTGGATAGGAATTTTTTATGAGGGCATTGCCACTTTCTCCCGCAAAGACGGTATGGGTACCTTAACGCAGAACGGTATTGAAAAAATCAACACCAAATAGGATAGGCTGAATCGTTCGCTGACTAATGATTTTCGACAACTTCCTGCGTCCTTTTGACCTACTGCTTTTTACAAACATCGCTCCCGCTCCCCGCTCTCTTTCCTCGTTCTCTCCACCCCCCAACCCATAAAAATCCCCATTAATATCTCTCAAAACCCATTAAGAAAACTCATCAAACCGACACTTGAAGGTGGGATAAATGGGATAACATACGTAAACAGCCATTTCCCAATCAGTTAGGTCAAAAGAAATTTTTATGATACCGTCATATAATGTTATCATGGTGCCTTTTTACGGCTATCATAAAATGTTTATTTTGCAATGTCACTTATATTTATTAGCTTTGCTGGCTTTTTTCCCGGAATTGAAGCATTTTATATTAAATAATTCTATTAAACAATAGGCATTTGTGATGATTTATGCCATATATGTTTTTAGATAACATAGGGACTTGCTCTTATGGCCGCCCTCTGACAGATTTTATTGCAAAAAAAATATTAGTTACGGCACATACGGAATTGAAGGTAGCAACAACAGTAAATGACATTATCATTTATATATAACACAACTTCCGGTCGCACTTCTGCTTCCGGAAGCAACCGGAAAAAATCCGGAAATTGCCTGAGATACAACTTATTGAAAATCAATGAAAAATTACTTAACCAGCAAACTATTTTTTAACCAGAAATTTTCACAAAACCACAACAGTTATGAATAATAAATAACAATATATTATATTTTCGTCGGTCCGGCACTGATAATTGTAGAGGCGGTACACATTTGCATGCCTCGCCGGTAGGCGGGTCCGCCCACTCGCGAAGGCCCTTGTGTAACACGTGTAAAAAACGTTTGGCAAAAAGATAGTGTCGAAGGTTTATTCTTCTATGAAGTCACTTTATTGATTTATGGTATATATAACTAAACTTCCAGTCGCACTTCCGATTCCTGAAGTAACCGGAAAGATTCCGGAAGTTGATTGAGATACAGCTGATTGAAAATCAATGTAAAGTTACTGAACCTGCAAACTATTTTTAATCCCGCAATTTCTACAAAATAACTATAGTTATGAATAATAAATCGCAAAATTTGATTTTTCGTCCGGTCCAGCAGGATAATTGTAGGGGCGGCCCTTGCGGTCGCCCTAACCTCAACCTACCACAAAATTCGGGAAAAAGAATGCGACAAAGTACGACAATGATACGAAATTTGGATATTTGTAATAAGGCTGACAGTAAAGCGTTTCAACCCCATTAATAATATGAGCTATCCACAAAAAAAAGGAAAAATGCGACAATGAAATATGAGACAATGGCTCCATCCAGAATGTTCAGAAATGATATAAAACAAAAATTTGAACCATCCGCCATTTACAACTTATTTATCTGCCAAAGCTTTTGCGCAGGCCTTGATGGGGCGGGAGTGCATGGGTTCAACGCTGTCATGGTTCGGCGCGGCTCACCACAACAGTTTCAATGATTGGGCGTTTTTTCCGGCATAATAGAAATCCGGGCCTCGAATGGTGGCAATCCCGAAGAAAAATCGGGACAGGTTGCCGTGAGAGTGAAATAGTAGCAACCAAGCCCGGCCCCACCTAACTAATCAACCATAAACAAATCAACCTGTCACCCATTCACCCTATCAACCATATTATTTAAATGTTAGTTTTATTAATGTATTACTTTTTCTCAAAAAGTGCAAATTGTTATACAGCCGTCATGCATATTGGTATGCACTCTTACCTGGAAAAGTCGTACTTTTGCGCTCCGCAAGAAAAAAAATTAGTGAGACCAGTATATATAACAAGACTTTCAAAATATTTGCCAAATGATCCGGTTACCAATGATCAGATGGAGAATATACTGGGCCTCGTAAACGGGAAACCTTCCCGTGCACGTTTGCTGGTTTTGAGGAAGAATGGCATTAAAACCCGTTATTATGCCATTAAAAACGGGAAAAAGACCCATTCAAATGCCCAATTAGCGGCAATTGCTGTTAAGAGCCTGTTTGATGATAAACTACCTATCAGTAAGCTGCAATTGCTGGCCGCGGGAACCGGATCACCCGAACAGTTACTCCCGTCTCATGCCGCAATGGTTCATGGAGAATTGGGAAATGGCAGTATTGAGCTATTTTCCGTTTCCGGATCCTGCTGCAGCAGCATGCAGGCATTTAAGTATGCATATATGGCTGTAGCGGTTGCATTGGCCGATACAGCTGTTTCCTGCGGCTCCGAAAGGGTGTCTTCATGGCTTCTGGCGTCGAGGTTCCAGGCGGAAGCAGATAGCTGGAAGGATCTTGATAAAAATCCTATAATCGCCTTTGAAAAAGACTTTTTGCGCTGGATGCTTAGTGATGGTGCAGGAGCTGCACTAATACAGGATAAGCCCAATGAAGCCGGGCTATCATTGAAAATAGAATGGATGGAGATTACTTCATTTGCAAATGAATTGGATACCTGCATGTATTCAGGCGCCATCAGAAATGAAGACGGTTCTTTAACCGGCTGGAATGATCTGCCTGTATCAGACTGGGCATCAAAAGGTATTTTTTCATTAACCCAGGACACGCGCATGCTGGGTGATAATATCATTTCCAAAGGTGGGGATTTTCTTAAAATCCTCATGGAAAGATACAAGATCACCGCCGCTGACGTAGATTATTACCTGCCGCACATGTCCAGTGAATATTTCAAAAATGAAATGATGGAGTATTTGAAGCAGTCAGGTATGGAACTCCCGGAAGAAAAATGGTTTTACAACCTTACAAGGGTAGGCAATGTAGGCAGTGCATCTGCATTTCTTATGCTCGAAGAGTTATTTCATAGCGGCCGCCTGAAAAAAGGACAGAAAATTCTTGTCATGGTACCGGAGAGCGCCCGGTTTACTTATGTATATCTTTACCTTACAGTTGTTTAATTTTTGACATGTATCAGCCGTCGGTAGGTTAAACCGCAGAATTCAGAATATTTATCACCATTGTTCAAATTGCCTTATTTTTACCCCCAAATATTAATTAGTGATTCCAGTTTATATTACAAGACTTTCAAAATTTCTGCCAAATGAACCGGTTTCTAATGAAGAAATGGAAGGTGTTCTGGGAAGGGTAAGTGACAGAAGCTCGAAAGCACAGTTTGCAGTTTTAAGGAACAATGGTATAAAATTAAGATATTATGCATTCCGTAATGGAAAAAGTACCCATACAAATGCACAGTTAGCAGCCACCGCTGTCCTGGCTTTGTTTGATGAACAATTGCCGCTTGAAAAATTGCAATTATTATCCGCCGCTACTGCCTCTCCCGAACAAATATTGCCATCACATGCCGCTATGGTTCATGGCCTTGTTGGAAATCATCCTGTTGAAATAGTTTCTGTCACCGGGGCATGTTGTACCGGCCTGCAGTCAATTAAATATGCGTATCTGGCAGTTGCCTGTGGCTCAGCGAATTATGCTGTGGGTTGTGGCTCTGAAAAAAATTCGACCTGGATGCATGCTTCCCGTTTCCAGTCCGAGGCTGATACGCTTGATCGCCTGAGTGAAAACCCCATTATTGCATTTGAAAAAGATTTTCTCAGGTTCATGCTGAGTGATGGGGCAGGGGCTGCGTTGCTTCAAAATAAACCCAATGAGCATGGCCTGTCGCTGCGGATAGATTGGATAGAGATCAAGTCTTTTGCAAATGAACTGGAAACCTGCATGTATGCCGGGGCTATTAAAAACGAAGATGGTACGCTTACCGGTTGGAATGATCTTAGTGTCTCCGATTGGGCAGAAAAAAGTGTATTCTCGCTTAAACAGGATACCCGTTTGCTGAGTGGTAATATTATTGCAAAGGGTGGAATGTTTCTTTGTGAACTCAAAGACAAATACGGGTTAACATCAGATGACATTGACTACTATGTGCCACACATGTCCAGCGAGTATTTTAAAAATGAAATGGCCGCTTACATGGAAAAGGTTGGTATGAAATTGCCTTTTGAAAAATGGTTTTACAATCTTACAAATGTTGGTAATATCGGCAGCGCTTCGTCATACGTAATGCTCGAAGAACTTTTTTATAGCGGCAGGTTAAAAAAAGGGGAGCACATCCTGGTAATGGTACCTGAAAGCGCCCGTTTTACTTATTCATATATGTATATCACCGTAGTTTAACTGAGCGCAAACATGAAACCCAGTATATTGGTATTATACTATACTCAGACAGGTCAGTTGCGCAATATCTTAGACAGTATTATGTCAGATATTACCAGCGTGGCAGATATTGATTATGTCTCTGTGGAACCGGTAAAGCCATTCCCGTTTCCCTGGAAAACCGTGCCTTTTTTTGACGCAATGCCCGAAACGGTGCAGCACATACCCATTGAAATAAAGCCTCTTCCAAAGGAAGTGATGGATAAAAACTACGATCTCGTAATTTTTGGGTACCAGCCCTGGTTTCTGAATCCTTCTCAGCCCATAACAGCTTTGCTTAAAGGTGAATTCGCAAAAGTTTTTAATAATAAACCTGTCATCACCGTTATCGGTTGCCGCAATATGTGGTTGCATGCGCAGGAAAAGGTTAAAGAATACCTGGAAGCAGCTAATGCCCGTCTTGTTGGCAACATAGTGCTCAATGATACCAATGGAAACCTGGTTTCGTTATTGACTGTCATCAGGTGGTCGTTCAAAGGTCAGAAAGAAGCATCAGGAATGTTGCCTGCGGCAGGCGTACAGGATAAAGATATATTCGAAGCAAAAAGATTTGGTGGTACCATTCTAAAACACTTAAAAGAGGATAACCTTATCAATCTGCAAAGAGACCTTCAGGCGCAGGGTGCTGTTAATTTATTACCCGGGCTTGTAATACTGGAAAGGCGTGGAATAAAAAATTTCAGGAAGTGGGCAAAATTTATCCGGGAAAAAGGCGGGCCGGGTGATCCAAACCGTATCGGGCGTCTATTGTTGTTTAAAAGACTTTTAACCGTTGCGGTTTTTATTTTGTCGCCAATATCGTCGCTTACAGCCTCTATACAACTAATAATAAATAAGAACTCATTGCTTAAAGATGTTGATTACTTTAAGCAGTTGCAGTTTGAAAAGGGTAGATTATAAAGACATTTATCAATGAACTTATTTCTCTACAACATATTTCTTTCTTTGTATGCACTGGCCATTCGGATGTATGGTTTGTTTAACTACAAAGCAAAGAAGTGGGTAACTGGCAGAGTTGGATGGGAACAGCAATTAAAGGAATCCCTGAAGCCCAATGAGAAGCGCGTATGGATTCACTGTTCCTCAATTGGCGAATACGAGCAGGCACGCCCGGTTATCGAGGCGGTAAAAGAACAATATCCATCGTATAAAACGGTAGTTACTTTTTTTTCTCCTTCAGGTTACGAAGCCATAAAGAAAAATCACTTCATAGACTATACTTTCTACCTGCCACTGGATGGCAGGTTTAATGCAAAAAAATTTGTGGAGGCCATTGATCCATCCATGGCCATGTTTGCCAAGTATGAGTTCTGGTATTACTACCTGCGGGAGTTAAAAAAGAGGAAAGTCCCTACCTTACTTATTTCAGGAGCGTTCAGGGAAAAACACATCTTTTTCAAGTGGTATGGCGGCTTATTCCGGCAAATGCTGCAATGCTTTACCTTCTTTTTTGTGCAGGACAAAAAATCAGAAGAAATGCTTGGTAGCATTGGCATAACCAAGAACGTTCTTGTTTCAGGCGATACGCGCTACGACCGGGTTTCTGTAATAGCCCAAAATAGTAAGCCGCTTCCGTTTATAGATGATTTCAAAGCCGGCCACAAAATTTACATCGCCGGAAGCACATGGCCTGATGATGAGGTGCTGCTAAAGGAATCACTGAACGTACTGCCGGCAAACTGGAAAATAATCGTTGCCCCACACGAAGTACACAAGGAGCACATTCAAAAGATCCGGCAGCTATTCGGTAATGACTCCATTCTGTGTTCAGAATTGGATGCCGAAAACTCAGGAAGTGATAAAAAGATACTTATTATTGATAATATAGGCATGCTTTCACGTCTTTTTGCCTACGGCGATATTGCCTATATAGGGGGTGGTTTTCAAAAAGGTGGTATTCACAATGTGCTTGAGCCTGCTGTTTTTGGGCTGCCGGTTATTATTGGTCCGATCTATGAAAAATTTATTGAGGCAAAAGAACTGGCTAAATTGAAATATTTGTTTCCTGTAAATAATGCAGAAGAGGGTAATGAAATCCTTAATCGGCTCATCAACGATGAAACATACTACCACGCTTTAAATGAATCGCTAAAAAAATTTATGATGGAACGTACGGGGGCTACGACTGCTATAATGGATTATGTAAAAAAGGAAGGGTGGTTAAAATGACAGGAGAAGTGGTTTTCTATTGAATAACTCATTTTTTCGTTCCCGATGATTTATAAGCTTCCCTTGCATAATCTACCGATTCTTCCCAGGTATAACCTTTCACTTTCCTACTCTCTAATTCTTCAAAACGTTTGTTCATTTCATGCTCGTAGTTGCTTTCGTCCGTTGCCAGCACTTTCAGGATACTTAAAACCGCTTTTTTTTGAACAAGATTTAATTGCACCAAATAATCCGTGATTTGTTTATCCACGACATTAATAGCATTCATAATTTGGTTGTTTTAGCAAATTTAATTCTTTTATTTAACAGGAAAAGCGCTAAAAAAATCAGAAACGAGACAAATTATTACAGTCTGAGTTGCGCAAAATAAGGATGCTCAGGATTAACCACAAGCTCTTCAATATTAGGGTCGATGAGTACATCCATTTCTTCCAGGGGAATAACGCCGAGCAAAGGCGCGGAGTTACCTGGTAGTACAAAGGCGCTGCAGTTAACGGTCCTGTTTTTAAAACGGAGGTCGATTGGACCTACTACGTCAAATTCCCCAAAGCGGCCATCCGCCAGTTGCACTTTTCTGCGTTCCCGAACGGGTACCTGTAGTACCTCCTGTATATTTTCATTGATCGCAAGCATGTGCGCGCCCGTATCTACAAGAATGCGCAACGGGAATCGTTTTATTTCATCTTCGCCGATCATGTGCATTTTGGCGAGCAAAAGATCCGCACCGTTAATCAGCTCAATGTCGGCATAAACATGACCCATACGCTTATTTTTATTCCCCGTGTACCTTATTTTTTCCAGTTCCATAACAAACTTCCGCGATTTCAATTGCAAGATACCCATAATTCTGCTTTATAAAAGCGAAATTGATATATAACTTTCGGCAACTTTTAACTTTAACCTTTATTAAATCCATAACACGTACTTTTGTACCCTCAAAATCACAAAAAATGGCAGGAACAGAATTATTCGGAGCTGAAGAGCGCAAAGAAGTAAATGACGTATTGGAAACAGGAATGCTTTTCCGTTATAACCACGATCAGCAGCGTAACGGTATCTGGAAAGCCCGCGAATTTGAAGCAGAGGTAAAGAAAATTACCGGGGCTAAATATGCCCATGCAGTTACTAATGGCTCGGCTGCTATCGCCATAGCGCTGGCATCCGCTGGTATTGGTACTGGCGACGAGGTGATAGTACCACCGTTTACGTTTATTGCAACCATTGAGGCCGTTCTGTTCGTAGGTGCAATCCCGGTTTTTGCGGAAATTGATGAATCATTATGTCTGAGTGCAGAAGGGATAAAAAATGCCATTACTCCCAAAACCAAAGGGGTTTGCCTGGTGCACATGTGCGGTGGTGTAGCCGAGATGGACAGCATCATGCAGGTGGTAAACGAACATAACCTGATCCTTGTTGAAGATGCAGGACAGGCTTTCGGTTCTTCTTACAAAGGAACATCGGTTGGCTTGTTCGGCAAAGCAGGCAGTTTCTCGTTCGACTTTTTCAAAATAGCAACTGCCGGTGAAGGCGGTGTGTTTATCACTAATGATGAGGCAACCTACAAGATAGCAGATGCCTATTCCGATCATGGTCATAGCCACGTTGGTAGTAAAAGGGGCATGGAGCCTCATCCTGTTTTGGGTTTCAATTACCGCATCAGCGAATTGAATGCTGCAGTAGGTGTTGCGCAGACACGTAAAGTGCCCCATATACTCGAGGTAAACAAAAAATACAAGAAAATGCTGATGGACACTTTGTCCCAGACCGATGGTATTTCATTCGTAAAAGTAGGAGACCCCAACGGCGATTCATCTACGTTCTTAAATATCCTGCTTCCGGATACGGAAACTGCACAACAGACAGTGGACGAACTGAACAGCGCTGGAGTTGGTGGATTTGATTACTGGTTCAAAAACATGTACCACTTCATCAACCAGTGGGACCATATAAAGAACATGGATACCGCATCCAAGCTACCCGCACAGGTATTGGGGATGCCACAGGACTACAATACAATGCAACTTCCAAAATCGCAGGAAGTAATTGGCAGGCTGATCTCGTTCAGCATCCGTTGCACCTGGACTGAAGAGGATGTAAAAACGCTGGCAAAAAATATTTCTGCTTGCGTAAAAAAGGCGGTTCCGGTTAACGCATAATCATTAATTTTGTCGTATAAATGGAAAACATTTCTTTATATAATAAGTTAGCTTCTCTGCCAGATCAGATGAAATCGGAGGTTGACCGTTTTATGGATTTGCTAATAACGAAAGCGAAATCTGAAAAAAAAGTAAAAGACCGCCCAAAACCTAAGTTCGGCAGTGGCAAGGGTATGTTCATAATGCAACCTGATTTCGATGAGCCTTTGGAAGATTTTAAAGAATACATGTATTGATGAACTATTTGCTGGACACACATACATTTATTTGGTTTGTCAATGGAGATAAGCAATTGTCTGCAAATGCCAAAAAAATGATTGAGAGTAAAGGAGCTAATAATTTTATAAGTATCGGAAGTTTATGGGAAATTGCGATCAAGGTCAGTTTGGGAAAACTAAAAATGAATGTCCCTTTGGTTGAAGTTCCAGAACAAATAAGTAAGAATGGTTTTCAAATTTTACCGGTTACTTTTGAAGACACCTTATTACTATCTACATTTCCTTTTCATCATCGCGACCCTTTTGATAGATTGATAATCGCTCAAAGTTTCACGAACAAGCTAACAATTATTTCGAAGGATGAGCAATTTAAAAATTATGGGGTTATTGCAAAATGGTGAAGCTTTTGATCTTTAATTATAACTAATGCACAAGAATTTTAAAAACATAGACAAGGTTGTTTTCGGCAGAGGAAGTTTTTCTGAAATGGATAGTATCCTTGCAGAAAAACGAAGTGAGAACAACCACTTTTTCCTCTTTGTGGTTGATAGCTACTTTTCAGGAAAAGAGCTGGCGAGCCGCATTCCCGCTAAACCGGAAGATGTTGTTCGTTTCATTGACGTTGATCCGCACGAGCCGACAACAGACCAAATTGACAACCTCCGCGATGAGATACTTGCGTCCAAAGGATTACCTTCCGGCGTAATAGGTATTGGTGGTGGAAGCATTATGGATATAGCCAAAGCCATATCCCTGATGTTTACCAATGAAGGCTCATCCACTTTATACCAGGGCCTCAACCTTATTAAGAAGCCAGGAATTTACCATCTTGGTGTTCCTACAATCTCCGGCACAGGTGCGGAAGTATCTATGACGGCCGTACTTACCGGTCCGGTAAAGAAGCTTGGCCTGAAATGCGACTGGACTGTGTTTAACCAGGTAATTCTCGATCCCGAATTAATAGCTTCCGTACCTGTTGATAAATGGTTATATACCGGCATGGATACCTACATCCATTGTATTGAATCTGAAAACGGCACCCTCAACAATGCCTACAGCCACGCCTATGCTGAACAAGCGCTGAAATTGTGTCGCGAAATATATCTTGACGATAAATCAGGTCAAACTCCCGAAAATGATGAGAAGCTAATGGTTGCTTCCATGATGGGTGGCCTAAGCCTTACTTATTCCGAAGTGGGTGTTTGCCATGCGTTGTCCTATGGGTTGTCTAAAATACTGGGCGAGAAACATTGCTATGCCAATTGCCTCGCATTTCAGCACCTGGAAGATTATTATGGTGAGGGCGTTGCAGAGTTGAAGAAAATGCTCAAAACGCACAATGTGGAGCTACCGCAGGATTTGAGCAAAACATGGACCGACGAACAAATAACCGCAATGGCTGAAGTGGCTTATAACCTGCCCCACATGTGGAATCATGCTATTGGCACAGATTGGAAAGAGAAGGTGACAATAGAAACAATAATGGAACTTTACAAAAGAATGTAGCGCAGATGTGCCATACCTCGCAGGTATGGCACATCTAACCAGACAACACAAAATATCATGAGCGTAAAAAAAATAAAAGTAGGCGATATCAATTGCGGTGCAGACGAACTGTTTCTCATTTCCGGTCCTTGCGTTATCGAGGATGAAATGATAATGATGAAGACCGCCGAGAAACTGAAGGAGGTAAGCGCAAAGCTGAATATTCCTATCATCTATAAATCATCATTCCTCAAAGACAACCGCAGCAGTCTTAAGTATTACGACGGCCCGGGTCTCGACAAAGGACTGAAAATTCTGGCTAAGGTGAAAGAACAGTTTGGATTCACTTTATTGACCGACATACATTATCCCGATCACGCAGCGCCTGCCGGTGAAGTCTGCGATGTGCTTCAGATTCCTGCTTACTTATGTATGCAGTCAGGGTTAATGGTGGCTGCCGCTAAAACCGGCAAGGTCATCAACATCAAGCATGGCCAGTTCCTTGCTCCTGATAATATGAAGCATCCTGTTGCCAAATGCGAGCAGGCAGGCAACGACCAGATTATTCTTACTGAACGTGGGTACACAATGGGCTATAACGACCTTGTAGTTGACCCGCGCAGTTTTTATCACTTGGCGCAAATTGGCTACCCGGTTGTATTCGATATCACACATGCGATCCGCAAATACGGTATCCCCAGTGCGGATGCAAAAGGCGGCGCCAGGGAATTTTTGCCGGTGTTGAGCCGTGCTGGTGTAGCGGCCGGTGTTGACGGTATCTTCATAGAAACTCACCCGGAACCGGAAAAAGCCCTTTGCGATGCGGCCAGCCAGTTGAGTGTATATGCACTCGAAGAGTTTTTGAAACCGCTTATAGAGCTGCATGCTATTGAGGTGAAATACAGAAATTAAGGGTTTTTTAGCAAAAGAATTTTGCTTTGTACGTATAGATTTTATAATTTTGTCGTATAAAAATTGAGGTATGGATGCCAAAGTAACATTAAGCTTTGATGCAACGGTTATTGAGAAAGCGAAAAAGTATGCCGAAGACCAGGGAATTAGTCTTAGCAGGCTTATTGAAATTTTACTCCGGAAAGCTACGCTGAAAGGTTATAAAAATATTGAGGACATTCCCATTGCGGATTGGGTTTACGAGGTTTCGGAAGGTAAGGCAGAATATGTAAAGCCCCGCAAGAGCAAAGAGTTGAAGAAAGAGTATTTCAATAGTAAAAGATGAAGTTTTTTCTGGACGCAAATATTCTTATTTCGGTTTTGAATAAGGAATATCCTACTTATGGATATGCCGTTAGGATTTTGAGTTTGGCAGCGAAGAAAAAAAACACTTTGGTTACAACCAATGTCGCTTTGGCAATTGCTTTTTACTTTGCCGAGAAAAAACATGGGCAGGTTTTGGCTAAAAATAAAATTGATTTGTTAATCCGCAATATAGATATTGCAGATTGCGGAAAAATTGAGACTACTTTTGCAGTTCAAAATAAAAAGGTGCATGATTTTGAAGACGGTCTCCAATACTATGCTGCCCTTCATTCAAAATGTAATTGTATTATTACAAATGATGTAAGTGATTTTTATTTTTCAGAACTTGAAGTGCTTGACCCTGAAAGATTCCTGACAAAATACGTACCGTAAATAATTTTAAGCGTAAACAAACAATAAAAATGGAATTATACTTAGATTCAGCAAACCTCAAAGAGATTGAAGAAGGGTTCAAACTAGGCTTCCTGGATGGCCTTACCACTACGCCTACATTTATGCAGCGCGAAGGTATTACGGACATTGATGCTACTATAGTAAAGCTATCAAAAATGGTACCTGTACTCCAGATAGAAGCTTTGGGTAATACAGCTGAAGATGTGGTTAAGGAAGCTGTTCGGCAGCTTAACCTCGGTCTTGATCCTAAACGTACAGTGTTTAAGATACCTGTTTCGCTTGAAGGTGTAAGGGCCTGTAAATTGCTGCGCAACGAAGGCCTGATGGTGAATGTGCACCTAGTTTACACTTTGCAACAGGCTTATATGGCCATGCACGCAGGTGCAAGCTATGTATGCCCGCTTGTTGGTCGCTTGCAGGATCAAGGTCATGATGCGCTGGCGCTTGTTGAGCAGTGTGTAAATGCTGTTGACCATTATGGATATGATACCAAGATCATGTTTAGTTCTGTCCGTAATTCGGAGCACGTACGCAACGCTATCAATATCGGCGTTCATACCATCACTGTTCCATTGAAAGTATTGAAAGGACTAACTGATAATAATTTTACCACCCTCGGCACTGAGCAATTCCTTTCTGATACCCGCTTAATGACGGTGCGTGTTAAAGAAGCTATTAGTGCAATAAACCCTATTGTTACAGCTGATACCAACCTGAAGGACGGTATTGTAAAAATGACCGAATTCGGTTTTGGTTGTATCACTGTAGTTAATGCCGACGGTAGTGTTAAGGGTGTTTTTACGGATGGCGACCTCAGGCGTTTATTGCAGAAAGAGGGCGAGCATATCCTCGGTAAGAAATTAGGCGATATTGTCAGCAACACACCGATTAGCATTGATGCAAATGCATTGCTTAACGAAGCTTCGGGTATTTTTAAGAAAATGAGTGTTGACAACATTTTGGTAACTGAGAACGGCAGGCCTTACGGAATGCTGGATATTCAGGACCTCGAGAAATATTAATCAGGTTTAATCAAAACATAGTTACGGCGAAAAATGAGTTTCGGTGATCTGAAGCATATAACGGGTCTATTCCATGGCAGGTTCCTGACGGAACCTGTTGCCATTCAGGAAAAATTATTCCAGGCAAAAGCATTTGTTTTTGATTGGGATGGTGTTTTCAATAATGGCTTTAAAAATGAGCATGGTTCGAGTCCCTTTAGTGAAATAGATTCTATGGGTATAAATATGCTCCGCTTTAATCATTATCTGCAGAAG
>CAIMDZ010000134.1 GCA_903839875.1 uncultured Bacteroidota bacterium
ACTATCCAACTTCGTAGGATTTATTTTGACATCTTCACTAAATCAATTATGGCTGTAAATAAAAACATAAATACAGCACCCGAAATTTCGACAAAGGATAGTTCTGATTCCTGGCCTGATAGAGATACTGTTCAATCGGGGCAGGGTTTTACCAGGGCGCTAAAGGAAGAAAGTCTTGTCTGGATTTTTACTGTTCTGAGTGCACTACTGCCAAGGCCCATTCGGGCATCGAAGGAGAAACTGTTTATAGGGAATTTAGATATGAATTACTTTATAGGCGCCATTTCAGAAATTGCAATAAATAATAAACCATTGGAAAAAAACGACGTGGAGCAGACCTGGAATAGTATGAAATGATTGTGAATAATCCGCTCCTGGCTTTCCCCGCGGAATACAGGAGTAGACTTCATGGGGAGAGGTGAGGCGGAATAAAGCAGGCGCGCATCAGGTGCCAGCTCAAGCCAGTCAAAATTGCATTTACTTTTTTTTGAAATTTAAGCTACTTTGGCAGCTAATACATTTGAACAATAAAATTGCAGAACAATGAGTGCAAAGAAAATCAAGAATAAATCTTCAGCAGCAGCGCCAAAACCTGAAATTACAACTAAACCTATTGTCGAAAAGGTAAGCGAAACTGATGATACAACTTCATTATTGTTGAAGGAGGAAACCCTGGTGTGGATTGTTACGATTCTTTGCACACTTGCTGTTTACCTGCTGACAGTATTACTTATACAGCAAGTGTACCATCCCGATATAAATGCTTTAAAAGAAACAGCAGGGAAATTATTGATTGACCCGGGCAGTGTAAGGCCCGAGCCTATGGAGGCAATGTTGTTCAGGGCCGGGGTGGTGGTAATTACTTTAGGGTTGGTTGTGTTTTATTCGCTGTTTTCAAGAATGAAGGCGCTGCGGCAGCAGGCCGCAAAGCCCTTCTTTATGGTGATCGCGGTGCTGTGCCTGGTGGCTTTTGTGGGTATGGTGTATGCAGATTTTGCGGCGCAGAATCCATTTGGAAAAGACATCCAGAATGGCCGTGACTATGTAGGCCATAGTAATTTCGATTTTTATTTCAGTGGGCTGTTTCTTGGCGGATACTTACTGGTGTACACATTCATACTTGTGCCATTGATTGCGTGCTTGTTTTTCTTTGGCTTTAAGAAGTTCAACTGGGAAAGCAATGCCCTTTTCAATAAGGTCACTTCAGGTGTGGGATATACAGTATTGGGTATAACAATATTGGCGATTGTTGCAATGAGCGCATTTTATTTTCCGTATTCGTTCGAAAACAAATACAACTTCAATCCTGTCTATTATTCTATGACGCAGGTATATTCAGGCGCCGCTTTGCTGGTGGATGGGTTTACGAATACTTACGGTCTTTATCCGCATTTTCTGAACCTGGTATTTAAGATCATCGGACTAAATATTCTCAAGTTCTCAATGGTAATGGGCCTCCTGGCAGCGGCTGCCTTTACAATGAACTTTTTTTCGTTGAAGCATTTTGTCAGGAATAAGGTTATACTGTTTCTCGGGATATTGACGGTGATATTTTTCCCATTCATGGATTTTAAATTTGGTCAGGGCGGAGTGAATCCGAATCTCCCTGCCCCTGATAACTTCGAGGTCCATTTCGACTGCAATTTTGCTTTTTATCCCATCCGTTATATTATTCCAAGTGTGCTTATTATACTGGCTATCGCCTACCTGAAAAAAAGAAAGCCACTTATTTACTGGCTCACTACGGTGGTAATGGCGTTCTTTGTTTTGTGGAACCCCGAAATAGGTCTTGTCTGCTATTTGTCGTGGATGGCTTTCAATGTGTTCAATGATTTTTATACGCCGGATGGGAAAATCGGTATAAAGAAAATTCTTATCCATTTAGTGGCAGGTATTGGGGTTATTGTAGCTGTGTTTGTGATCGACAAGGGGATTATTCATATGCTTTACGGTGCGTCGCCTGATCTGTCGCTGTTGTTCGGCGCTATATTGGTTTTTGGTAAAATTGGCTTTAATATGTTGCCAATGGACGTGATACATCCCTGGCACTTAATGGCGCTCATTCTTATCCTGGGCTTTCTTTATGCCATCAGTAGCTGGCGCAAAAAAGAGATCACGCCACGCACGTCAATAATTTTCCTAGTGTCTGTTATCGGGGTAGGGTTCTTCTTCTACTTCCAGGGTCGCAGCCACGACTGGCAACTGGCTCAAAGCTCGGGTATGTGCCTGTTTTTGCTAACACTTTTAGGGGATGAATTGTGGGAAAAAGTAAAGAAAAACAATGTACCCATATTGAATGCGATATTCGTAGTGTTCCTGTTTTTCATTTCTTTCTCCTTTTTCGAAATGGTGTACAATGCCGATAAGATAAAAGAACTGGTGTACCAGGATGAAGATAAGGGCAGGCAAGGTCAGGAAGAAGAACAAAAACGCATAGAAGGGAATGCAGACTTTATTCTGAAAAACTCGGCTGAAAAAGAAAAAATTCACGTGATAACCGCGATACAATACCAGGGATTGTACTTTAATGGCAGCGCCAGGCGGTCTGCGTTCAACCCCAGCGCCATGGAAATATTCTCCAATGCCGACCTTGCACGATTGGAGCGGACGATACTTGATTCATCTTATAATGTATTTATTGAACCCGGCATTATTAACTTTCCGTCCATGATCCGTCCTGTTGGCGCTATTGCTGCGACTTATGAGTTTAAAACAGCATTCCAGACAATGGCGCTCTTAACGAAAAGGAAGGTAAGGTTGCCTGCAAAGTCATTCTTTTCACGTCCTGATCAAATTATACACAGGAAGTACGGCGATGATACTGCGGGGCTAAGCTTGCGCATGAATGATGCAACGGGTAAGCTGCTATCTGTGACTCCGGGTTCTTCTTTTTCTGTCGAAGTGTACTTTCACTCCGCCCAACAAATCTACCAGGTGGCTGCCCTTATTGGTAATATGACCGACACTGCGGGATTCCTGATCTACAACATTGTAAATACACCTAATTACTTCTTCGGTATTAATGGTAAGGGTTTGAATTTACCGGTACCCAATAACCAATGGGTGTATTGCGTAATGAATGTTTTCCCTGACAGGGTAGAGGTGTATATTAATGGCGCATCTGCCGGTTCCTTTGCACTGCCGCAACCCATGAGGCAGTCGCGTGAAAAGTTATGGGTCGGGAATATTGGCTTTATGCGCTACTACATAGGGGCTATTTCAGAAGTGGCTATTAATAGTAAACCACTGGATAAAAACCAGGTGGAAGAAACCTGGAGCCAGATGAAACCCGGGGAATGATGATACTGTAAAACAACGTTGTTCAGAATAATTGATCTTTATTTGCCTGTTTTAAAAATGATTTATACTTTGCATTATGGCAAAAAAACCAGGAAAAAAGCTTCCTAATATTGAAAATCCACCGGTGTCAAAACCAACGGCGCCGGCAGAAAAGACTGTTAATAATACTACACCCGCAGGTGTTGATTTCATAGATAAACTCGGCAATAAGGTTTGGCTGGTGGCACTTGGTATCATCTTTATTATGGGCTTCCTTGTCTACAAAGATTACCTCTTATTCGATAAGGTATACCTTTTTAAGGATATTGGCAGCGACACGCTGAACGGCCTGTATCCCTACATTTACTATACCGCCGACAAAGTGGGGCATCATAGCTTCCCGTTTTGGTCATACGACTGGGGCATAGGACAGAATATCTTTCCTCAGTTATTCAGAGATCCTTTTGATATATTCCTTTTCCTGGCAGGTAAGGATCATGTAAAATATGGACTGGTTTATAAGGAGTTTGCCAAAATACTATTAGGAGGCATCACTTTTTACTACTACTTAAAGACGCTGAAATTATCCAGCTTTACCGCGTTAACAGGCAGCATATTATTTGCTTTTTGCGGATTTATGATCGTGGGTGGCGGATGGAGCTTTTTCTCTTTCGAGGCTTTTAGCATGGCGCTGTTGCTGCTGGCTTTTGAGCGCCTGCTGTCAAGGAACAAATGGGGATTGTTCCCTGTTGCTATATTCATCATCAGCCTTTCCACACCGGTAAATCTGTATGTATATGGCATTTTTCTGGCATTATATGCATTATTGAGGTGTTTCCAAACCGGTATTGCTGATCTGAAGGGCATTGGCGGCCTCTTCCTTAAAATGGCCGGACTCGGGTTGCTGGGTATAGTCATGTGCGCTCCTTTTGTGCTTGAAAATATTTACACCATCATGGAGAGCCCCAGGGGTAACGGCACAAGTTCGTATGCTCAGATATTGTCTTCCTCTTCCATGTATGGGCTGCCTGAAAATGGTTACTACCTGGCAAACATTGGCACCTGTGTAATGCGATTTTTCGCAAGCGATATACTTGGCAGTGGAAATGATTTCAGGGGTTGCCAGAATATACTCGAAGCGCCGATGTTCTATTGCGGCATTCCCTGCCTGTTGCTGATGCCGCAGGTCTTTAAGTTTTTAAATAAAAAAGTAAGGATAGCATTTGCCATATTCCTGGCAATATGGATATTGCCGATTATTTTCCCATGGCTGCGTTATGCTTTCTGGTTATTTGCCGGTGATTACTACAGAGCCTATTCATTCCTTGTTGCGCTTGTATTTCTGTATTTTTCTATGCAGGCGCTGGATATCATTATTTCAAAGAAGCAGATCAGCCTGGTTATACTTATTGTCACTGTTGTTTTGCTTATGATTCTGTTGAATTACCCTTATATGTATAAGGATCCGGCAACCGGGCAATACACGATCACCAGCAAAGACGCGATCAATTCCCCGATTTATACTTTTGTGACCTTGATGCTTGTTGTGTATGGGGCTTTGCTTTATTTTATGGGTAAAGCCACTTCGCCTTTTTATCTCAAATACATTTTCTTAGGTTGTATTGTCGTTGAGATGATCTACTTATCCGGGGTGTCTGTTAATCAACGCGATGCTATACCCGCTGAGGAACTTGCGCAAAAAACAGGCTATAACGATTACTCGCTCGAAGCGGTGAATTTCATTAAAAAGCAGGACAACAGTTTTTACAGGGTTGATAAAAATTATTTTTCTTCCCATGCTATGCACGGCTCTCTGAACGACGGTATGGTGCAGGGTTTTCATGGTACCAGCTCTTATAACTCATTTAACCAGGGCAATTATATAAACTACCTGCAGTTCATGGGACTGGTGGATAAAAATAATGAGCTTTCCACACGCTGGGCATTGGGGCTTATTGGCAGGCCTATTCTCGAGTCGGAGAACAGGGTAAAGTACATTCTTGCCACGAAAACCCTTAATCCTTTGTGGCGTTTCACATGCGATTCAATGGGTACGTTTGGTGATGTGAGGGTGTTAAAGAATAAGTATGTGTTGCCGGTAGGGTTTACTTACGGGAACTTTATTAAGGAAAGTGTGTACAATCCGCTTTCTATTAGCCAGAAGGATTTTGTAAGTCTCAAAGCATGTGTGATCAGTGATAAAGATGTAAGCAAGATTGGAGCAATGAAGGAATTCCAGCTAAAGGATACGGTTGCGCCAAATGGATTTACGTTCGACTATTACAAACAATGCGTTGACGAACTCAGCAAAGACTCACTTGTTGTCAGCAGGTTTGATGAGCATGAGATATCAGGTAAAATAAATGTACCTGAGGACAAGATGATGTATGTTACTATTCCTTTTGATGAAGGCTGGCAACTGGCGGTTGACGGGCAGCCGGCTGAAAAAATGAAACTGAGCACGGGCATGACAGGTGTATTCGTGAAAAAAGGACCACACCAGGTGGTACTTTCTTACCATGCGCGCCACGCGGGCCAGATGATTATACTCAGCTTGTGTGGTTTGATGGGGTATCTGCTGATGGTGTTGTTGAGGCGGAGAAGGGGGGAAGTGGAATCGGCGAAGGCATAGTTGTGATTATTTAGATTAAAATAATTTTGAACTTTGAAGATAGAAGGCGATTTAGCGCATATTTTAGAACACACAACCGCAGTTTGGGAACAAATTAGGGGCAAAACTATTTTCGTAACAGGAGGAACTGGTTTTTTTGGGAAATGGTTATTGGAGAGTTTTTTATACGCTGACAACAAGCTATCGTTAGATGCCCGAATGATTGTGCTGAGTCGCAACCCGGAAAAATTTTTAGCGAAAAATCCAAATTATATTACCGCCCATATTGCATTTGTCGCGGGAGATGTAAGCGACTTCATTTTCCCTGTTGATGATATTGATTATATTATTCACGCTGCAACTGAAGCGAGCGTTTCACTTAACATCGAACAGCCGTTGCTCATGTTTGATACAATTGTTAATGGCACCAGGCATGTGTTAGACCTTGCAAGAATTAAGCGTGTCAGATCTATCCTTCACACTAGCTCGGGTGCCGTATATGGTAAGCAACCGTCGGAAATGACTCACATTCCAGAGCATTTTAGTGGCGCCCCTGATATTTATGAAGAGTCACCGTCATACAGTGAGGGGAAAAGGGTGGCGGAAATGTTGAGTAATATTTACTATAATTCTTTTGGGGTAAACTCCAAAATTGCCCGATGTTTCGCATTTGTCGGCCCGTTTTTGCCTCTTGATACTCATTTTGCAATAGGTAATTTCATCCGGAATGTGATTAACGGTGAGAAAATTGTTATTAAGGGAGATGGCTCTCCATTCAGGTCTTATTTATATGCATCGGATCTGACTATCTGGCTATGGAATATTTTGATTTTTGGGGAGAATTGCAGACCTTACAATGTGGGCTCTGATCAAGATATTACTATTGCTCAATTAGCTGCCGAAGTTGTGGCTTGCACCAATAACAATATAAAAATTGAAATACTTTTACCTGAAAGTGACATACCGGTTGCGCGGTACGTGCCGGAGGTGAGAAGGGCCAGGGAAGAATTAAATCTGAACATTGATGTTAGCTTACGGGACGGAATAAAGAAAACGATCGATTTTTACAGTAAATATTAATTATGAAAGCACTCGATAAAATAATGGGCAACCTGAATGAATTTCATGGCATATGGAGAGTTCTACCTTCTGTTGCGCTTACTGAAATTATTGCTCAGTCGGGCTTTGATTTTCAAATATTAGATTGCGAACATGGTGCGTATGACTTTACTACACTTACAAACGATATTATTGCATGCGAGCTCAATGGATGTTCTCCTTTTATCCGAGTAAGTGGTATCAACAAGGTTGAAGTCCAAAGGTGTCTTGATATAGGCGCGCATGGAATTGTTTTCCCCTCACTCGCAACCGTTGAGGATTTCAAAACAGCCAGCGAACTAATGTCGTACGCACCCAAAGGTATCCGCGGGTTTAACCCATTTGTGCGATCGAATAAGTTTGGTATTAATGATGGTCAGAATGGTTTTCGTCCATTGTGTGTGGTTATATTGGAGACGTTAAGCGCCGTTGACCAATTAGAGGCTATATTGTCTATCGAGGGAATTGATCTGTTTTACATTGGGGCATACGACTTATCGGCTCAATTGAATTGTCTTGGTGTTATGGATTCACCAAAACTAATTGAAGTGATTGATAAAATTATTAAAGAATGCACGAAGTGTAATAAAGCCGTATCGTTAATGATACACTCTAAGAGTCAGCATGAAGAAGCGTTGTTGAAGGGGGTGAAAGGATTTGTACATGCCGTTGACAGCATTAAAATTAAAACAGCATTTACGGATTATTTAAATAAATTTTAAAATTATTTTATGAGTGAACTTGTAAGAGTTTCAGATGTTGTATGTCATTTTCTTGAAAAGAAAGGGGTTAAGCATGTTTTCTTATTGTCGGGTGGAATGATAATGAATTTATTGGATTCAGTCAGTAAGTCCAAAGTTATTAAGTATGTGTGTATGCATCATGAGCAAGGCTGTAGTATTGCTGCGGAGGGATATTCAAGGGTTAGTGGCGAAGTAGGAGTTTGTTATGCGACAAGCGGGCCTGGCGCAACTAATACAGTGACCGGCATCGCAGGCTCATGGTTGGATTCTGTTCCAGTTTTTTTCATAACGGGCCAGAGCAGGACAACTCTTACAGTAAGAGGAGCAAAAATTCCTAATCTTCGTATGCTCGGAACTTTCGAGGTGGATATTGTCGAAATAGTAAAGCCAATTACAAAGTATGCAGCGTTTGTTGATAAGGCCGATAATATTCTATATGAATTGGAAAAGGCCTATTACATTGCTGCGGAAGGTAGGCCAGGGCCAGTTTTATTAGATATCCCACTGGATATTCAAGGTGCCCTGGTGAATGAGGAAACCCTCAAGGGATTTGATGTGCCTGAAAATACCAACGTGCCCGATGCGTCAGCGTTTGCAGCTCTTATTCAGAAAATCAAAGACAGTAAACGGCCATTGTTCATAGGAGGACATGGAATAAGAGTTGCAAAAATGGTTGATGAATTCAGATCGCTTATCCATTCTCTGAATATTCCGGTATTAAACACGCAACTGGCTAACGACCTTATTCCTTATGATGATGAATGTTACATAGGTAAGCCTGGACTAAGGGGAGATAGAGCAGGAAATTTTGCAGTTCAGACTGCTGATTTAATCGTCACCCTTGGCTGTAGTTTGCACATTACTACCACAGGATATGAACCTGAGCACTTTGCGTCCTCAGCATTTAAGGTAGTAATAGACCTGGATAGTGCTGTGTTGGAAAAGAACAAGTCAATATCCCAACTGCAAATTAAAGCTGATGTCAAAACCGCAATAAACAAATTAATGGCCAGACTTACCAAAGAGAGTCTGACAATAGATGAGAATTGGGTTGAGCGGTTAAAGAAGATAAAAGAAAAATACTCAGTGATGAATGAAGGTCACCAGACAAATAATGATGAAATCAATACCTATAATATCATTGATACGTTAAGTAACATACTGAAAGGCGACGAAATAATTGTTACAGACGCTGGTTCTTTATACTACATCACCGGGCAAACCTTAAGAGTTAAAAAAGATCAACGGGTCATTATATCGGGCGCATTTGGCGCGATGGGATATGCATTGCCCGCGGCAATTGGGGCGTGTTTTGCTGCGCCCGATAAAAGAGTTATCTGCATAACCGGCGACGGATCTATGCAAACGAATGTACAGGAGTTACAGACTGTATCGAATTATAATCTGAACTGTACTATTATTGTCATCAACAATAAGGGTTATGCTTCAATAAGAAACAGCCAGAGTTCGTTCTTAAGCGGACATATTGCCGCTTCAAGTGAAGAAACAGGGGTTACATTCCCTGACTGGGGAAAACTTTCTGAAGCATTTTCATTGTCATACATCAGGGAGGACAAATTAAGCAATCTAAAAAATTGTGTGCAAAATGCTGTAAACTTTAATGGACCGGTATTTGTGGAATTAGTGATACCAGAGCATGTAATAATGATGCCATCCGTTACATCAACGAGATTAGAGAATGGCAGTTTTAAATCAAATAAACTTCACGAAATGTCTCCAATAATAGAAGATGATCCGTTATTAAATATAGACATTACATACCCAAAATAGTGAACGAAATCTGCGTTGGTTTATTCGATTATTAGTTTGCTATTCCAGTGTTGGTTTATATTGGAAGAACTCAAAAAATATATCCCGGGTTTCAAGTCTAACTGAATTTCAAAAACCTTATTTGTAATCGTGGATATCTCTTTAACTTTCTGTCCGATTAAATTGGTAATTGTTATGGTCAGACGCTCCTCAATATTTGATGGGATATTAATTTTGACAGTTCCATAGCAAGGATTAGGAAAGATCAGTATCGCATCGGAGGAGTTATTTGATGAGACACTTAAAGTTGAGGTTGTGTCGGTAGAAGTGCAAATTCCAATTTTGCGAATCCGGTCGTTACCCCAGTCGGCAATATATATATTGCCACATCCGTCAAGAGTTAAACTGCCAGGATGATTTACTTCACAAGCTGTAGCTGGTCCCATATCTCCGCTGAAAGTACATGTTCCATTTCCTGCAATTGTACTAATAGTACCTGCAGCATTGACTTTTCTAAGCCGACAGCCATTCCCCTCCGAGATAAAAATATTCCCAAACGTATCCACAACTGCATCAATTGCGACGTTGATCATTGCTGCAGTGGCGGGCCCGCCGTCACCCAAAGAAGATCCACCGCCTACAATGGTAGAAATTGTGCCAGTACCATCTATTTTCCGAATACGGTTATTCCAGCTATCAGTGATGTAAATATTAGAATACCTGTCTGCAAATACGCCATATGGGCGATTAAGCCTTGCTGACGTTGCAGCACCTCCATCTCCGCTAAAGGTTCCCACACCTAATCCGGTTGGCCCGCTGCCTGCTATCGTTGTTATTGTTCCCGAAGCATCTATTTTACGCACACGTTGATTTGCTTCCTCAGTGATGTATAAATTACCGCTGTTATCAATGGCCAGACCGCATGGGTAATTAAGTTGTGCCGAAGTAGCAGGGCCGCCATCACCACTGAATCCGGCTACTCCCGTACCAGCTATAGTGCTGATAATTCCGGCAGTGTTAACTTTACGAATTCGTGAATTACCAAGATCGCAAATATATAAATTGCCTGAAGTGTCAAACGCAATACCGATCGGACCAATAATTTGAGCAGCTGTCGCAGGGCCGCCATCGCCGAGTACTGAGCCTCCCCCTGCAAAAGTAGTGATTGTACCTGCCCCATCTATTTTACGGATCCGGTTATTTAGATTGTCAGAGAAAAAAACACTTCCTGAACTACCAATCTTAATACTAAATGGGTGAGATAATTCGGCTGCGGTTGCCGCCGCGCCGTCGCCCAAATAGCCGGAAATGCCGTCTCCTCCGATCGTGGTAATGGTTTGAGTGCGGCCGGTGTAGGTAGCGAATAATAATGCTGAGAGTAGCATCGAAATCCGAAGTGAAGATGCAATAGAAACAGGTTTCATGTTTTATAGTTTTAAATGAAATTAATAAACAAAAATACCCAAATGCTATTGTAAGATAATGATTTTTATATAAATATCATTAAAAACTCAAGATAACGTGACTTTATCTTGCCTCCTATCTCTGATTTACTGTATTCCTACCATGCCATTCCATTGACCGCCTTATGGCGGTTTCGAGGTTAACGGTAATTTTTAATTGTAGTTCATTTTGGGCTTTCTCTATATTCGGAACAATTCTCCTCATGCTGTTCTTTGTATTGTTGCCGAGGTTCGTTTGTATTTTTGGTTCCGTTTTGAACCAGGATTGGATCATTTTCGCAAGGGTTATCATATCAACAGGTTCGGGGCTTCCCACGTTATAAACAGACCGGGGTTTGGCATATGCAGTCATATGCAGTATCCAGTTGGCAAAGTCTGATGCATACATGATACTCCGGATAAATGAACCATCGCTCATGATCTTTATCGGGCCACCTTTGAATGCCTCCTGCATAAAGTCGGTAATAGCCCATGGAAGCGCCAATGACTGGTATGGCCCCACAAAAGAAAATGGGCGCGCAATAGAAATGGGCAATTTCATTTCGGTGAGGAAGGCAGCAGCAGCAGCTTCGCAGGCCCTTTTTGATTCGGCGTTAATGGAATTTATATCAAACGGAGGTAATAGTCCGCCGGTATAATCTTCAGTCAGGCTAAGATTGTCTGTTTGCAGCTTCCCATATACAAGGGAGGACGAGAGAAGAAGTATGTTCTGAATTGATCCTAATTGCATTGCGAGCCGTAGAATCTGTAATGTTGCATCTACGTTATTCTCGAAAGAGGAGGTTGGTAATGTGGAAAAAAGATTTTTATTTGATATTGCCGCTGCATGAATGATATGAGTGACATCATGGGGTAACTCTACCAGATGCCGTATATCAGTATCGTAAAATTTAAACTCTTTCCGCTTAAACAGATGAGGGGCTTTATGGGAAAATTGTTCGGGAGATCGAGAGGCGATGCTTGCCCTGATCTTAAAATCAAATTCATCATTCAGGCCTGAGATAAGCTCCAGGAGCCATGTGCCCAAAAAACCTGTTCCGCCGGTAATATATATATGTGCATTGCGCAAAGGCTCCGGTAACTGGCTGTGCATTTCGAAGATGTTCAATACATCCTGCTTAACTATTTCAGATGGTTTATTAATTGATGCCATGTCTCAATGCTTTAATGATTCTTTTTAGATAGTTCGGTTGCCACCTCCAGTATCAGGTCTTCCTGGCCTCCTATGACTTTTCTTCGTCCCAGTTCAAAAAACACATCTTTCGGATTAACCTTTAATTCTTTTGATATTCGTACCACAATTTTGGAAAAACCGGAAAAAATGCCCGTGATGCCACTGACAATTGTGGTCGAGTTGCTGAATGGGAGTGTTTTTGCGAATAATTCCCTGGCCAGGTCTGAAGTGTCCAAAACTTTATAAAGGTCGAGGTTGCTTTCTAATTTTAGCTGGTACATGGCGGCTGCCAGTAATTCCAAAGGGGTATTGCCTGCGCCTGCGCCAAATCCGCATGAAGTAGCGTCAACAATGGTCGCGCCAACATTGATGGCGGTCAGAGAATTGGCAACGCTTAAACCTATATTGTTGTGCGCGTGGAAACCAACAGGAATAAATAAATTGGTAACAAGGTGACCTATTTTAGAAGCAACGTCATCGGGTAAGTAGGCGCCGGCCGAATCCATAAGCACAATAGCCTGTGCGCCATAAGACTGCATTTTCTGAGCTTCTTCCAGCAATATTTCTTTTGAGGCCATATGCGTCATCATCAGAATACCCCAAACTTCCTTTCCCTGCTCGCGTACATAATTTATATGCCGCATGGTAATATCAGCCTCGGTGCAATGTGAACCTATCCTGAAAAGGTCAACGCCAACGTTCATGGCCTGTTTTATTTCACGTTCTATTGTTGCAAAGCCAGGCATCACATGCACACTCATTTTCGACTTTTTTATCACAGACCGTGCGAGTGTAAGCATTCTTTTTTCCTCAATCAGGTTTTCTCCTAATTGTAAAGACGAAGCTCCCAAGCCATTACCGTGGCCTACCTCTATATAGTCCACACCCGATTCATCAGCGCTTGTTGCGTATGCCAGCAACTGTTCTTCAGTGATCTGGTGACTGCAGGCATGAGAACCATCGCGAAGTGTTGGGTCTGTAACAATGATTTTTCGTGAATTCATTATCTTTAGAATTATGAAAGTAATTTCTTTGCAAATGCCTCTGCTGTTGCTATTGCAGCACAGTTTATAATATCCAGATTACCTGCGAAAGGAGGGAGATAATCACCTAATCCCCTAACCCGCACCATAGCTGCAAGCCTGCCATTTTCCAATACCGGTTCCAGAATTAATTCATAGCCGGGAATATAAGTTTGTAAAATCGCTACCATTTTATGGATAGCTGCCTTAGTAGCTTCCAGGTCAGGGTTCTTTATTTTTGCAAACACGGTAGTCTGCATATCAACACAGGGCTGTGCAGGATTCAGGTTAAGAATAGCTTTTGACCTGCTGCAATTAGAAAAAGATTGAATACCCTTTTCAGTTGTCTGTAAATATTCATCAAGGTTTATCCTGGTAGCAGGCCCTGCGCTCCGCGAAGCAATACTTGAAATAGTTTCAATATAATCAATGTCCGTATTTACGCTTGCAATGGCATAGGCAAGTGGTATGGACGCCTGTCCGCCGCAGGTAACCATGTTTAAATTATCCTCATTAAGGCAATCATTCATGTTCACAGCGGGTATGCACATTTTTCCCACGCGCGATGGAGTAAGGTCTATTGCAATCAGGCCTGATTTTTTGAAAACCTTTGAATAATTGAAATGATCCTGCGCACTTGTAGCATCAAAAACAAGATCAAGTTCCCCGCTTATTTCTATTATGGCGTCAATACTATTAGGGGATATAGGAATATTCATAGCGCTTGCTTTCTTCATACCGGGAGAATTAAGATTCCTGCCGGCGCAAAGTATGCATTCAAGGTATTCCGACCTGGTGATCTTTACAAGGAGGTCGGTACCAATATTCCCAGTTCCTATTATTGCTGTTCTTAACTTTTTTCGCACAAAGACTATTTTATTACTTAAGGTATCCCTTAATGTTTAAAAATAATATTATTTACTTGTTATCATTGTATTTTAATAATTAGCCGGCGCCTTAGCCGGAAAGCACAAAGATACATAGTGAATGGGCATATTTTGCATTTCCGAAAGTAAGTATATTAGGTTGAAGGAATAAAGAAGGGCATAATATGAATTTAGAATTTGAAATACTTATTACCTTTAAACGTGGAAGTTACTAAAAAACATATCTCAATTCTTACCCCTTGCTATAACGAAGAGGGTAATGTCAGCCTGTTAGTTAATGCAGTAGGGGCTGTTTTTGACAGAATGCCCCAATACAGTTATGAGCATATATTTATTGATAATTGTTCTACTGATAAAACAGCGGCAATACTGAAAAATATTGCTGAGACTAATAAGCAGGTAAAAATTATTGTAAACGCAAGGAATTTCGGTCATATCCGTTCTCCGTTTTATGGTATGCTGCAATGTAATGGAGATGCTGTTATATCACTTGTAGCTGATTTCCAGGACCCACCGGAAATGATTGAACAGTTTTTGAATAAATGGGAAGAGGGGTATAAAATCGTTATAGGTATAAAGAAGAAGAGTAAAGAAAACCCATTGATGTTCGCAATAAGGCGTTTTTTTTACTCCTTGCTCAGTAAAGTGTCATCGGGAGGAGGGGAGCAGCCGGTGCAAAACTTTACTGGGTTTGGTTTGTATGACCAGAAATTTATTGCTGTTCTCAGAACGCTGGAAGATCCATACCCGTATTTCCGCGGTTTAATAACAGAACTTGGTTTTGACCGCTATGAAATTGAATACACACAGCCCAGGCGTGCAGCGGGGAAAACCAAGAACAATTTCTTCACTTTGTACGATATTGCGATGCTGGGCTTTACTAATCATTCAAAGCTGCCTTTGAGATTATCGGCATTTTTAGGTTTTTTCTCTGCGACAATCAGCTTATTGGTGGCCATAGTATATTTTATTTACAAACTCCTTTACTGGAATAGGTTTGATGTAGGCCTGGCCCCGTTAGTGATAGGGGTGTTTTTCTTTTCCTCTGTACAGTTGTTTTTCATTGGCATAATAGGGGAGTACATAGGCGCTATTCATACCCAGGTAAGGAAACGGCCATTGGTGATCGAAAAGGAACGGATCAATTTTGATTGATATTACGAATTTGATAAATATCAGACATCGAATTTTATTACCTGTCAACAATTCCCCCTATTTTTACACTAATGCCAGAACAATTTAAATCCGGGTTTGTAAACATATTCGGTGCGCCAAATGCGGGTAAGTCAACTTTATTGAACCTGCTGCTGGGCGAGCGACTAGTTATTATTTCGCCCAAAGTGCAAACCACACGCCACCGCATACTAGGTATTTTAACAGAACCCACCTACCAGATCGTGTTTTCTGATACGCCCGGTATAATTGAGCCCAAATACAAACTGCACCAGAAAATGATGCAGCAGGTGAAAAGCGCCCTCGAAGATGCGGATGTAGCCATACTGATGCACGATATCAACCAGCCCATAGAAGATTTTGAGTCAATCAGCAGTTTTTTAAAACTTAAAGTACCAACCATACTGCTGTTAAATAAAATAGATACATTAAAAGATAAAAGTACGATTGATACGCTGGTGAAACTATACCAGGAGCGTTATCCGAAATGGGAGGTACTTGCTATTTCGGCGAGGAAGGAAACCAATACGGATAAGATTTTACCGCTTATTCTTAAATACCTTCCTGAAGGTTTTGCCTTTTACCCCGATGACAGTATATCCGACAGGTCAGAGCGTTTTTTTGTAGGCGAGATGATCAGGGAACAAATTTATGCACTTTACGAAGAGGAGATTCCTTATCACACCGCAGTCCTGGTGCAGGCATTTGAGGAGAAGACGACCCTTAATGTTATTAAAGCGGATATCATAGTTAGCCGGGAGACCCAGAAAATGATACTGCTTGGCAAGGGAGGCAGTATGATCAAACAACTGGGTATCAACTCCAGGCAGGTGATGGAAGAATTTCTTGGAAAGAAAGTGCACCTGGAACTTTTTGTAAAAGTGAGGCCAAAATGGCGGGATAACGAAAACTACCTGCGCGAATATGGATACAATTGATGAGCGCCTGGCTGTCATACAGCCCTTAAATAAGTTCTGGTATGCTAATAAAGTTGCGGCATTGGATATGCTTCGGCTTGATTTAATTCATCCTGTCGTTTCGGGCAATAAATGGTTCAAGCTCAGGCTGAATATGAATCATGCTATTGAATCGGGATATAAAACAATCATAACATCAGGAGGCGGATTTTCCAATCACCTTGTGGCAACCGCATATGCCTCGAAATTATTCGGTATTAAATCAATCGGCGTGGTGCGTGGCAGGTATAATGTATTGACCCCCACTCTTGAAGCCTGTAAAGAATACGGAATGGAACTTGTATTTGTTACCCGGGAAGATTATGCCGGAAGGCATGAGCCCAATTGGGCAAGGAACCTTGTTGCACATTTTGATGAAACATTTATGATTCCGGAAGGCGGAGCCAATGAATGGGGCAGGGCAGGTGCCGGCCTGCTGAACAGGTTTATAAACGGGCAATATACCCACGTGGCCGTTGCTGTAGGCTCAGCAACCACCATGATTGGGATCAGGAATAAAACAAGTAATCAGCAGCAGATTTTGGGATTTGCGCCAATGAAACAAGGTGCCTATCTTAACGGCTACATTTCCACACATGCTGTTCCTGAAAAAAATGCAAACTGGCGATTGTTTGATAACTGGCATTTCGGCGGATTCGGGAAATGGAGCAATGAACTGATCGGGTTTATGAATGAGTTTTATAAAGAAAATAATATTCCGCTGGATATAGTTTATACCTCAAAAATGATGTACGGTCTGCATGAAATGCTCACGGATAATTTCTTTACTGAATCAGATAAAATATTGTGTATTCACAGCGGAGGGCTGCAGGGAAATGTGACAGTGAAGCATCTCCTAAAGTATTAAAGGCCAGCACGGGCATACGCCCCGCCGTTGTGGTATTCTTCACCAACAACCTCGCTAAGTACATCTTGCAGGACATCTCGCACAGGATACCTCATTAAGGACAACAGCAACGCCGGAAAGCATCTCATAGGCTATTTAAGGACATCCAAATCATCAATTATTTGTTAATCAATTATAAATATACGCTACAACATTTACATTATTCACTTCAAATTTTTGGATCGTCCTTCATTCAAAATGTAGCTTTATAATGTGAGCGAAGGATAGGTGAATTTGCTAACTTCCTAAAACGACTGGTTATGAGAAAGTTAATTGAGTTTTTCGAAAATCCTGTATGGGAATCAAGAATGCGCTTTGTTTTTCGGGTTGCTGTTTTATTGTCAATGCTCATTATTTTGTTTTTTGCCGCCACAGGCAGTGCCGGAGCACAGGTGATCATAAATCGGACTGATGAGATGGTTGCGATGAATGAAATCAATGCTTCAGAGGCATTGCCTGTTTATAACTCAATCCTGCCGGTAAATAGATCAAATGACCAGGAAAACGGCAGGATGAAAGTAAAATTATACCCTGATCCTGTATCAGACTACCGGTTGGTTTTATTCCCGGTTTTGGCAGCTAAAACTTCAGTCGCGGTAATGACTGCTGATGGGAGGTTGTTACTTAAACAAGACTTATTGAAGGGCGCAACATCTGCGGTATTGGATGTTAAAAACCTTCCCAATGGCCGGCATGTGTTGGTTTTCCGGCAAAGGAAAGAAAAGGGGTTATTTAAGTTCACCAAAAGCTGACCGGTTTTTTGGAACCTGACTCAAATAAGGGTTTCCCACTATACACTCTTTTAATTTTTTCGCCGTTTTTATAATACGGCTTCCTGTATTTTGTTACATTTTAACACGTTATGACAAAACTCCACAGCATTTGCCGTATTCACTTCAAATTTTTGCAGCGGTTTTTGTCATAACGTACTTTTATTTAGCGATAGTGACCTGCCATCCGGCATGCTAAATCAGCTAATCTTTTAAAATATGAATAGAGCAGATCATCAAAATGATCCAATTATATACGGCCTTGCATCCGCTATTACTTTGAATTCAGTCTTAATAGCAGCAAGCGTTCCAATAGGGCCATATTATTATGATCTGAGTGAATATTCTGCGATGCTAACTACTACTATCGCCGAAATACCCTCACATCATTCTATCAATCTTGTAACAATTATTTACGGCTCCTATAGGCAAATAAATGTTATGAGTGTTTATTCCCAGGTTAAGAATTGAGTGTAATTCAGGCCGCTTTATTCTTAAGGCGGCATTTTAAAGAAAAAGTAATAAATAAGACAAGGTTAGTTTGATATAATTAAATTAAAAAACACAACATGAATGGCGGATATTTTTTCAGAGGATTGATTTTGGTTATTTTGATTTCAATTATGTCTTATAAAAATGCTTTTGGCAGTAATCTTCAGGAGCAGTTGACTTACTTATATTTCTTTTCAGCTATTACCCTTACTTTTTTTTACAGGAAGAGAAAGATGAATTAGAGAAAATCTTTTAGCAATATTGGATTTAGTTTAGCGGTTACTTTTTTAAAGGTGTATTTTTAATACTACACAACTTCTGAATTGTCTTAATTATTATGAAGAAAAAATACATTCCGGTTACTTTTTCTAAAGATCAGATCAATTATTTTACACTGGCTATTGTTTTAAAAATAATAGATAATGCCA
>CAIMDZ010000135.1 GCA_903839875.1 uncultured Bacteroidota bacterium
AAAATAAAGTGTTCCATATGGTTGTAGAACAATAGTTGTTTTGAATTAATAAACAGGGAGGGCAGCATCACGTGATGCTGCCCTCCCTGTTTATTAATTCAAAACAACTATTGTTCTACAACCATATGGAACACTTTATTTTCCGTTCCTGTATGCAGACTCAATATGTACATCCCATTTGCTATTTCTTTACCAAGCACTATCTTTTCATCAATCTCTCCGTTCCTGGTTGATACTTTATCCTTGTAGATCACCTGGCCAAGCATATCAGTAATTTCGAATGATACTTCCTCCGCTGAAACAGTTCCCAGGGTGCCCTTTATGGTAAATACGCCCTTATTTGGATTTGGCAATAACCTTATATCACTTCCTGTTAAGGTAACAGGTTTTACACCTACGTTGATCACATGCAAAGTGAGTGAAGCTGACCCTGTTAATCCGGGGCATCCGCCACCACTTACTACCGCGCAGGTTACAATATCGCCATCCAGGAAATTACTGCTGATCAATATTGGTGTAGTAGCGCTTGGTACAATTAATCCGTTTACATACCATTTATAAACTGGGAATGGTACTGTATTTGACAGGTGCGCTGTTATTGAGGCAGTTTCACCATAACCGATATCAGTGCCAGGGTTAGCTGACAATGTAACAACAGGAGTAACAGGAACATCCACTTCCATGGTTATATGAGGGCTGGTAGATGAAGGTGCAAGACTACATGCATAGTTGGTTGTCATTTCACAATAGTAAATATCTCCGTTTGCAGGTATATCCGAAAGATTAGTAGCTGTACCAACATGCAGACCGTTCTTTAACCATAGATAAGTTGGTCCGTCTCCTCCATTTGTGCCGGTTGCTGTGAAATTAACTATTGTACCCTGGCAAACAATAATACCCGGACTGGCTGCTATCGTCACACTGGGCAGAAGTTTAGGCAGAACGGTCATAGTGCTCGAATTGCTTACCACTGAAGGTGTAGCACAGGTAGCATTGCTTACTAAAGTAAACGTTACCACATCACCATTTGCAGGAAGGTAGGAATAGCTGATTCCCGCGCTTGCAATAACCCCGTTTACAGTCCATTGATAAACCGGCAGCGATCCGCCACCTGTTGCAGTTGCAGTAAAGGTGGTCATATTACCGGCGCAAACCGTATCAGTTCCGCCTGTTGATATTGATACCGTTGGAACAATAACAGGGTTAATCATAACCGTTACAAATCCATTCATATTGCTGCTGCATCCTGTTGCAGTATTGGTTCCAATTACCCTGTAAGTCCCTGTGTCTGTCTTCACACCGAAATCCAAAGGCAAACCATAGCCCGTCAACGGACTACCATCCGGAACGCCATTTTTATACAACCGGTAAGAAATACCTGATACAGAACCGTTTAAACCTACATGAACTCCTGCGGAACCTGCACAATAGCTGCCTCCGCCAATCACAGAATTAATTGCAGGTAATGCATACAATCCGATAACTGCACTGCCCGACATATTCCTTGTACATAGTGTTGCAGCATTTGTAGCCACTACTGTATACGTACCGGTGCCTGTATAGCTACCGAAAACAAGCGCAGCGCCTGTTCCGGCAACCGGGCTTCCAACCGCAGAAGCCCCAAAGTATAACTGGTAATTTACGCCTGCAGAAGATCCGGCCAATCCAATATTCACACCGGTTCCACCGGGACAATAATTACCACCTCCTGTCACCAGGTAAACGGTTGGTAATGGATTAATTGCTACAGTAACACTACCTGTCATGTTATTTGAACAGGAAGTAGTTGAGTTTGTTGCAGCAACTGTATATGTTCCTGTAATAGTCTGTAAACCAAATGTCAGGGCAATACCGGTACCTGCTATAGGCCCGCCTAATGCAGAACCATCCAGATATAGCTGGTAATCAGTTCCTGAAACAGAACCACTCAGGCCAACATTCACACCTGTTCCTCCTGCACAATAGCTGCCTCCGCCGGTTACGGTAAATGCAACAGGTAAAGCATTGATAGCTACAGAAACGCTGCCGGTCATATTATTTATACAGCCGGTAGCAATATTAGTAGCAACTACAGTATAGCTACCTGCTGCTGTCTGCAATCCGAAATCAAGAGCAGAACCATTTCCGTTCACAGGAGTACCAACTGCAGCCCCGTTATATAACTGGTAACGGATGCCCATAGCTGAACCACTGAGTCCCACATGAATTCCGGCACCTCCCGGACAATAACTACCGCCACCGATCACAGCGTACGTTGCAGGCAGTGGATTGATACTTACAGATACACTTCCTGACATATTGCTGGTGCAGCTTGTAGTTGTATTGAATGCGGAAACGGTATAAGTCCCTGTTAATGTCTGCACGCCAAAATCAAGCGCGCCACCTGTACCTGCAAAAGACATTCCTGCAGGTGCAGTTCCTATGTATAGTTGGTAACTAACGCCAATTTCCGTATTGCTGAGGAATACATGAACACCTGTGCCACCTGCACAATAACCTGTTCCGCTGGCTGTCACATTAAATACAGTTGGATGCGGATTTATAACAACAGTTGTGCTTCCGTTCATAGTATCCAGGCAACCTGTTGAACCGTTTGTTGCTACGATCCGGCAGCTACCTGCAGCAGTAAATACTCCGAAATCAAGTGAAGCGCCTGTACCAACCATGGGTGAACCCACCAAGGAAGTTCCATTCAGCAACTGGTATGAAATCCCTGTGGCAGATCCGCTCAATCCGATATTCACCCCTGTGCCACCTGCGCAATAACCACCGCCACCTGTAACATTGTATAAGGTTGGCAGCGGGTTAGTACCCACAGTTGCACTGCCGGACATATTAATTGAACAGCCGCTTATTGCACTGATTGCTTTAATAGTATAAACACCTACTGCTGTCAGTAACCCAAAGTCGTGTGATGAACCTGAACCGGCCCATGGACCTGATACGGCAGTAACTCCATTGTATAAAGTATAGTTGATGCCTGATTGTGAATTATTGATTCCCACATGAACTCCAGTTCCACCTGCGCAATAGCTGCCACCACCTGTTACAGAGTAAACAACCGGGGGTGGGTTGATACTGATTGTGTCGCTTCCAGCCATTGTACTCATACAGAAGGTAGTAGTATTTGTGCCTGTAATGGTATAAATACCTGCAGCTGTATGCATACCGAAATCAATACCTAAACCTGTGCCGGATATTGGGGCTCCTGATGCTATACCATCTTTATATAACTGGTAACTAACACCGGTCTCTGTTCCGCCAAGCGCTACATCTGCACCTGGTCCGCCAATACAATAGTTACCGCTACCCGATAAAGTTTGGATAGCAGGTAAAGGATTAATGAAAATAACAGCGCTGTAAAGCATTGTATCAGTACAGCCTGTCACAGCATTTGTTGCCTGAACAAAATAGGTTCCTGCAGCAGTTTGTAATCCTAAACTGATTGCAGCGCCGGTGCCCGGCACTGGTATTCCTGCAGTACCGCCACCATAATATAACTGGTAATTTATTCCTGCATCCGAACCACTCAGATTTACATTCATTCCTGCCCCACCGGCGCAATAGCTGCCACCGCCTGTCACCAAATAATGGTTAGGCAAGGGGTAATTCGAAACCGTTGCAGCACCTGTCATTGTTCTTACACAACCCAGGCCATTTGTAGCTAAAACGGTATAACCGCCCAGCTGATTTTCTAAACCAAAACTAATCGGGAAACCTGTTCCGGATACCGGAAGTCCCAAGGTCAATCCTGTATAGTATATTTGATAACTTGTACCAGGATCAGAGTTATTCAGGCCGACAACTACTCCGGCGCCACCGGGACAGAAGCTACCACCACCTGTAACCGCATATGCCGCAGGTAATGGGTCAATGACAATTGTTACACTACCTGTCATAATCCCAACACATCCTGTAACAGCATCTGTTCCCTTAACGGTATAAGTTCCGGGCAGCGTTTGAATGCCAAAGTTAAGTGTCCCTGTTGTTCCCGGCATTGGAGTTCCTATTGGTGTAACTCCGTTATACAACTGGTAATTAACGCCCAGCGAAGAACCGCTTATTATTACCGGAAGACCCGTGCCGCCAGCACAATAATGACCTCCTCCCGTTACTAAATACGGAGTTGGCAATGGATTTGTAGTTACACTTATACTTCCGGTCATTATTCGGGTGCAACCTGTTGTTCCATTTGTAGCTCTGACTGTATAGGTCCCTGCTAACTCAAGTCCAAAATCAACCGGAAGCCCGGTACCAGGTAATGCTAAACCAACAGGACCAGGATTCAGGAGTTGATAATTAATACCCAAATCAGATGAGGTTAACCCAACATGTACACCTGTTCCACCGGTACAATAACTACCGCCTCCGGTTACAACATAGAAATTTGGTAATGGATTTACAACAATTGCTGCAAACCCGGTCATTGTGTTCGTACAACCTGATCCATTGGTAGCAATCACGGTATAAGTACCCGCAGCTGTCTGGTTACCAAAAGGAATAGCTATACCTGTACCTGCCTGTGGAAGTCCTGCAGGCGTCGCTCCGTTATACAATTGGTAATTTACACCTGCTACTGACCCCGCTAAATTAACGGGAACCCCTGCGCCACCTGCGCAATAGTTACCTCCGCCAGTCACAGTAAATGCCAAAGGCAATGCGTTGGTACCAACAATTGCACTTCCCGCCATATTATTTGTACAGCCTGTAGTAGTATTGGTTGCAGATACTGTATAAGTGCCTACGGCAGTCATCAATCCGAAATCAAGCGCAGCCCCAATTCCTGCTATCGGTCCGCCTACTGTAACTGCACCAAAGTATAACTGATAATTGATACCAATATTAGAAGCACCTAATCCAACGTGTACGCCTGTTCCGCCTAAACAATAATTTCCACCACCGGTTACACTATAAACTATGGGCAAAGGATTAATGCTGATTGTCACACTTCCTGTCATATTATTGGTACAGAAGGTTGTTGCATTTGTAGCAACCACTGTATAGGTACCGGCGCCTGTCTGTAGACCAAATGTTATAGCTGTTCCTGTACCGGCAACCACACCGCCAATGTTAACGCCGCCAATCTTCAGTTGGTAATTAACACCAATTGCAGAATTAGCCAGGCCAACTGCAACTCCGGTCCCGCCTGCACAATAACTACCTCCGCCCGAAACAACATAGGGCGTGGGTAATGGATTCACTGTTACAACCACGCTTCCTGTCATCACTGTATTACAGGTGGTTGCAATATTTGTTCCGATCACCGTATATGTTCCGGCTGCTGTTTGTAATCCAAAAGCAATTGCTGACCCAGACCCTGTAACAGGAGCTCCAACCCCACTTATTCCATTATATAATTGGTAGCTGATACCGGTATCACCAAGTAACAAACCTACCGGAACCCCGGTTCCGCCAGCGCAATATCCGCCGCCACCCGTCACAGCATGAAGTAATGGTAATGGATTAATTGTTACAATAGCGCTGCCTGCCATATTGCTCACACAACTTGTTGTTGAATTGGTTGCAGTTACAGTATAAGTTGTAGCAGTTGTTAATAAACCAAAATCAAGTGGTGATCCTGTTCCTGCTATCGGGCCGCCAACTGTAAGCGCACCATTATATAACTGATACGAAACCCCGATAACTGATCCGTTCACGCCTGCGTGAACACCCGTACCACCGGCACAATAAGCCCCGCCACCTGTTACAGTGTTAACCGCGGGTAACGGATTGATGGTAACTGTAACACTGCCACTCATGGTATTCGTACAGGTAGTTGCAGGATTGGATGCCACAACCGTATAGATACCGGCAATGGTCTGTAACCCGAAATTAAATGCCCCCCCTGCCCCTGTTACAGACGTACCTGTATAAGTACCGTTTCTCCACAATTGGTATATAACTCCGCTTGTAGAACCACCAAGCCCCACCAGCACACCAGTTCCGCCTGCACAATAACCGCCTCCTCCTGTTACAGAAAATACTGTTGGCAGCGGATTCACTGTTACTGTTACACTGCCGGTCATGCTATTCACACATCCTGTAGCAACATTGGTTCCTACAATTGTATATATTCCTCCTGCTGTTTGCAAACCATATGCAAGGGCAGCAGTAGTCCCCGGTAATGGGCTTCCTATGGGTGAACCAGTTAAAAATAACTGGTAGCTGATTCCGATATCTGAAGTTGCAAGTCCTACAGGCATACCAATACCACCTGCACAATAACCACCACCACCGGTAACTAGGTATGGATTGGGTAATGAGTTAACAGTGATCGTAACAGTGCCGTTCATAAGATTAGTGCAACCAGTTGCCGTATTGGTAGCAAGAACTGTATATGGCCCCCCTGCTGTTTGCAGACCGAAATCAAGTATTGCTCCTGTACCTGTTACCGGACTACCCACAGGTGAACCGGACAGTAACAACTGATAGGTAAATCCTGTTGGACTTGAACCATTCAAAAGAATATGTAACCCTGAACCACCTGCACAATAACTGCCGCCACCGGTAACGTTAAAGGCTGGTGGTAACGGATTGATAATAATTGTTGCACTTCCGGTCATCTGAACATTACAGCCGGTAGATGTATTTGTCCCTATTACTGTATATGTGCCTGTTGTCGTGATCAAACCGAAATCTAAAACGCCACCGCCGGAGAGCGCGCTGCCAACAGCAGTTACACCTCTCCACAACTGATAGCTTATTCCCGCGTCAGAAGATGACAAACCAATATGCAAGCCTGCACCACCTGCACAATAACTTCCGCCACCAGTAACAGTATATAGGTTAGGTAGTGCATTTACAGTAGCAGTAACAGTAGCAGTACAACCCGCAGGTAATGTATATATAATTGATGGATTGCCTGCTGCAATACCACTCACTATTCCTGATGTAGCGCCAACACTTCCCTGGGCAGTATTGCTGCTGCTCCAGGTACCACCCGTTGTTGCATCGGTTAATATTACTGTTGATCCGACACACACAACCGGTGTTCCACCGATCGCTGCCGGAGTTGGATTCACCGTCATAGGCCAAAGCGATGTACAACCGCCGGGTAATGTATATGTAATTGTGATTGTACCCGCAGAGATACCGCCAACTGTCCCGGATGCTGAACCAACCGTACCCAAACCCGGATTACTACTGGTCCATGTACCTCCGCCCGATGCGTCTGTAAGTGTAGTGGTTAATCCCACACATACGGTAGCTGCTCCGGCAACCGATGCCGGCTGCAGATTCACCGTAGCAGGCATAGTTGCAAAACAACCCGCTGGCAGCGTATAAATGATGTTCACGGTACCTGGTGTCACACCGGTTGCAACACCTGAAGTAGATACTATTGTCGCGTTACCATTGCTGGTGGTCCAGGTACCGCCACCGATGCCATCGGTCATTGTAGTTGGTACCCCGATACAAAGATTGTTGCTCCCAACTATCGCCGGAGGTGTCTGGTTAATGGTCACCTGTTGCGTAACAAAACAGTTTCCTGCACTAAGTGTATAAGATATAGCAGGAGTTCCTGTAGCTATGCCTCCAAGTATAGCGGAAGCAGAGCCAATACTACCCTGCGCAGTATTACTGCTGGTCCACGTGCCACCACCTGCTCCATCAGATAAAGTTGTTGTCTGGCCGGTACATAATGAAAATGTACCCGTGATAGGTGAGGGTGAAGGATTAACTGTAAATGCAGTGGTTGCTGCACATCCGGTTCCTAAAGTATAAATAATATTCAATGTTCCCGCTGCTACCCCATTAACAATACCGGTACCAGCGCCAACGGTGCCAAATGCAGGGTTACTGCTGCTCCAGGTGCCGCCACCTATACTGTTTGCTAAGGTAGAATTAAGTCCCACGCAAACATTTGGTGTTCCCGTGTTTGCCGACGGAGTTGTATTAACAGTTATAGCCTGTGTTACAAAACAGTTGCCTGTCGCCAGATTATACGTAATAACTGGTATACCAGCCGAAATACCTGCAACAACTCCACCAGCTGAAACACTACCCCATGCCGGATTGCTGCTGCTCCATGTGCCACCGCCTGTCGGATCGGTCAGAGCAGTTGTAAGTCCCGTACATACTGAGAACGCACCCACTATGGCCGATGGTGTCGGATTTACTGTAAACGGAATGGTTGATGTGCAACCTGCCGGTAATGTATAAATTATATTAAGCGTACCTGCACTGACTCCATTTACTACTCCGGTACCGGATACAGTTCCAAATGCCGGATTGCTGCTGCTCCATGTGCCACCGATTGTTGCATCTGCAAGGGTCCTGTTAGAACCAACGCAGACATTCGGCGTGCCTGTAATTGCCGCAGGAGTCGGATTAACTGTAAATGGCAAAACCGCAACACAACCCGTAGGCAAAGTAAATAAGATATTAATTGTGCCTGCAGACACGCCACCTACAACTCCCGTTGCTGCACCCACTGTTCCAATGGCAGTATTGCTGCTGCTCCAGGTGCTCGTACCTGAACCATCCGTTAATGTGGTAGTTAACCCCACACACACATTGGTTGCTCCGGTAATTGCCGCAGGTAATGGATTTACTGTTGCCAGCGCTGTTGCAATACATCCCGTAGGCAATGTATAAGTAATGGTAGGATTGCCGGCAGAAATACCACCGACCACACCCGTACTGGCTCCTACTGTACCATTCGCCGGAAGGCTGCTTGTCCATGTTCCGCCTCCCGAGCCATCAGCCATCGTAACGGTACTATTCACACACACCGCAATGTTACCGGTAATTGCTGCCGGATTTGGATTGATGGTTGTGTTTTGTGTAATAATACATCCCGTTGGAAGTGTATAAGTAATCGTTGTAGTACCAGCCGAAATACCCGTAAGTATTCCAGACGCAGAACCGATCGTTCCGACGGCAGTATTATTACTTGTCCAGGTACCGCCACCGGTAGCATCGCTCAAAGTAGCAGCTGTACCCGGACATGCTGTAAATGTCCCTGTAATTACTGCTGGTAATGGATTAACAGTAACCGTTGTTGTAATGATACAACCTGTAGGTAAAGTATAGGTGATTGTTGCATTGCCTGGAGTAACTCCGGTAACAACACCGGTTCCTGAACCTATAGATGCAATGCCTGATGCGCTGCTGCTCCATGATCCTGTTCCTGTTGCATCTGCAAGTGTGGTTGTTAACCCCTGGCAAACTGTTGCTGTACCTGTAATTGCAGCAGGATTTGCATTAACTGTTATCAACTTTGTTACATAACAACCTGTTGGCAACAAATAACTGATAGTTGTTGTGCCTGCCGAAACTCCTGTAACAACCCCCGTGGCAGACCCTACGCTCCCGATTGCAGGAGCACTGCTGCTCCATGTTCCGCCAGGTGTGGCATCACCCAATGTAATAGTTAATCCCACACACACACTTGAAGGTGCTGCACCACCAGGGTAAGATATTGTCACCGAACCATTGCCAGCCGAATTAAATCCTGGAGTATGTGTAACGGAACTTGCAAGGACAGGATCAGTGAACGATGAACCACCGCCTCCGCCAGACCCACTGCCGGCGCCGCCACCATAATAACCTCCGCCACCTCCGCCACCGGCACCGCCGGTTCCGACTGTTGCACCATTAGCTCCTGCTCCCCCAACTCCTAATCCGCCGGAACCGCCGGTACCCCAGCCCGGATATACACCGCCAGTGCCACCTGCAACTTGTGAGCCACCAATTCCAGGTCCGTCAGAGCCGCAGGGAGTTGTACTATTTGAACCAACAAGGCCACCACCGTTACCACCAGGTATAAAACAATCATCACCACCACCACCTGCTCCTGCTGCAATTACAAGCCTGTTGGCAAGTGCATAAGCACCATTACGTATATCGGATGCACCACCGCCACCGCCGCCGGAGAAACTACCCCAATAAACAGCATCACCGCCATTACCTCCACCATTAAATCCTCCTGGTGCAACAGAACTTGGGATACCATTGCTGCCGACCCCTCCGACATTTATCTGTAAGACTTGCCCGGCTGTTACGGCTAACGCACATTGTACCCGGCCTCCGGCACCACCTGTGCTACCACCTTTTGAAGTACCACCCTGGCCTCCTTTCATATCCACTGAAACTGATGTAACACCCGCAGGCACTGTAAATGTTTGGTTAGCGCCGGTATAAGAGAAAGTAGTTGATACTGGTGCTCCCGTAATCGCCGCCGGATTAGGATTTACAGTCATTGGGAATGTCGCAAAACAACCAGTAGTTGTCAAAGTATAACTCATTGTAGTGTTACCGGCAGATGCACCAACCACTACCCCGCCGCCCGCTGTAATAGTAGCAACTGACGGAGCGCTTGATCCCCACAGTCCGCCGGATGTGGCGTCGCTTAATGTAGTAGAAGAACCAACACATACTGAAGACAAACCAGTAATACCTGCCGGATTAGGATTAACAGTGACTACCTGGCTTACCGCACAGTTGCCGGTCATTGTATAAGTTATGTTTGTATTACCTGGAGTAATGCCGCCAAGAACGCCTGACGCAGCACCAATCGTACCATTAGCAGGAATACTGCTTGTCCACACGCCTCCCGCAAATCCATTTGTAAGTGTATTTGTTGCACCTACACATACCGCAAATGAACCGCTGATATTTGTGGGGCTCTGATTAACCGTAACCGGAGTTGTAGCTGCACAGCCCGTCGGTAATGTATAAGATATAGTGATCAGACCCGCTGTAACGCCTCCAACAACACCTGTTGATGAGCCAACGGTTCCTATAGCTCCGTTGCTGCTGCTCCATGCTCCGCCACCTGTTGCGTCAGCCAATGTAGTTGTTGCACCCGTACAAACGTTTGTTGTTCCGGTAATGCCTGCAGGGTTAGGATTAACTGTAACTGTTACTACCACATAGTTACCGGCAGTAATAGATGTTGCAGTGCCTGCATAAGTAATAAATGCAGTTCCTGCAGAAACGCCGGTAACAATTCCTGTTAACGAACCAACCGACGCCACACCGGGTGCACTGCTGCTCCATGTGCCGCCGGTTGTAGCATCACTAAGTGTCGTTGTTGCTGTCGGGCAGGTTGTTAAAGTACCTGTAATAGGCGCTAACGGATTGTTCCTTAAAACAGACATAGTATTGGCGCTCTGGTTAGTAACTGCCAGGTCCATCTTTCCATCGTTATCAATATCAACAGCAATTGCACCCGCTGCACCCGCCCCTGTTACAAAATCTATGCGTGTAGCAAGTGAAATACTGCCTGTAGTGCTTGTGTTGCGGAATACACCGACGTTACCACCGGTGGTGCTGGCTACAGCCACATCAGGTCTCCCACCACCGTCAAAGTCACCAACAGTTAAGTCATTAGGTGTTGCACCCGTTGTAAAATCAGTTCTGGCACCCATGGAAATGGTACCCGAAGTACTGGTATTCAGGAAAATCGACACGTTATTAGTACTGCTATTTGTATTAAGAACATCTAATTTACCATCGCCATCAATATCAGCCATTGTGATAAAAAATGCCGTGCCGGGTGTAGTAAAATCCTGCCTTGCAGCAAAACTTATTGAACCAATTGTACTGGTATTTCTCCATGCAGAAATATTAGTTGTATTATTTGCAGCAAGTACATCCGGTTTCCCGTCACCATCTACATCACCAACCGCAACTGCATTAATAGTTGTTGTGGAAGCAAAGTCAACTCTTGCTGCAAAACTGATGCTGCCCACGCTTCCGGTATTTCTGAATACCGACATGGTGCTCCCGGTACATGAAACAATATCAGGCCGGCCATCACCATCAATATCCCTGATAGCCGATGCGCTGGCACTGACTACATAACCAATAACAACAGGCGCAGCAAAACTAATACTGCCCGTTGTACTTGTATTACGGTAAATATTCATTGTACCCGACGTCGCACTGGTTACCACCATATCCGCTTTGCCGTCACCGTCAATATCTGCAACCGCCGGCTGACCGGGTGCTGTCAGACTTGCAACTGTTACAGGCGAAGCAAAACTCACCGCTCCGGATGTACTTGTATTCAGGTATACGCTCACGCTATTTGCAGTGGAATTATTGCTTATAATATCCACTTTTCCGTCACCATCAATATCTCCGAACGAAATATGGTTAGGGGAAGCCGGTGTACCGTTATCAACCTTTGTCGCAAAGTTGATCGTGTTCGATACGAAACCTGCATTATTATACGTTGGTTCAAATGCATAAGGTGCATACCCAAAACGTGCACAGGATGCATTTTCCACAATTATGGGCCCATACGTAGCGCCGTTAGGAACAGTAACAGTTAATGAAGTTCCGCTGGCAGAAGTTACCGTTCCTGTTGCAGCCCCAAACCACACAATATTACTGCTGGTTGAAGTATTAAAATTCGTACCGGTCAGTGTTATTGATGTACCCGGTATCGCAGTTTGCGAACTCACCGTCGTAATTGTCGGTATCGGGCTAACCGCAACACCATACGTCACCGAACAACTTCCGGGCAAAGTATAAGATATTGTTACGTTTCCGCTGGCAATACCTGTAACAACCCCCGAACTGCTGCCTACTGTACCAACAGCAGGATTACTGCTGCTCCATACACCACCGCCTGAGGTATTGCTCAAAGTTATGTTTGAACCAATACACACTACGCTTGGTCCTGTAATCGAAGCCGGCATTGCGTTCACGGTAACGTTGATAGTTGTACTTGAAAGCCCTCCAAGTCCGTCAGATACCTGGATCACAAATCCATCACTGCCGGTAAAGCCCGTAGTAGGCGTATAACTAAATCCGGCTGGCGTTACTACGCCACCTGTTGAAGTCTGTGTTCCACCAGATGTTATAGATCCATGAGATGGTCCCGAGATTACAGACCATGTTTCTGTCTGACCTGCGTCCGCATCACTTATCGGTAACAAAGAATTTATTGCGTTAGCGCCCGAACTCTGGCAAACTGATAAAGATTGCGGGCTGCCGTTTGTGAAGGTTGGCGCGCAATTAACTGTTACCGGCTTGGTTACAGTACATACTGGTCCACCTGAATAAACAATATTAATAGCTCCTGAAGTAATACCGGTAACAATGCCTGTAGCACTCCCCACACTTCCGATTGCAGGATTGCTGCTCGTCCATGTTCCGCCGCTAACCGTATTGGACAATGTAATGCTTGAACCTGCACAAACAGAACTGGGACCGGAAGTAGTACCTGTAGTACATGGAGTAGTTATCGTAACCGACCCATTTCCAGTAGTAACCGCTCCTTGCGAATGCACAACCCCGGTCGCTAAAACCGGATCAGTGTAGGACGAACCTCCACCAGCTCCTTGCCAGACTCCACCACCACCGCCATAGTAGCCACCGCCACCGCCGCCGCCTGGGTAGCCAGAAAGAGGGGCACCTCCATTGCCGGTTGCACCGGCTGACCCAACTCCATATCCTGGGAAATTTCCGGCGCCACCTCCGGCACTGGCATTCCCGCCTCCCGCATTACCGTTTGAACTTGGGTAAGTATAAGAATTTGTCCCCATTCCATTCTGTGCAGTAGTACCGCCTCCATCTCCCCCCAATGACCCATTGGGATAATCAAGTCCGGCACCGCCGCCACCGCCGGCAACTACGAGTCTACTTGATAATACTCCGACAACTGTACGGATATCGGACGCACCGCCGCCGCCGCCGCCACCATAAGATCCACTTAATGTTCCACCAACACCACCTCCGTTCAGACCACCAGAAGCGGGCGTTACTGTTGACCCAACACCACCAGCGCCACCAACATAAATATAGTAAATAGTACCGGGTGTAACAGACAAAGTGCATACAACCGAACCTCCATGTCCACCAGGGCTGGGCCAAGAACCACCAGATGGATATTGAGAATTATTACCTCCTGGCGCACCATTGACTGTCACAAGCAACGTACTTGACGTCGCCGTGTAAGCATATGGACCTCCCGGTGTACTAAACGTTATTGTTTGGGCGGTAGAAAAAATGCTAATTAATACGGCTCCAATCGAAAGTCCCGTTGTTTTAACATTTTTTATTGCATGCAGAATTGAGCGTAAAGTTCCTTCTCTCATATTAATGTCTTTATTGCTAAAAATTATCGTACCAAAATAGATTTAAAACACACCTTTTCCTCGCTGAATTTACAGTAAGGCGCAGACATATTTTAACAAATCGTTTTACCAATTGTAAACTTAAAGCTTTATTCCAAAAAAAAGAAATATTGCCACAAAAAAAATACCGCGGCACCATACCATGTGATTATTATTTCCAATACAAATAGTCAACTACCTTTGTTGCCTGTCCTTATAATTAAAATAGGCGTAATAACTAAGCCAATTGTTAGTAAAAATGTCAAATATTTGTTTTTTCAGACTGTAGCCAATAGCATTCCGAACTTGGTGCTTTCATGCTTTATATGATTTCCGGCTTAATGTGAATGCATAAACGTAATCTGTCTAATTTGTAACCTATCAACAAATTGTAATCCTGAGCCCAGTCGAAGGACAACCAATTGTCATCCTGAGCCAAGTCGAAGGACAACCTGTCAACTAATCAACTTACCTTTGCCCAATGGCATATGATATACCGGTGTTGGATGAGAAAGTGAAGCCGCACCAGGTCACTACCTTACATATGATTTGTGCGTTGGCTTTTATTGTTGCAGGAGTAATAACTTTAAGATATAGTTATACCATTGCAGCATGGGGAGCTGTTATGCTGGGAATTGGTATTTTAATTACAATTCTGGTAATGGCCCGGAATAAATGGGTGATCAGCAAACAGGTAAATCCACTGATGCGCATTTTTGAATTATTCATTGCTATTTCCATTGAAGTATATTCAATCGTTTTTCAATATAAATTCCCAACCGTTATTTTCGGTATATTGATTGCAGCGTTATTGTTTGGCTTGCTTTGGGAACGCACCGCCGGTGACCAGTTAAGCGTTCACCTGGACGAAGAAGGGATTAAATTTCCCACTAGTTCAGGCAATAGAAATAAACCTTGGAAGGAAGTGGAAGAAGTAATCCATCGTTTCGGAATACTAACCATCAATTGCACAGACAATAGTCTCCTGCAATGGAATACAAACAGTCCTGCAATTGATAATAAATCATTCGAATCATGGTGCAGCACTATGGTGGAAGAAGGCAAAACCAAACGCAGAAATGATGATTGGTAATATTATTTAGGAACCTGCCTACCGGCAGGCAGGTTGGTAAATAGGAATTAGGACGAAATGTTTAAACCTGTTTCAAAACAATCCAAATCCCAAATTACAAATTACACTAATAAATAAACATGAGTCCATACATACTATATTCTGACGGCAAAGGAAAGATTTTTGAAGACACTTCCTTGTATGCGGTGGGCCGCAGCGGATGGGATGCAATTCCTGTTCCGGAAGATGAATGGATCGAACTTCCCGATGGAGGTAATCTGTACGAATTGCCGGGCCGTAAAGGTATAGGCATAGATGTGGAAACCGGGGATATGCGCCTGTGCGACAAAGGCTGGGCAGTAGCTGCTTTTATTCCGCCTGCCCATACCGGCTTCTATCTCGCCGCCTACGAAACATTAGCTGATGCGCCTACCCTTCCACTATTCTGCTATACTGCCGCCGGGTGGCATGATGACAAATTCTTTGTCCCCGCCATCCGCATTGAGCAGGATATCCGGCAGGATTGCAGCGGTTACGATCAGACAAAAGTGGAAACAGGTGTTGAAAAACTATTGAATGCCTACCCCCATAACAGGCTGTTAAAACATATCGGAACAACCTGCGCACTTACCTACCAATGCCCGGCGGCAAGAAACTTTTTCCTGGGCAGATGGGAATGCCCGGTGCCTACCTCTCCTGCCTGCAATGCTAATTGTATGGGCTGCATCTCTTTTCAGCCCGAAGACGAAACCATTGTTTCCACCCAGGACCGCCTCCAGTTTAAACCCACTGCACAGGAGATAGTCGAATTTACCGTTCCGCATCTCGAAACAGCCCCGTACCCAATCATCAGTTTCGGACAGGGTTGCGAAGGCGAGCCCTTGCTGATGTGGGAAACCATCAGGGAAGCCATCATAGAGATACGTAAACACACAAAAAAAGGCAGCATTAATATTAATACCAACGGCAGCATGCCGGGGGCTGTTGATAAATTAATGGAAGCAGGCCTGAACAGCATCAGGGTTAGCCTCAACTCTGCACGTGCCGATATCTACACCAAATACTACCAGCCCAACAATTACAAATTCGAAGACATTGTAGAAAGCCTTAGGGTAGTCAACAGGCACGGTGGCTGGACCTCCATCAATTATTTTGTTTTCCCCGGAATGACCGATAGCATTGCAGAATTTGAAGCGCTCTGTGAATTGATTAGTACCACAGGGTTAAAGATGATCCAGTGGCGCAATTTCAATATTGACCCTGACTGGTATCTCGGTAAAATGGGATTAACAGATACCGGTGAATGCCTCGGAGTTAAACAACTAATGGAAATGGTGCATGAAGAATTCCCCGAAGTAAAATATGGTTATTTCAATCCGCCTATCGAAAGAATGAATAATTTCGATGTTGATTTTGCGCATTAAGATGCATTGCGGTTTTCAGCGAAATCAATTAAATCAACTTAATCAGCGGTTCAGACAAAAGTACTTACACATTTCCCCCACTTCATAATACTTAAACCATTGTTCATAAATAGTTTAGCCCGAAAAAAACTTTTTATCATAGCCCGAAAACTGTACTATCATAGATTTTATATTTTGTAATTTAAAATATCTTGTTTACATTTGCAGATTCAATAACAAATACGCATATATGACCCCAAATGTAATCCCTTTATATACACATAATACCTCCCTCTCAACTCTCCTCCTTTTTTCAAGGATGACCGCAAGGAAACGAGCGCAGCTTATCCAAATGGGGTGGTCCGTAGAGGGCGGATGAGGTCAACATTCTTGTTTATTTAGGCAAATAAAAAAATGAACCTCCTCCGGATCCAATGAATATACTTACGACAATATTACGACAATATACGACAATGCCATTACTGATTATCAATAAGTTATGTCATAAATAACGAGAAAACACGATAATGAAAAACTCCCGGGATGCAATGAATATACTTACGACAATAGTACGACAATATACGACAATGCCATTACTGATTATCAATAAGTTATGTCATAAATAACGAGAAAACACGACAATGAAATACTCCCCGGATGCAATGAATAGACTTACGACAATATACGACAATGTCATCTCTGTCTCCGCCGGTTCTCTCCAAATGAGAGCTTGTGCGGTGGCGGAGGAACCGGCGGCAATCAAAGTACGAAAGCTGAATATTTTCACCGTGAACGTATGTAATAACCCCTTTTCAATGCAAGAAACCACCCCATAAAAAAGAAACCCTCAAGAACGTAACCGGATAAAAAAGTAAAACAAAACACACTTGCAAAAATGAGTAAGCATAAAAGTTTGCAAATAAGAAACAGCACTGCCGGGTATTTAATTTTTAGCAACCAGGCGCAGTAGGATGGAATAGAAATCCGTATCCCGCCGTTGTTGGTGTACTTACCATCAACCCTGTCTGCCAATAGGCCCCTCGCGCCTGCGTAACATCTCCCTCTCCTTTGGAGAGGGCCGGGGAGAGGCCCCTCGCGCTGTACAAATCGAAAATGTAAAATAAATAAACAACATGGATACCGGCGAAATACTCATCTACCAAAACCAGGACGGCAACATCAAAATAGATGTAAGGCTCGAAGAGGAGACCGTGTGGCTCACCCAGGCACAAATGGCGGAGCTGTTTGTGAAAGGAAGAAGCACCATAACCGAACATATACAGAACATTTTTAAGGAAGGCGAACTTGAAGAACATTCAGTATGTCGGAATTTCCGACATACTGCCGAAGATGGCAAAACGTATGAAACTAATTACTACAGCCTCGATGTCATCATCTCTGTAGGTTACAGAGTGAAATCGCCGCAGGGAACACAGTTCCGTATATGGGCAACCCAACGGCTGAAGGAATACATCATCAAAGGCTTTGCATTGAACGACGACCGGTTCAAGTCGGGTAATTCCATGAATTACTTCGAGGAACTACAGGGCCGCATCCGTGAGATCCGGCTCTCCGAACGCTTCTTCTACCAGAAAATAAAAGACATTTATACCACCAGCATAGACTACAACCCCAAAGACGAAAAGACAATTGAATTTTTCAAGATAGTGCAAAACAAATTGCTCTGGGCTATCAGCGCCCAGACAGCCGCCGAACTGATTTACAGGCGGGTAGATGCTTCATTGCCTTTGCTGGGTATGCAATCTTACGATAAAAAATCCCCCACCAACATCAGCAAAACCGATGTATCTGTGGCTAAAAACTACCTTAATGAAGATGAAATAAAGCTGCTTGGCCTGCTCGTTGAGCAATACCTCGCATTTGCAGAAACCATGGCACAGCAACGCACACCCATGTATATGAATGACTGGATCAGCCGCCTCGACAGCATCTTGCAATTGAATGGCCGGGAACTCCTGACCCATGCCGGAAAAATAAGCCACGAAATGGCCGTTCAAAAATCAAAAGATGAGCATGCGAAATTTAAAACCGAACGAAAAAAAACAGAGCAGGAACAAAGTTTAAAGGAAATAGAAGGCGATATAAAGAAACTGAAAGACGGAAATTAAATGATGCACCGATTCACATTTAACGCGTAATGCCGTGTCCTTATAGGGCAATGTTGTTACGTTTCGACTCACGACTTTCAACTATAAAAATGCGACAATGATGTAGGGCAATCCCTTGCTTGTCTGCCGATAGGCAGGCGGTTGCCCAGTGTGAATATTCCTATACCAGCACTTCCTCCAATAATTGAAGAGCATTATCAACCCAATGGTTGACAATGCTCTTCAATTATTCTGATTGTAAGGTCCAATTATTTTTTTAGTGTCCTCACGTAGTTAACCACATTCCATATGTCATTTGCTTCGGTCATCTTCTTCTTAAAGCTGGGCATGTCATCCCTGCCTTCAGCAATTTTGTAGTAGAGAGACCCGTCAGATTGTCCCTGGAAAGCAGATTTCGAAAAATCTCCAGGCTCGGTCTTAAGCTGGGAAGCCTTGGTTCCGTCGCCTAAGCCTGTCTTTCCATGGCAAGACTGGCAATGTTTTGCATAAAGCGCTTTACCGTCATTAACTGATTCCGCGCTGGATTTTACCGGGTTAGCTTTGCCAGCGTCTCCGGCGGGTGCATTCCAGGGTTTTTTGTCTGGCATGAAGGCGAAACACATAACTGATACACCTAAAACTGCACTCATCAAAATTGTCTTTTTCATTTGTTTTTTTTTGTTAAGGTAATTAATAAAATTAATCAAATCCAAACCTTATTTTAACTGACTAATTTTCAACTACTTACTTAAGTGCAAATTGTATGCCACTTCACAGAAACAATAGTATACAACTGTTAATTTAAACAAAACATTTCATTCGTTCCCGGCACGGCAAACACATAAAAATAACTCCGGGATTCAAGTAGAGTCCCGGAGTTATTAAATCAATTATGCTAAATATTACTATGCTTCCTGCCTGCCTAATTTCCTTATCTTATACAATAAAATCACAAGGTAGACGAGTGTTCCCCAAATGGTAAATACTATGGAATATGCCATAAATAATAACCAGTACGGCGTCTTTAAATGTGCACCCCATAATTCCCTGTCATTGAAATTATTTTCTGGAATAAATGCCTTACCCCAGGTAACACTTTTTTCAGTACGCATACTGCCAAACTGGTCATTGTCTTCTACCTTAGCCACAAGCAAAATATTTCCTTTCGAGTCGCCAGGCATTCCGGGATGTTTAAATTCTCCTTTCACTTGCCCCAGAGAGTCAGTGGTATAACTGTCCTTGTCACTGATAGGTAAGTCGGCATCCATCCTGGCTATTCCTAATTTTACTTCCACGCCTTTTACAGGTACCCAGGCGTCCCCCTTAAATTCAGTTACAGTTGCTACTACATTATTATCCGCTACGGTGTCCACAACAATGCGTGCTTTGGCAATACTGATCTCGGTATTGGTGGCGTCAAAATCATTGGTTTTTTCAGTAATTGCAATAAATGTATGGTTGCTGGCAGCTTTCCATACCGGAGCTAATGCGGGATTAATGACAGATCCTGCCTGGCCCTTTTCATTGGTAATCACCTTGCCGATAAACCCGAGTCCCTTACCCGTTGAGTCTTTATCAAGATACAATTTCACTTCAATACCTTTCACCGGTTGAAATTTGCCGCTTATTTTAGTTTTGGCATTTACTGAAAGCGTAGGTATAGTATTGTTGGTTACCAGGTACGATAATGATACGTTCAACGGGCTTTTGGTGGAGTCCTGCGACCAGGCAGTACCCGTCCCTGTACATAACACTATCAATGACAACGTAACCGTGCAGATGCTATTTATTATTCTTTTCATGTTGTTCAGTTATTGTTTCTTGAATTGGAATAATTGGAAAAATCCTGGCAAAAATTGTTATTATCAGCAGTGCTCCGGCCAGCGACCCGAAAGCTATTGCCCATTCTTCCCAGCTGGGGAAATAATGCTTGTAAGACGCAGGTACATTATGCATTGGCAGGAAGGGATGTAATAAGGTTGGCGTAACAATCAGATACCTCTTCAGCCATGCACCTACTACCACCATTGAACCTGCAACGAACATCGGGAATGGTTTTCTGCCCCTCTTGAACAGTAGTATGATCATCGGAAGGATCATCCCCCCGAATATTGCTGTCCAGAATACAGGAGCAAATTCACCTGTAAAAAGTCCCATCAGGTGTGCCTCTTCCGACTTCTTCATTTTAAATGCGGGAACCATGTACTCATTAATATTGAAATACAGGTATAACATTCCCAGCATTACTACTATTCTGCCCATTTTATCAAAATGCAGATCGGTAATATAGTTCTCCAGTTTATAAAACTTCCTGAATACATACATGGCTACAGCTACACCTCCCGATCCTACCAGGAAGGCGCCTGAAATAAAGTAAGCCCCAAAGTTGGTACTGTCCCATCCCGGTCTGTAGGTAGTGGCAAATAACCATGATGTTACGGTGTGAATACTAAAGGCTACCGGCACTATGGTAATACAAAGAATATTAATTGCCTTTTTGCTGATCCTGAATTGAAGGAGGGTACCTTTCCAGAATGAACCCAGGAACTTGTATATCCTGTAAAAAAATCCTTTCTTTTCAGGATCATTTGCGAGCAAAATTTTCATATCGGGTAATAAGGGAATATACAATAATATCAGACTTATAAAAAAGTAGGTGGTTATCACCACAACATCCCATATGATAGGAGATTGCAACCTCCCGTACAAACCTAAATTGTAAAACCTTTCAGGCCGTCCCATATCTACAATAATAATTATTGCAGCGAAGGTGATTGCGGCTACTGCTATTATCTCGGCAATCCTCGTCAAAGGAGTACTCCAGTGTACTCCTGTAAGCCGCAACACCGCAGTAATCAGCGACCCTACAAGGCTAATGGCAACGAAAAACACGAAATTGGAAATGTAAATACCCCATGAAGCATAATCCCTCATGTTGGTTACGATAAGACCGTATTTCAATTGTCTGATATAGGCAAAAAGACCTATGGCACAGACTAACAATAAAAATCCGACCCACAGCATTCCTTTTTTCCCAAACTTCTGCGGCAATAAGTCCTTGATAATTTTCTCATCCGTCAATACTACCTGGGCTGGTTTACCGTTTAATTTCACCTTAGGCCCGACGGGAATTTGCTCAATATTAATTGAAGTTGTTTTTTCCACTTTGAATTAGTTTTTATGATCAAATTTTTTCATGGTCATTTTCAAGGCCTTTCTCAAACGGGAAGTTACGCGCCACAGGTGGCAGGTAATATACGCTCGGATGGGTACCCAGATCATCCATGAGCTGGTATCCCGATTTATCCCTTATCAGGTCAGTAAACCTGAATGTCTCAGCCCCGTTGGTAACACTATCCTGGTTTACATCACCAAAGAAGAATGTTCCGTTCGGGCATGCGGCAACGCAATGTGGTAATTCATTTTTCCTGGCCATATCAGGGCAGAAATCACATTTACCCACCGTACCCACTTTCTGTGGCATACTTGTTTCACACGAATAGGGCTGCTCACATAATTCTTTCGAAAGAGTATCCGGTTTTTCCCAGTTAAATACCCTGATAGAATATGGGCATGCTGCCATACAGAACCTGCATCCTATGCATCTGTCACTGTCTATCAGCACTATACCGTCCTGCCTTTTAAAGGTTGCATCCACCGGGCATACCTTAACACATGGTGGATGGTCGCAATGCATACAGGTGGTTGGTTGCCAGTAGGGCGCCGTATGCTCTCCTTCCTGCATCGGGTATACTTTCAGCCAGTTAAGCTCTGAATGCACATGATGCATATGGTTGCAGGCTTCCTGGCATTTCTTCAGATTCTTACACCTTGAAAGGTCAATTACCATTACGAACTTTTTTCCGGCTATTCCTATTCTGGCTTCGCTGTTCGAAACCGCAGGCATTTCCGGAACCGGTTTTAAAAAGGCTTTATCCACCTCTATCACCTCACCATCTACCGACAATAGTTTTACCTTTTCGCCGGATGGCTTTGTATGTTCGTCACCAATTCCATCAAAGGGGGTTTTCTTTGCAGAACATCCCGCGAGGGTTAGCCCGGTTGCAACAAGCGTTGCGAGAAATTCTTTCCGGGAAGTATTATTTGTGTCCATGAAAATTTTTTATAAACAGAATAAGTAAGTCTATTTTTTATTAACCCATTGCTGGAGTTCATTATCTGATATTCTTTTGCGGTTAGAGGCCAGCAGGTTCGCATCTATTTCCACTAGTTTACCATCCCGGGTAAGCATTTTTACAGTTTTCGGGGTTGCCGCCTTTTTATTCCAGGGTTTAAAAGCCGAACCTGCCGCGGCAAAAAGGGATAATACACCCAACCAGCCTACAAGCTTCCTGCGTGATACTTTATTTTCTTCGATTTTCATAATACTGAAGTCTGTTTTAGACGTAAAATTATTTGTAGTTGCAATAGCTGTTGTACTTTGACGTTTACCCGATTTAGATTTACCAACTGGTTGCATAACTCATCCCACCTCACTGCTCCTTTGGAGGTCTGTCCTGATCCCTAATCGGGAAGAACGGGAGAGACCCTCTATAATGATTCCGGGTTGCCTTCTGAATTTTTACATTTTGTACAACCCGGAATCAATGTTCTTTTCATTGACATCCTTGTCAACGAACTGCTATTATTTTTTCAACGTCCGAACATAGTTCACAACATTCCAGATGTCGTTTGCTTCTGTCATTTTCTTCTTAAAGCTTGGCATGTCGTCTCTGCCTTCTGCAATTTTATAGTAAAGTGAGCCATCTGACTGACTATGAAATGCTGCTTTTGAAAAATCTCCCGGCTCTGTTTTAAGTTGAGAAGCCTTGGTACCATCTCCTAATCCAGTCTTTCCATGGCAAGACTGGCAATGTTTTGCATAAAGCGCTTTCCCTTCATTAATTGATTCCGCGCTTGATTTTACCGGGTTAGCTTTGCTGGCGTCTCCGCCGGGTGCATTCCATGGTTTTTTGTCAGGCATAAAGGCGAAACACATTACAGATACACCCAATACAGCACTCATTAAAATTGTTTTTTTCATTTGCTTTTTAGTTTTAGTGAAAAATTTACTTATTTGATTTAACTACCGTTATTTCATGATGTAAAAGTAGATACACATCAAAGAGATTTTTATGACAGTACTCATTAATTTTTATGACAGTACTCATCACATGGACTGATTAAAATCAGTCCAAAAAATTTTTCTGCAATTACCTTTGTAGTTTCGATCCCTAAAAAAATATTAGGGACAATAAGACCCATAAACCATATTTTTAAACTCTCGTTTTCTCCATTTAATCAATTTTACATTCTCAAAACATGATAAGATTAACCCCTTAAAAAATTTATTTTATTAATCGAATTCAAAATATTATTTGTATTTGCTTCTGTTGTTAGTGTCCCCATCTGTAACTTCCTACTCAGCTATACTTCGCGCGGCATAAATCAGTGCAAGAAAATGGTTCACGCAAAGGCGCAGAGGCGCAAAGACACGAGTAATAATTGTTTGCTAATAAACACATTATGTAGTTATCAAGCTCGCAAAACCCATGTTTCGTTAATGCACTATTCTATCCCGTTTGCAGTATAGAACTCGCGAACTTTAGACTCAAGACTTTAGACGAACCCAGCATACTAAACCTGTTAAAATTTAGTTTTAGTTGTTGGGTATTTATTGTTTTTAGTACTTTTATTAAAAGTTGCCTGTACATGATAGCCATCCAACACCAGCAGCCTGCTATAAATAACAAAGCGCTTGCATGGACAATTGGCGTCCATTGCCTGTTGTTTCTGTTATTTATTTTATTGCGTTATACTACGCAGATTCCGCCTCCCGTCGTGGATAATGGTGGAGGGTTGGAGGTAAATCTTGGCACCAGCGATAATGGCAGCGGCAAAGATCAGCCTATGAATACCAAAGCCCCTGCTCCTTACCAGGCCACTGTAGTTTATAAAAATGCAGCCGCAAAAAGCAGCCTGCCCAAAGACATCCTTCAATCTGCACAACCTAATGCACCCGAAGTAAACGACAATAACAAAAACAAAAAGAATAATACAAATCCTATTGTTGAACCGGAACATAAAAAACAAAAGGACGCCCCGGCGCCCAAGTACCTGATGCCTGATCAAAAAGGGCCTGGTGGTAATCAGGCCGATCATAACAAGCCCGGCACTAATGAAGGTAATGACAAAGGCCCCGGAGATAAAGGTAAACCTGGCGGAACTCCCGGAGCTCCTGATTACACCGGCAATCCGGGAAATGGAACAGGTGGCATAGGCTTAAGCCCCTCTTTAATAAACAGAGGGATTACACCAAGCAAATTCGAAGCGGAATTTCATGAAGGCGGAATAGTAGTGATTGCCGTCACAGTTGACCGGGATGGGAACATCGTAAACAGGCGGATTAAAAGCTCTTCAAACCATGATCTGGATAACTTAGCTTTAGAAAAATTAAGTCATGCCAGGTTCGGCAAAAGTACAAGCCCCGAACCACAGGCTTTCGGAGACGTAACAATAGTATTCAAAACGCATCAATAGCCATATGGGCAATTCCCCAACCTACCAGCAGACGATTGATTACCTGTACGAAAAGTTGCCGATGTTCTCACGAATAGGCAAGGCAGCATTAAAGCCAGATCTTGGCAACACCATCAAACTGTGCGCCGCCCTCGGTGATCCGCATAATAAATTCAAGTCAATTCACATAGCCGGCACAAACGGCAAGGGCAGCACCAGCCATTCGCTGGCGGCAGTGATGCAGCAGGCAGGCTATAAAACCGGGTTGTATACTTCTCCGCATCTTGTTGATTTCAGGGAACGGATAAGAATTAATGGCCAGCCTGTTTCAAAAGAATGGGTAGTTGGTTTTGTGGAATCGAACAAACAGCTGATCGAAGAAATAAACCCATCCTTTTTCGAGATCACTGTAGCAATGGCATTTGCTGCTTTCGCTGAAGAAAAGGCAGATATCGCCATCATCGAAACCGGCCTTGGCGGCCGCCTCGACAGCACCAATGTTATTACCCCTATACTATCCATCATCACCAATATCAGCTTCGACCACAAAGAATTACTCGGAGATACCCTTGGCAGGATAGCCACAGAAAAAGCAGGCATTATCAAACATAATGTACCTGTAATTATTGGTGAGCAGCATGATGAAACCGAAAGGATCTTTTTCGAAAATGCGGTTCATAAACAGAGCTCTGTTTATTATGCTCAGTCATTGTGGGGAATGGTGCGCACCAACCAGGACGAAAAGTACCAGTATTATAAAGCCGTCCATAACGCCAGGCGCGAAATGTATGACCTGCGCACCGACCTGTTAGGTTCTTACCAGCAGCACAATATCAAGATAGTACTCACCGCCGCTGAAATTTTACCCCATCTCGGTTTTAATATTACCATACCAGGCGCCATACATGCCCTCGCACACGTAAAAAGCACCACCGGCCTACGTGGCCGCTGGGACCGCATGCACGAAAACCCCGCCATCATCTGCGATGTAGCCCACAACCCCGCCGGACTAAAAGAAGTGCTAAGTCAATTTAATACCCTCAGCGCTGTCATGGTGAGCCCCGCCGAACTACCAATTCCTAATTCCCCAAAAAAGCATATTGTCCTCGGTTTTGTAAAAGATAAAGATGTGGAAGAAGCCCTCGCCCTCTTCCCCAAAGACGCCACCTATTACTTCTGCAACGCCCACATAGAACGCGCACTCCCCGCATCTGATCTTCAGGCAATAGCTACAACAATCGGCCTTACCGGAGCCGCCTACCCATCAGTGTCAGATGCCGTAATCGCCGCACAGAATGCTATGGCCCCAACAGACGCGCTCCTAATCACAGGTAGTTTCTTCATCGTTGGCGAAGCAATACCGTTATTTAATCCAATATTAAAAGAAGAAGAAGAAATTTAGATACTCTGGCAATTGTGTCATTGAGCCATTCAATAATTGAGCAATTACTACTTCCCTCTCCCCTGGAAAATAACCATAATGGTATACAGTATGATCTTCACGTCCAGCGCCAGTGAGCAGTTCTCAATATAGAGCAGATCATACTTCATGCGCTCTATCATTTCATCCACATTCTCGGCATAACCAAATTGCACCATACCCCAGGAAGTAAGACCGGGTTTTACTTTGTGCAGGTATTTATAATGCATGTGGTTGTCGCTGATAAGATCAATATAGTGCTTACGTTCAGGCCGCGGACCTACCAGGCTCATTTCGCCTTTTATAATATTTACAAACTGCGGCAATTCATCTATACGCCATTTACGCATAAACCTTCCCCATTTGGTTATCCTTGGGTCCATCTTGCTTGATAATGCAGGCCCTAAATCTTCCGCCTCCATATACATGGAGCGGAACTTATAAATACAAAAAGGTCTTCCAAAACGCCCTATCCGCTCCTGGCTATAAATTACAGGTCCCTTAGATGAAAGTTTCACCAATAAAGCTGTGAACAATAAAAACGGTGATAGAATGATCAGCGCCAGCGATGAAAATACAATATCTATGGTGCGCTTGAACACTCTTTGCCAGTCGGGCATCAGGTCGGGGTGTATATGTATCAGTACAGCATCATATACATTGCTGGTCTTTACCGAGCCCGAAATGATATCATAATAATCAGGCAATACTTTTACCACCACAGGCCGGTAACATAGCCGGGTAAGAATATCTTCCAGCAGGTGGTGCTCCGAAGAGTCTACTGCAACAATTACTTCTTCTATCTTATTTTCATCAATAATTTCTTCCAGTTTCGAAATATGCCCGAGCTGCGGCAGGAATTTACTCATACCGTTACTCGACTCCTTATTTGAATAAATAAACCCTGCAAAAATATTCCCAAGCGCCCGTGGATTATCTTTTACCTGTTTATAAATATTTATTGCCTGTTGGTTGCCACCTATGATAAGGGTATTAAACCCTACCCTTCCTTTCGACAGGTTTACCTTCACCCTGTATAATACAAACAGCCTGCATACCAGGGCGAATACAGTATGTATCAGCAGGTAATGCCCGAACTCATTGATAAAGTAAGAATAGTCGCTGCTGTCGTTGGCAAATACGATCACAGAAACCATGATACATCCTATGATACATGAAATAAGCGTACGGTTTATTTCATTCAGCCTCGATTTACGGTAAAGGTCAAAATAAGTACCCGACATCAGGTAGGCGAATAACCACCCAAGGGGTATATACACAAGAGTACTTATATAATCACGGGTATGAAACAGTTTTAAGGTATCGAAGTAATCAAGATGAGTCAGTACATGTTGCCTGTACATCCATAATGTCATCCAGGCCAGCGAAGCAGCTATATAATCAAGCAATATTAATTGCCTGATAGCTTTTTTTTTCATCGGGCTGAGGCGCATGCTGCTTAAAAAGTTACAAGTTGAATGTTATCTAATAATACCCTGCCCCTTGTATAACCCGGTGGCAGGTATGTTTTTATATACAGGTTATAGTTCGTTGCAGGATATTGCGCCGCAAAATTCGCCACACTTAAATAAAACTTTTGCCAATGGTCGCTCGTGTTAACGCCGGTCAGATAAAACGGGGTAGTCGAAATAATGGTACCCTGGTTTGCCTGTATGCCCACGTAAAATGGCACGGAACATTTATAATCAAACTCAATGAAGGTGGAGACCCCACTGGGAATTGCAAATGGGATAATAGTACTGTCAACCGAACTGTCGGCCGGTGAGCTGAGCAATATGCTGCCTGAATATCCGCCTTCGAATAACAGAGAATCATCGTTAACAATCGTCATCGGTATATTGCCGCCCGGGCTCCACAGGCTAAAATGAGTTGCTCCCTCAAAGTCTGAGATGGAGGTTATCTTAACCTTATCAAAAAATTCCGTAGTGGGTTGGTGGTAGATCACCTTTCCCGGCTGGGATACAAAAGTGGACGTATCAAAAACATAAAAGGGGTAGCCGCTCAGTTCATCATTCTGCCCGTTGACCGACACTCCAGCCGATAGTTCCAGTTTCCCGGTCACACCCGCCCCATTTGTCATTATAGGGAAAGTAGCCGGCAGATCAAACACACCAACAGGATTATTGTTATAATATACCCATACTGTATTTATCTGGTGCGATTTTGTTACGTTTGGGAATAAGCTGTTTCCCTTAAACGCGAAGGAATCTATATGTATATAGGTAGGTGTCTGCTCGTGATGGATATTACAACCCTGCCAAAACAAACTACAGATCAATAAATATATGAATAGAAATAGATTTTTATAAATATGCTTCATCATGCCTTTTCCACCCTATTAACGTAAAATTTTGTTAAACATTGTGCAACTCATTGTGCAAACTCATTTTTTTCAGCACCTGGTGCGCTACATCCATCGCCTGGTAGCCATCGTAAACCGAAACACGCACTGGCCGGTCATTTATTATTGCAAATGCAAATTCCGATAATTCCGTCCTGATTGCATTCGAAGGTATAATTTCAGGGCTCTGTACAGATATTATCTTTTTTTCTCCATGACCCATTTCCAGCGGAAAATCAAGCATACCCGCAGGCGCACCTTCTTCTTTCAGTCTTATTATTTCCGTTTCCTTATTCAGGAAGTCTATCCCAATATATGCATCCCTCTGAAAGAGACGCATCTTACGCATATTTTTCAATGATATCCGGCTTGACGTCAGATTAGCGACACAGCCGTTGTCAAATTCAATACGCGCATTGGCGATATCCGCCGTCTCGCTCAGTACCGATACCCCGCTGGCCGATATCCGCCTCACAGGGCTCTTTACCAGGCACATCACAATATCTATATCGTGTATCATCAGGTCCAGTATCACCGAAACATCGGTACCCCTTGGGTTAAATTGTGCCAGCCTGTGTGCTTCTATGAACATGGGCTGCAGCAGTTGATCGCCTACTGCCAGGAAGGCAGGATTATACCGTTCCACATGGCCTACCTGGCACTTTACATTAGCTTCCTTCACCAGTTTCACCAGTTCCTTACCTTCCTCCAGCGTATGAGCTAATGGCTTTTCTACAAACAGGTGCCTGCCACTGAGCAGGCAGCTCTTGGCAATTTCAAAATGAGCGATCGTAGGCGCAACAATATCCACGGCATCCGCCGCAGCTATCAGGCTGTCCACGTCGGCATACCGGGGAATCTGGAATTTGGCTATAGTCATTGCCGCCATCTCATCATCCGGATCATAAAAACCTACCACCTTTACACCCTTTACCTCCAGCCATTGCTGGATATGTATTTTACCAAGGTGGCCTGCTCCGAAAACTCCGATTTTAAGCATGTAGAAAGTACTCTTATATTAAATTTTAAGGTATCTGATTGAATTTGACGCTGCAAGATAGCAATAATACCCCGTACCCAAAAAACTGCAATAACTATGCCGGAAATTTAACGCTTTTCCCGCTTTCAGTTGCCATAGCTTTTTTGAGACGGCATGACCGTAGCTTTTTTAAGTGAAAGAGGGACTTCCCCAGTCGATACCATTAGAGTAATTGTTGCCTGGGACTAACCAAAAAAAGCATCCCGAAACGAGATGCTTTTGGTTGAACTTTATATTGAATGTTACGTTTCAACGGGCCTCTGAAATAGCATCAACTACCAGAAGAAAATCAGTTATTTTTTCTTTTTCTTCGGCAGTTTGGCCTTAGCGGGCCTGGTTGCCTTTTTTACTACCTTATGGCTGCTGTGTTTTTCATATCGGCTATGTTTTTCGTAGCGGTTATGTCCTTCCTGGTGATGTGCTTCATCACGGCGGTCACCATCGTGGTGCCTGTCTTCTTCTACGTGGCGTTCTTCCTCGCGGCGTTTCTCTTCAGATATACGTCGCTCCTCGGTACGCCTATCTTCTTCGCGGCGAAGCTCGTCTTCGCGACGACGTTCATCCTGGCGGTGAAGTTCTTCGTCGTGGCGGCGTTCTTCCGCACGGCGCAGTTCTTCGTCGTGGCGGCGTTCTTCCGCACGGCGCAGTTCTTCGTCGTGTCGCCGGTCGCCGTGATCACGATGGCCTTCGTCGCGCTTTTCATGCCCCCTGGTGCTGTTGGGATCGCTTTGCTGAGGATCCGGGGGAGTATTACGCGAGTCATCCGGTCGTCTGTCGTTCGGGCGGTTGTCCTGCCTGTCGCCGGGATTGCGGTCCCTGTCGCGGCGAGTAGGTTCCGGCTGACGGTTATTGTTGGCGGGCGGAGGCTGGTTTGTATTGCCTGGTTGCGATTGCGTATTTGGTGCAGGTTGTTCCTGGGTCCTGATCGGAGGCTGTCTCCGGGGTTTTTCTGTTGGTGGAGCAACAGCCGGTGCTGGCGCGGGTGCTGGAATTGGTTTAGGCTGCTTCCGTGTTGGTTCGGCGGGCCGTGCTGGCGGCAGGGGTGGCGCCTGGTTTGGTGATGGTGCAGGAGTTGGAGTTGGTCTTGGAGTTGGCACCGGTGCAGGTACGGGCTTTGGAGTAGGGGCTGGTGCAGGTCTTGGAGCAGGTGCTGGTGCCGGCCTTGGAGCGGGGGTCGGGGCAGGCGCGGGTTTTGGTGCAGGAGCAGGTACCGGTGCAGGCCTTGGTACGGGTGTCGGTGCAGGTGCAGGTTTTGGTGCGGGTGCGGGTACAGGCTTTGGAGCAGGTGTCGGGGCAGGCGCAGGTTTTGGTGCAGGTGCCGGGGCAGGTTTTGGTGCGGGTGCAGGAGCCGGTGCCGGTGCAGGCTTAGTGCCGGGCCCGGGCCTATCGCCTGGTTTTCCGGTTGAGTCGGTATGAGGTCTGCTGCCTTTGTCATGTTTATGGGGTTCGGTTGACGCAGGCTTGTCCTGGGCACGAACCGCACCCGCTACAGTAAAAGTGAGCAAAGTAGCAATGAAAAGTTTTTTCATTTATACACGATTTTTGATTGGATGCAATATTACGCTAAAAATGAAATAGATATGAATTTTATCAGTTTAATATTGAGTTAAATTCCCAGAAACTCCAATAGAAATCCGAACCCCGAATGGTGCCAACGCCAAAAACGTTCAATAATAGCAATCAAACCTGGACCCAACTTCACTAAATTAGCTTGTGTTGGCAATGCCCAAATAACTGTAACAGTTTTGGCTTTCTACCTGCTACTATTTACTTTTGACTACAATGAATAACTACGAAATAGCTGACCAGTTCTCGCTGCTTTCCAAGCTGATGGATATACATGGGGAGAATAGTTTTAAGTCGAAAACCTATAGCAATGCGGCGTTCAATATTGAGCGGCTGCCTGCTGAGATTGCAACTATGAGCGATACGGAGCTTTTTGGGGTGCGGGGGATCGGGGAGAGTACGGGTAAGAAGATACGGGAACTGCTGGCTACAGGCAAGTTGCCGCAACTGGAAAACATATTGGCTATTACTCCCTCCGGCATACTGGATATGCTGCAGATAAAGGGTCTGGGACCGAAGAAGATAGCCGTGATATGGAATGAACTGGGAATTGAGAGCCTGGGTGAACTGGAATATGCATGCAATGAGAACCGCCTGGTGGCGCTGAAAGGATTTGGGGCCAAGACGCAGGAGAGTGTGCTGCAGAATATTGTTTATTTCAAATCGAACCTGGGCTTCCATTTGTGGGCCGAGGTGGAGCAGGTGGCTAATACGCTGCTGGCGCAATTGCAGAAAAGCTATCCCGGCAATTTATTCAGCCTGACAGGGCATATACGAAGGCAAAATGAAACGGTAGAGTTTGTAGAGCTGGTAACTGACCTGGATAAGGTGAGGGTGCAGAAAGAGTTTGAGGCAGTGGCCGATACCTTGATAGAAGAAGAGCCCAACGACAGGTTGCTGGTGCACATGCCGGGGCAACCGAGGCTTAGGTTTCATCTTACCACCAGGGAGCGATACTATCATACCCTGTTTGTGACAACAGGCAGCGAGGAGTTTATGGGTGCCTTCCTGGCTAAGTATCAGTTGCCGGAGACGCCCGTATCGGAAGAGGCAATTTTTGCAGCGAACGGGCTGGCTTATATCAAGCCCATGCTGCGCGAAACTGCAGCTATTCTGGATAAGGCGGCTGCTAACAAACTGTGCGAGCTGATAAAGCCATCCGACATAAGAGCCATCATACACAGCCATAGTACCTGGAGCGATGGGGTGCATACCATAGAACAAATGGCTACCGCCGCCAGGGACCAGGGATTGGAATACCTGGTGATCAGCGACCACTCGCAGAGCGCCTCTTATGCCGGCGGACTGAAGCCGGAACGGATTGCAGCGCAACACCAGGAAATAGACGCGCTGAATGCAAAACTGGCGCCCTTTAAAATCTTTAAAAGCATAGAGAGCGATATACTGAGCGATGGGAGCCTTGATTATAGCGGGCAGATACTCGGCACCTTCGACCTTGTAGTAGCTTCGGTGCACAGTAACCTGAAAATGAGCCTGGAGAAGGCCATGGACAGGGTATTGACGGCGGTACGCAATCCATACACAAGAATACTGGGCCACCCTACCGGGCGGTTTTTGCTCAGCCGCAAGGGCTATCCGCTGGACCATAAAAAAGTTATAGATACCTGTGCCGGACACAATGTGGTAATAGAGATAAACGCCCACCCCCGTCGCCTGGATATAGACTGGCGCTGGATAGAATACGCCCTGGAACGCGGTGTGCTGCTGAGCATAGATCCCGACGCCCATTCCATAGAGGGTTATAGGGATACTTATTATGGGGTAATGATAGCCCAGAAGGGAGCGCTGACTGCGAAACATAACCTGAGCAGTTTTACGCTGGCGCAGTTTGAGGAGTTTCTAAAGAGTAAACCGCGCCCCTGACCCCCTCCCGCTGAAAAAGCGGAACCTTGTGCCGGGGAACCACTCATTGGGCATTGGCTTTAATTCTTGTCATGCGAATCAAATTAAGCATAATTGTTTTTATATTTTACAAGGCAAGGTTTATCACTGAGATTTTGAAGACAATTTCGATCAATCAGGGAAATTAGGCCAGATATCATAGCTGAAGCTAAATGCATGGTTCTCCTTCAGGGGTTCAGGGGTTTTCGGGTGTTTATTAGTTTTAATGGATTAAAAGGCGTACCTTTTGCTTCATTACAAGTAAAATGATAGATACAACACAGAATATTTTAAAGAAAATTACGGTGATGCCGGAACGTTTTCCAAATTCCAATAACAGCAAATGGATCCGCATTCACCTGGTGAATGGCAATACCTGCCTTGGGTATTACAACTTTAAAGATGGCAACTGGCGTGAGTTCAATGATATCCTCAACCTGAACCATACTACCGCCCTGAATGAGAAAACAATCAGGGGCTGGCATTACTAGTTTAATATTCAGCAGCTATCAATATTATTAAAAACCACGAATATAAATATTCGTTTGGGAGCGTTGTAATGTTAACCGGGAGAACACGTTCTCAATGGCCTGCGTTATATAACGAATTTATATTGCTAACGCCTGAGCCAGCTCCGAATAAACATACCATTGATACCCTAAGAGCTTGATATTTTTTTTCCATGCCGAATGATCTTCATTGTAATTTTTCAGGAAGATCGTGTATGCCTCTTCAGGTTTATTTGAGTTCAGCCATGGCCCCAAAAACTCAGGCTCCGCTGAAAATATTATAATGATATTGGCCTTACCGGCTATGCCATAGTAAGATAATCTTTCCTTTACGTATTCAAAAGCTTCTACAGGATCTGTAACATATGCATGCACGAGTATTCGGTTGGCATTCGCAAGCATTTCTTTAGCCTGTTGCGCAGCAGGCCATCCCACATAGGTTTCACATATACACTTATCCTGTACTGACAGTTGATGTATGTCTTTGAACTGTGTTTTGAAAAAGGTATAAGCCCCGGAAGTGTCGCAGGGCAGTCCGCTGGGTTTTAGATAGTAATCACAATAAAAGTCGTAAATGGGACCATCGTTCCAGAATTCAAATTCCACATTGTACACATCCATTTTTTCAGCAGCCTCACCACGCACACTGTTATACTTGCTGATTACATTGGTAAAAAAATCTGCATTCTCCGCAATGCCTGCAATATGGTTTATTCCGAATTCGTTTCTGGCACGCGAAATAAACGAGGCTAATTCGTCTGTGGTCTCCTTGCTAATATCGCCTTTGTGCAAAATCTTTTGAATTTCATACAGCGATAACGTTGTAAAATTATGCGATTTCACAAAATCCAGCAGTTCGCTTTCCGCCTGTTCCTCACCGAGTATGTCAGATAGTCCGTCAATATAAAGTCCCTGATAAGCAGCCATGGTTTTTTGCATTAAAGTTAACGATGTAATCAATGAGAAAAAGACCTTAACGGCACTTTAACCAATTCTGGGTCCTTACGTTTTTTGTATTAGCGGTTTAAAAAATACTCCCGGAATAATGACATTTCCTTAAATTCCTCCTCCAGATATTTGCCATAAAGTTTATCACCAACCTGTTACCTCAGCACTGATATGCCCACATCTATCAGCCGCAGCCCCTCATCGGTAAGCAGTATATTGTCGAAAGCGAGTCCGGAAATATTGGATGGCCGTCTAAGATCATGGTGAATGAATCCCGAGTTATGTAACTCCTTCATTTCCTGTTCAAACACCTCCAGCCATAGTTCTCTTTTCTCCACCTCGTGAGCACGGTAATCTATAGGATAAATCCGCTCCATTACCAAAAGCTCAGCTTTAAGCGATTCATCATAATCCAACCGGATAAAACGGCACACCAGGTTATTAACCTTGTTGGCGAATTTCATTTTTTCAGCCTCTGAACCAATATCAGAACGGGTATCTTCAAGAAACATTTTACCCACTTCCGTTACTGACAACACGATAACCTTGTTATTATCGCCGGTTGAAAGAAGTCTTGGGATTTTCATAAATAAATTAATAGGACAAAATTATAAATTTTCACACTATTTCCTTACCTTTTTATCGGTAATCTCAGTTATCGGTTTCCCAATACATCCGTTCGGAGCCTGTATGTGCAACAAAGCAGCCAGCGTTGCACTTATATCAGTCATGTTTACAGGCCTGTTTGTCTCTCCCTTAGTGATATGCCAGCCATACCAGAGCAGTGGAATGTGGCTATCGTAAGGATTCCAGGCACCATGCGTGGTGCCGGTAAACCGGTCGGATTCAAACCATCCGGGATTGAGTATGAGTTGCAGACAACCGCTTCGGTTAAGGTTGTAACCGTTTATTGCCATTGTACGAATAGGTTCAGGTACTGCGGTTTTATTCAGGTCTTCCATATCAATGACAAAGGATAATGGCATATTGTAACGCATGGTTGACGAATTGAGTAACCAGTTGCGTATGCTGGTCTTTATTTCTTCCCTGTGCAATGATTTGTCGCCGGCTATGTATTGTTCATTCAGGAAAACCTGGTAATTAACAACACCTCTTACCAGTGGCGAATCTTTTTTGAACTCGTCTTTCAGGTAGCTGTTCAGGTTGGCTGTCACGTTGGGGCCAGCGCCTGCCGGAATATTATGGTCTTTGAGGAATTGAGGATTATGTGCGCCCCCATGATCTGCGGTGAGGAAGAACAGGTAGTTTCCCCTGCCGTAAATTTTATCCAGGAAACTCATAAAATCAGCAATTTGTATATCCAGGCGCACATACATGTCTTCTACCTCAACCGAGTTAGGGGCAAATTGATGCCCTGCATAATCAGTACTTGAAAGACTGACACAAAGGAAATCGGGATCACTACCCCTTCCCATTTTTTCGCCCATTATACAGGCCTCGGCCATATAAAAAGTAAGTGCATTACCCGCAGGAATGCTTTTTAAAGTCTTTAACCTGTCAGACTTTGCCAGTTGCTTAAACTGATGCGGGAACACAGGCTCAGTTTCACCCTTAAAACCTTCTTCATAAACGTTTGAGTCGCTGGTACTTTGTATATAAACGTTTTGATTTTTCAGCAAAGTCCAGCCCGGTTTTGTAAGGCTGTCTGCAAGGTCCCTTTTATTAAAAGTATCCAGCCAGCCCGGTTTCTGGAATTGCTTGTCGTAATAGGTGCTAGTTACAAAATTGCCGGTATTATCATCATACCAATAGGCTGCATTGCCGGTATGCCCTGCAGGTAAAATGGAACCCCTGTCCTTTATAGCTACCCCGAAAACATGTGACCTGAAATTAGTGGTCAGACGAAGTTCATCTGTTATAGTTGTTGTGATAAGGTTACGTGGGCTATATGAAGGTTTTTTTGACGTATCACCAGCAAGCCGGACATTGTCATCATCCACACAATACCAATTTCGTCCTGTTTGGTTATCTATCCAGTTATTTCCTGCAATGCCATTTATGGATGGCACAGAACCAGAATAAATACAGGCATGGCCAGGCCCGGTAAAAGACGGCAGATAATCAATAGAGGTATTCTGGCAATTGAATCCTTCACCCATTATCCGCTTAAAACCATCCTTACCATAAAGGTCGGCATAGCGGTATAGGTAATCCCAGCGCATCTGGTCAATAACCAAACCAATTACAATTTTGGGCTTATCCGGCTTTGGATGTTGCCTGCAACAGGATGATATCCCAACTATTAACAAAATAATAAACAGCTTGAAACCCTTCATAAAAGTGGCTTTTATACTTAAAATTATAGATACAAAGTGCAAAAGTGCAAAATGTGCGGGGAACGGTCAGTTATATTTTTATTATTTTCGCACCGGAATAAGATTGTTAGCATACAAAGTAAAATTTGAATAATATGGACATATTCGCAAAGTTTGAGAAAAGATTAGGGCCAATAGGAGATTATGCAGAAAAAGCGCCCGGGTATTTCGCGTTTCCGAAACTGGAGGGAGAGTGCGGGAACAGGATGAAATTCAGGGGGAAGGAAAAAATAATCTGGAGCCTTAACAATTACCTGGGGCTGGCCAACCATCCTGAAGTCAGAAAAGCTGATGCCGAGGCTGCAGCAAAATACGGACTTGCATCACCGATGGGGGCAAGGATGATGAGTGGTAACTCTGATCTGCACCTGCAACTGGAGCGTGAGTTGGCAGAGTTCGTTGGCAAGGAAGACGCCCTGCTGTTCAACTACGGCTACCAGGGAATGGTGTCGGCCATTGACAGCCTGTGCGGACGGCATGATGTAGTGGTGTATGACGCAGAGTCGCATGCATGCATCATTGACGGCCTTCGCCTTATACCCAGCCACCGTTATGTGTATAAGCACAACGATATCGCCGATTGCGATAAGCAACTGGCACGTGCTACCGAACTGGTGAAGAAAACCGGCGGTGGTATCCTCGTGATCACAGAAGGCGTATTTGGTATGAGCGGTAACCAGGGCAAGATCCGTGAAATAGCAGTACTCCGTGAAAAATATGAGTTCCGCCTGTTTGTGGATGACGCGCATGGATTCGGTACAATGGGCAAGACGGGTGCAGGTATCGGTGATGAGCAGAACTGCATTGACGATATAGATATTTACTTCTCCACGTTTGCCAAGTCAATGGCCAGTATCGGCGCGTTTGTTGCTGCAGACAAAAGGATTCTTACCTACCTGCGCTACAATATGCGTTCGCAGATATACGCCAAATCTTTGCCAATGGCATTTGTTGCCGGCAACCTGAAACGCCTGGAACTACTGCGTACCCATCCTGAACTGAAAGAAAAACTATGGCACAATGTACGCAGGCTACAGCAGGGTTTCCGTGACCGTGGATTCGACCTGGGCACAACCAACACACCGGTAACACCGGTATTCATGAAGGGCGGACTCTATGATGCTGTTCAGCTTACCTTCGATATGCGTGAGAACTATAACATCTTCTGTTCTGTGATCGTGTACCCTGTAATACCCAAGGGACAAATAGAACTCCGCATAATACCCACCGCAGCACATACCGACCAGGATATAGACGAAACACTGGCAGCATTTGATGCTGTGCGTGAGAAGCTGGATAAAAAATTGTATCCGCAGGAAATGCCGATGGTAGGGGTATAACCCTACATCCCTGAAGGGGGACTTTACTTGAGAATAAGATTTAAACTGCTCTATAACTATAGGGCAGTTTTTTTATTTATCTTTACTCACTTTATCAATTAACATTAAAAGCCCCTTTAGGGGTTTGGGATATGAAAGTATTTATCTCCGGTGCATCAGGACTCGTGGGCGGCAACTGCCTCAAACATTTTACAGAACAAGGCTGCGAAGTTGTTGGCTCCTACTATTCATTCCAGACCGATGATACCGTATTCTACGATACCCTCAATCCAGACCATCCTTACAATTTTGATGTAGCCACATTTGCTCCTGATGTTATTGTGCATTGCGGCGCACTCACGCATGTAGATTATTGCGAAACCCATGAAGAGGAAAGCTATGAGAAAACCGTGCAAAGCACTATCAACCTCATAAAGCTGGCGAATGAATGCAAAGCCCGCATGGTTTACATCTCCACAGACTATGTATATGATGGCAAAAATGGCCCATACAAAGAAGATGCGCCTTTCAACCCCCTCGGTGTATATGCACGGCATAAACTTGAAGCTGAGCAACTGGTGCTGAGAGATATAGACCGTCCATTGGTACTCAGGGTTACCAATGTATATGGCAACGAAGTAAGAGGTAAGAACTTTGTCGCGCGTATAGTAGACCAGTGTAAAAACCAGCAAAAACTGAAATTAGTATTACCCTACGACCAATACGCCTCACCTGCTAATGCCTGGGATATAGCCAGGGTAATGTATCTTCTTCTGAGAGACGATAAACGTGGTGTTTACAACATTGGCGGAACAGATTATGTGAACAGGGTGGAGCTTGCATTGCGGGTACTTAGTTACTTCCCCGATGCGGAATATGATCTGATTCCTATAAGTACGGAAGAAATGAAACAACCTGCAGCGCGACCGCTGTTAGGTGGGTTTATTAAAATGAAGTTCAGCAACGAATACCCGGAGTTTTTGTTTGGGAATGTTGATAGTTATATGAAAGAAGTGCTGAACACCTGAACACCTCCCGATAAATAAATCGGGACCTTGTTCCGGGGAACCACGCATCGGGCATTAGTTCTTTTCTTCAGTTGCGAATATAATTAGGGTCTGCTGTTTTTGTACTGCGGGTTGCAGATGCTCCTGACCCCCTGATAATAAGGTCAAATTATAGCCAACAGCCAACAACAAGAACCGCAGCACGCAAACCACGCCGGAGCATCAACAACAATCCAAATCCCCAATTCCAAATCCCCAATTCCACTATCACAACTTCCTTGAAAGGATTACCATTTTCAGGGCTGTTATTGCTGCTTCTTCGCCTTTATGACCATGAGCCCCGCCAAGGCGCTCCCAGGCCTGGTCTTCGTTATCCAGTGTCAGCACACCGAATATGACCGGAATGGGCAGCGTAAGATTCAATTGCAAAATACCATCAGTCACTGCGCGGCATACATAATCGAAATGAGGAGTGCCACCTCTTATCACTGCACCAAATGCAATAATGGCTTCAGGTTTTTCTTCTTTATCCTGGTAGTGTTCCCACAGTTTGCGTATGGCGAAGGGCAACTCAAAACAACCGGGCACCGCGAGGTTTTCAATAATATCGCCGTTATATTTATGCAGCATGCTCTCACAGCCGTTTACCAGTTCCCTTACTATTTTATCGTTCCATTCGGTATGAACTATGGCCACCCTGGCCAGTTTCAGGCCTTCCAGGTGATGAGTGTCCAATAAGCTGCTGCTGTTCTGCGATTGTGCCATAATAAGAATCCCCTTTTCACCAAAGGTAAAAAGGGGAACTTAATTATGTATAAAACGTGCTCTTTAATTTAATTCACCAAGGCGTGCAAGTTCCTTATCCATATCGCGGGCCTGCATGCTCTTGGGGTATTCATCGCGAATGCGTTTAAATGCAGCTTTCGCATCATTGGTATTATTTGCTGCAATATAGGCCAAACCCAACTGGTACAGGTACATCGGCGTCACCAGGGCATCTTCCTTATCATCAGTAGCTTTCTTAAAGCAATCTATGGCTTTGGCGCCTTGTCCGTCTTCCATGTATGCCTCGCCAAGCACGCCCTGTGCCATATTGCCCAATGAAGTGCCTTGGCCATCAAAGTCTTTCAATGCTGTGATTGCTTTTTTATAATCACCCATTTTCAGGTAGCACAAACCTTCATAATAATGAGAGAGATTGCCGGCAGGAGTTGAGCTGTATTTTTTCCCGATCTTAATAAAACCGGCATTCTTACCGTCGCCGTTAAGCGCCAGGTTCAAAGAGTCGGCAGCAAAATATTGCTGGGGGAAAAACAGCGCGGTAGCTGCTTTTTCCTCTTCAGGACCTTTGTACAATCGTGTGTAGGCAAAATAGCCTACTATCAGCAACAATACTATTGTGGTACCAGTGCTTATGGCTTTCTTATTTTTTTCATAGATCGCCATAATGTTGTCCAGCGGATTGGGTTCCTGCACTGATGACTTTCTTCCTGATACCGGGGCTCCGGGTTGGTTTCTTACTTTATTTGCCATGATTTGCTTTTTTATCCCTCATCAATTTCAGGGACCTTTTATTTGTTTTATTTTTTGTTACTCTGCTTTATTTATTGTTTCTCGCCGTTCGCACCTACGTTACACCTCCCTCTCCCCTTGGAGAGGGCCGGGGTGAGGCACCTAATCCACTATAAACGGATAATCCTTATCTACATAAACATCTTTATACAGCTCATCATCATCCGGGTATGGACTATCTTCTGCAAATTTAACAGCTTCTTCCACTTCCATCTTCACTTTTTCATTTATCTGCTCAATTTGTTCGTCAGTTGCGTACTTATTATCAAGTATGATTTTCAATACCTGGCTGATCGGGTCCTTCTCTTTATATTCTTCCAGTTCTTCTTTACTCCTGTATTTAGCCGGGTCGCTCATAGAGTGACCGCGATATCTGTAGGTCTTTATCTCCAGGAAGGTTGGTCCCCCACCCTCTCGTGCACGTCTCACAGCCCGCTCTATCCCTTTATGCACTTCTTCACAGCTCATACCATCAATAGTATCACCCGGCATATCGTAGGCATCAGCCAGCCTGTAAATATCCAGCACCTTAGATGTACGTTCTACCGATGTACCCATTGCGTAATAGTTGTTCTCGCAAATGAACACCACCGGTAACTGCCACAACACTGCCATATTGAACGTCTCGTGCAGCAACCCCTGCCTTGCGGCGCCATCGCCAAAGAGGCAGATGGTAGCCCTGTCGGTACCCTGGTACTGCTCGGCGAATGCTATTCCTGCTCCCAGCCCTATCTGGGCCCCCACAATACCATGCCCCCCAAAAAACCTTTTTTCCTTCGAGAAAAAGTGCATACTGCCCCCTTTTCCCTTGGTGCAACCCGTCGCCTTGCCATACAATTCAGCCATACACTGCTTTGCAGATATGCCCTTGGCAATAGCAAGACCATGATCACGGTAAGCGGTAATCAGGTTATCATCGGGGCGCATAGCGCTCATTGCCCCTGCGGCAATAGCTTCCTGTCCAATATATAAATGGCAAAATCCTCTTATTTTCTGCATCCCATACAATTGCCCGGCTTTTTCCTCAAAACGCCTAAGCAACAACATGAGCTCGTACCAGTTCAAATATTGTTCTTTCCCAAACGGACTCTGCACGCTCTTTTAAATTTGGTGCGAATTTATAAAAAGTTTTGCTTAGTTGGGGTTTTATGTGGGGTTAATTAGAAAAGTTACTACAGATGTGGGGATTGTTTAATGACATTATTTATCATCTGTTCACCTACACCGAGATATTACGCATAAATTCCAATCATTATTCATCGGTTCGATGTTGTACGGTTTGGTGTTGTGTGGAAACGGGTATCAATCCGTTCCGGATGCTCCCACTAGTGTCATGTCACACATACTATGACGCATAATTTTTGTACCTTTGTGCAAAAACTATGGAAAAGTACAAGGTTACACTAACGGAGCAGGAAAGGGATGAATTGCTGTCGATAACTAAGGGCGGGACACATACATCCA